>NZ_LVVA01000024.1:0-153965 GCF_001631805.1 Enterobacter genomosp. S | reverse complement strand
AACAGAAATTTCCATTCGTCGTAGGGCAGTTTTTTATAACCCCACTCAGTCTTATCCGGTGCAGCAGACGAAGAGTGTCCTGCGGTACACCCCGTCACTGACATCATCAGCAGTGTTGTAAAAATGATTTTAACCCTGGTCATATTGCCATCCTGTAGCGTTAATATGCTGTCCCTGCGGCTGGGTTTCACCAGTTGCCGTAGGGGTAAGTTTTACCTTTAATAAACTCAGGTGTATCACCATAGTAAACATATCCATCAGGATGTTTTGTCACCCCCCTGCACATGCTCATCTGCTCACCTGATACCGTGGTAATTTTGGCATCTGTCTGAGGCACTACCGGATTACCGCGGTCTCCCAGCCAGACGCTAACCTTACCCTCAGGAGCCAGACCAATAATCATGGTTGAACGATAGTAGGTTTCGTCCCTGCGACTATCTGTATAAGGTGTCATCATCTGCTCCCAGGTTCCTTTCTTGAACAATATCAAGGTTTCGTAACTCTTTTTATCAATAATCGAGTCCCAGCAGAACCGCAGCATCAGGGGCAGTGCTTTACCTTTATTGTAATAAGCCTCTACTCCCCCTAACCGATCATTCCAGTGCCCTACGCTGACATCGCTTGATTCGGTAACATCAACGTACTGGTAGGAGGTCTTGTAGCCGGCCCCGTCCACCATCAGAGCCCGGGTAGCCAGGGCGGGCAGCGCTTTGGGATAAATGAACAGAAATTTCCATTCGTCGTAAGGCAGTTTTTTATAACTCCACTCTGTCTTATCCGGGGCAGCAGACGAAGAGTGTCCTGCGGTACACCCCGTCAGTGATATTATCAGCAGTGTTGTAAAAATGATTTTAACCTTACCCATATTGCCATCCTGTCGCGTTAATAATTAGCCTCCAAAGCGTCGTCGTTTTTTGATGCGTTATCATTTCGTCGCTGCTGATCGTCCATATACCATACGGAGCGTACCCAGTGGTCATTAGGTTTATGCGCAAAGACAAACGCCTTGTCCTCTTTGGGACCAAAACGATGAATGAATATCTCTCCCGTTTTTGGGTCCACCCATACATTGCGATCGGACTCGATATTCCAATGGGCTGAGCAGTGGGTATATTTCCCTATCAGAAACCGCTCTTCCTCAGTAAAAACCTGAGGTTCCTGGCCCAAACGCACCGCTTTTCCCTGTGCGATGGCTTTATCAGCCAAGAGAGTTAATTCGGAAGGTAGTTGTAATTCTATATTTGTTTGGCGAATTGGTTCAAACAATACTCCTGCCTCCTGAGCAGCATCGAGCATTACGCGCAAACAGACATTGGCCCAGTCATTGGGAACCGCCATTCGCTCAAAAAATACTGCTGCTCCCACCTGTTTTTGTATTATGCCGGCCCGACGTTGATTATTATCTATCACTCCTACGGAGCGGGTTTTAGTAGTGATTTTTCCATGAGGCAAAATGTGTTTTAAGGCAGGCAGCGATATTAACATCTCTCTGGCTTTCTCCGCATTACGGTATACTCGCGTATCGATTTCTCTGGTATCGTCGCTGACAATTTCAAATTCGGGGCAACACAGAAAAAGATTTTCATTTTCCTGCAAAGGTGACCCTACCGGATTGTATCCTCCACCAATATCTGAATGCGCTCCCGGCAGCGCAAGTTCAGGCCACATGCCCTGAATGCTATTCAGGCTAAAGTTATACCGGTATTCATTCATAGCGGTAATATGAAACACTCTCTTCGCAACCGAAGGACGCAATTCCAGATTCACCCCCGGATTGCTACGTCCATTAATGTCAAAGAAATTGCTGATTCCGCCGATGGCTGCCACAGTATCGAATATCCCCAGAAAGCGAACTTCACCGGAAGGTTTGCCGTCGTAATAATCCCCACTTAGACCTTTTGCAATCGCACTGGCTATGGCTGGGTCCTGTTCCATAACCCGATTGGCAAAATGCCGCGCCGCCGCCGCCCCGCGGCTAAAGCCAAAAACATCAAACTGAATCTTTGCGATACAAAAGTCAGGATTTTTATTGAATGCCATAAACTCTGAAAGTGCACGAGTGATGCCTTCCATTGCCTCATCAGTTTTAGTTACCACACCTTCATACATATCCAGTATGCTGATGCCCAGCCCCTTACCAAAGATCGAATCTGATTTGCCCACCTCAGTACCGATCCCCGAAACGTAAGTTTTTATTTGGGCTTCAGTTTGGTTTTCTGCTAACAACTGGTTCGGTTTATATAGTAAATTCAACCAGTAAATGTTGGAGTAATACCCTCTATAGCTACCATTAGCGAGGCTGTCTTCGTTAATGGCTTTAAGAAAGTCCTCGCAGCTTTGTGCGTCTTTCTGATTAACCCCCTGACTGGGAGCACTGCATTCATTAAATCGTGCCAGGCGTGATGCAGTATTCTCTCTATTATTCCCCGTGCCGTCGAAAAATATCCCAATAGTTAAGGTCACGCCCCGTACTGGCTTTTTCTTTGCAACAATCGTTTTCCACTCATTACGAATACTGGTTTCATGGGTGGCGTCTGTTACGTCATAACCCTGATATTTTGTCATTCTGCCTCTCCGTTAGCTTTGACCTTACCGAACTCAGCTTTCAGCGATGAAGGAGTTGCCGTATTGATCGGCGCTGTTTTGCCTTTTTCATCAGTGATTCCCTGTAAAATATCTCCCTCTGCCGTGGTTATGCGATAAGGCGTTGAGGGTTGCGGAGTACCTTTTTCATCGGTAAGAATAAAACCGCCTCCAAACCCCATCGGCATTTCTACCGGCGCTATTTTCAGATTAGCTGGGCCCATTTTTTGCGCAGTCGTACATTTCAGCAGAATATTTCCCGGACAACCCAGTTCGATATTTCCATTGCTTAGTTTGATATAGGCTCCGCCACACGCAAGAACCAGCTCTTGATGAGCAGAAACAGTTACTTTCCCCTCCGTACTTTGAATATCAAGATCCTTTTGTGCGCTCATCGATAAAACATCACTCTGCGCCTGAATATTTACCTGACCTTTTGCGGCCAGTAATTGCATGCCCTGGTTATTTGCCAATAGACTGACAGCACTTCCTGCTGCAACGGTGAAGGACTGGCCAGCGCTGATATCTGTATTGTTTCCCGACATGATCCCCACACTCTCACTTCCCGAAGCTATCCGAAGTGCCCTGGCACTGACCATGCCAACACCCTCTGGAGCATGCAGGAGCATTCCTGGTGCTGTAAGATCCCTTAAAGAGGCATTCAATCGTTGCTGACTACCTACATCACCTTGAATCGCCTTTGCAGAGGCTGCTGCCTTGGACATACTGCGAGCCAACGTTAAAGCCTGCTCTAGTTGTCGAATAGCGACTTCCATTTCAAGGACTTTCTCTTGCGCCTGAGGCTGCATGTCCGCACTGATAAAAACCCCTTTCCCGCCCCGAATACTTATCCAGTCATCCGTCCGCAATTCTGCCCCTTCTCCACGCCGTCCCCGGGATGCGTTGACGATGTGCCCAAGATTCAGCTGCGTCTTGCCCCCATATTCGGTACTGAGCTTGATATGCTCCTCACCGCGCCTGTCTTCCATCCGCAACTTGTTGTTGGTCGGGGTGCGGATCACATTACGGGTGCTGTTTTTCTCCGTCACATGATCGACATGCCGCGAGTCATGCAGTGCATGGGCGATATAGGGCCGATCCGGGTCACCCTCATGGAAGGCAATCGCCACCTCGGTTCCCTGGATCAGCGGGAAATGAAAACCATACACATCGCCACCGTAGGGTTTTGCAAGACGCACCGGCATACTTTCCTGCCCTTGCGATTTGCAGTCCCGGTCAGCGTCAAATTTCACCCTGTACAGGCCGGACGCATCCTGCCAGGCGTAAATATCGTTAGCTTTTGCACTGGTGACGCGCGCCGTCATCGTCCCTGTCACCTTCGGGCGCGGAATCAGGGGCGGCCGCCAGCAGAGAATTTCACTGTAGGGTACACCGGTTAAGTCCGCATGCAATGCTGATTTCCGGCTGCCGGTGAAGATCAGGCGGGTGAGCAGAACCGGCTCCTGTAATGGCGACGGTAATGTCGGCGGAAGACTGTCAGTAATGGTCAGTACCTGCGCCGGGGATAGGGTGGCATCAGTACTTTTGCCGGTAATAATTGTCTGCCGGGCCAAAAAACGCTCGTGATCGAGGCGTGCCCAGAAATTGGCCGTTTCCGGTGCCGGATCGGTATTATCACCCCGTTCGGGATGGCGGGGCAGGTAATGATATACCTCGCCATAGTTAATATAATCGCCCTCTCCCCGGGTCATGTCTGCCGGTGCAGACTGAAGCAGGTTCTGGGCTTCGCGGTGGTTGTAGTCTTTTGTGGTGACGTTCCCCTCCACCACGTTGTTCGCCACGTTCAGCCCCCATACGGAATCAGATCCGCTGTCACTCATGCCTGAGGGGCTGTTAACGGCCAGTTTTTTATCAAATATCAGCGCGGCCTGCGAGTCACCGAAGTGGACTATTTCCGTCTGCGTATCCGGTTGCAGGCTGAAGAAGTAAAAAATACCCAATTCGGCCAGCAGACGCTGAATAAACGCCAGATCGCTTTCCTGATACTGGTTAATCTGCTCACGCTTCGGGTAAGTTTGTTTGAGCCTGAATTCATACTCCCAACCTTTCAGGCCGTGTTCGGTCAGGACCTGTTCAACCACCTCAGGCACCGATTTATTAACGAAAAAGCGATGTGTGCGGAACTGTTTATCCAGCAGGGAAAGGAACGGTTTTACCGTGATTAAGTACTGCGTCTGGTCAGCAGAACCGGAAATGCGTCTGAAATCAGTGATAACACCATGCACTTTTTTCTGTTCAGTCAGGCTCTCAAGCAACCCAACCCCCATCGTCAGGGTTGCCGATTTACGCAAAAATGCAGTGGCGTCAAGCTGCCTGTTGGTGCTGGTAAAGATAATGTCATAGCAGTATATCCGGCTCATCCCTTCCATACCGCTAAACTCTTCAACATCCAGTGCCCATGGGCAAGATGGAATATCAAGGCGGTAACGGTTCAGGGTTCCCGACGTCGCAAGAGGGTTATGCAGGGAGTCAGTAAAACTCATAATGTTCAGTCCATGAAATTATTTATGGGAATCAGAGGAATATGGATTTTCACAGGTTCCGGTGTTACGGCTCTGAACAGACGTAATATCTGTTTTTTTCATCTCGCTATAGGGCCGCACTATCTCCATATCCGTAAGAGGAATATTGAAAATACACCCACCGGTAATTTCCACCCCAGATACCATTCTTCGTGGCGTGTCTTTATGGCGCTTCGAATGCAGAACATAGGTGATAATGAACTGCCCTTTATCCGGGAAATGATAAAAAGACGGAGGAAGACATAGCAGCCCTTTTTCTACCTTGAGAACGTGGCGAAAAAAAATTTCTTCCTCGCGGGGCAGTGTTCCTCGAGGATTAATACCAATGTTGACCGGTTGATAATCTTCTGCGTCCGGTACGGCAAAACAGATATTTTCGCCTCTGGTGCTAACTGTCGCTTCTTCGTCGAATTGCCACCGGTCTCCGGGGCATCCCGTCAGCACAGTGAGACAGCACGACAAAAGGAAGGCTGAATAATAACGTTGCCGGATAATGTTCACCATGGAAACCCCCGTAACGTATTTTCATACAGTTTCTCAATAACCGACTCGCTGATATTACCGTCGAGCGTAATGACATCGTGATCCCGAAGCCCACACCATTTCATGTATCCCTCGGTGTGCAGAATAAAATGGTCGGCGATAATCTGTGCCTGCTGTTCCATGGGATAGTCACTTAACAGACTTCCATCGAGGACATAACGGTAACTCACTGCCCAGCTAACCAGACCCCGTCCGATGACGTTCATGCCTTTTTCACGCTGCCAGACATGTGCCATTTCATGAATAAACATATGCTTATAGAAAGGAACACTGATCGAATAATCTTCCCGGTAATGCTCACGGAAATACATTTCCCCGTTTGGGGCCATGGCCGTATTTTTATTCTGGAGGCCAAACGGCAGATAACTGTCATGGTGGATCCAAACCTTATGGTAAGGGATCGTCGATTTGTAGACCGACTTCGCCAGCACAATCTCTCCTGGAGTCAGTAACCGCAGCGAACCTTCCTGATCTTCTTTTTGATCAGTTTTCTTTTTTTCATCATGGATAGTCATCACTCACCTTCCTGAGGCAACTCAATCACAATGCCGTTCTCCTCATTCCATTCCAGAGTTAGACGCTGCGGCTTCTGTCCTGCCGCCATATGCCTCAGCAGCTGCTGGCTCAGTACCGGCAGAATCTGCTGATTCAGCAGACTGTCGATATTACGCGCACCGGTATCTGGCAACAGGCAGGCGTCGGTCAGCGCGTCATATAGGGATTCAGCGATGGTGGTCGTCATACCGTAGTGACGCGCCAGGCGCTGGCTCATCTGGCTCAGCTTCATGCCAACAATCGTCCGAATTGCAGCCTGAGCCAGCGGACGGTAAATCACCGTCTGGAAGCGCGCCAGCAGCGCGGGCTGGAAGTGTTCGCGCAGGACAGGACGCAGCAGTTCGTGCAGTTCCGGCTCTGTCGCTTCCGGCTGTTCATCAAGCATCTGCATGATGAGATCGCTGCCGAGGTTCGAGGTCATCAGTATCACCGTGTTGCGGAAGTCAATTTCACGCCCCTCTCCGTCGCGCATGAATCCCCGGTCAAAGACCTGGTAGAACAGGTTCATCACGTCCCGGTGCGCCTTTTCCACTTCATCCAGCAGCACCACGCTGTACGGGCGCTTGCGGACGGCTTCGGTCAGAATGCCGCCCTGACCGTAACCAACGTAGCCCGGAGGTGAGCCCTTGAGCTGAGAGACGGTGTGCGGCTCCTGGTATTCCGAGAGGTTGATGGTGATAAGGGATTTCTGGCCGCCGAACAACTCGTCCGCCAGTGCCAGCGCCGTTTCCGTCTTGCCGGTGCCGCTCGGTCCCACAAGCAGGAACACGCCCTGCGGGCCATTCTCTGGTGCAAGGCCGGTTTTACTTGCTCTCAGGCGCTGCGCGATGGCGTTCAGCGCCGCGTCCTGGCCAATCACCCGCCCGCCGAGGTTTTGCTCCAGGCTCAGCAGTTCCGTCTGCTCATCCTTCATTAATGACGAGAGCGGTATGCCGGTCCAGTCGGCGATAACGGTTGCGACGGTACGGGCGTCCACGTCCAGCCCCAGCAGCGGCGTATTTTTCTGTACGGCAGTAAGCTGCATCTGTAGGTCTGCAATCTCCCCCTGACGGGAGATATCAGTGCGGCAGGCGAGCAGTTCTTCCGTCAGCTTCAGCTCCTGACCGTACTGGTTTTCCCGTTCGTCGAGCTGCAAAATGATGCGGACTTCTTCCTGTTCGATGACGGCCAGACGTTCGCGGTGGGCGGTATTGCCCACCGCGATATCCTCCAGTAGCGCCTGTTTCTCCATGGCAAGTGCCGTAAGTTGCGCCTTCATGCGGGTCAGCGGCTCCGGCACCGTATCCAGGCTCATGCGGATACGGGCAGAAGCGGTATCCAGCAGATCAACCGCCTTGTCCGGGAGCTGGCGTCCGGTCAGATAACGCCTGGACAACGTGACGGCGGCTTTTACCGCTTCATCGGTAATATGCACGCCGTGGTGCTCTGCGTAGCGTGACTTGAGTCCGCGCAGCATCAGGCAGGCGGTGTCGTCGTCCGGTTCATCCACTTTCACCATCTGGAAACGACGCTCCAGCGCGGCGTCGCGCTCGAAATACTGTTTGTACTCGCTCCATGTGGTGGCGGCGATGGTTCTGAGTTCACCGCGGGCGAGAGCCGGTTTCAGCAGGTTTGCCGCATCGGCGCCGCCCGCCTGGTTGCCCGCGCCGATAATGGTGTGCGCCTCGTCAATAAACAGCAGTACCGGTGATGGCGACTGTTGCACCGCTTCGATGATGTTTTTCAGGCGCTGCTCGAATTCCCCCTTCACGCCCGCTCCTGCCTGTAGCAGACCGAGATCGAGGGTGCGCACCGAGACCGGCTTCAGCGCGTCCGGCACATTGCCCTCCGCAATTCGCAGTGCCAGTCCTTCCACGAGCGCGGTCTTACCGACCCCCGGCTCGCCGACCAGAATCGGATTATTTTTACGGCGTCGGGAAAGAATATCCACCATCTGGCGGATTTCATTGTCACGGCCAAAGACCGGGTCGATCTTCCCTTCACGGGCGCGGGCGGTAACATCGAGGGTGAACTTGTCCAGCGCATTCTGCAAGGCCGGGTTCAGCTCTCCTTTTATATCGGCATTTACCGGACGGCCAACAAACTCCACCTCACCGCCCTGCTTAAGCTCCGCTTCCTGCTGCACCTCCGGGCGTTCATCCGACTGCGCATCCAGAAGTCCCCGCAGGCGTTCAAGCTGGCTCTGCCCCAGCGTCAGCAGCGGCCACAGGCCGTCGCAGCGCACCAGTTTTGGTTTTTCCACCAGGGCCATCAGGAGGTGAATGCTGCGGATGTGCTCTTCCCCCGCCAGCGAAGCGTGCAGCCAGGCCCCCTGCATCAGAGCCTGAACGCTGTCCGACAGCTGCGGGCGGCTGCGTACCGAACGTGGCAGATTGTCCAGAAAACCCAGCAGATCCTGCCATATCGCATCCATATCCCATTCGTAGCGTCGCGCCAGCACGGTCAGGTCGCCCTCGCCCTGTTCCAGCAGCTTCAGCATCCAGTGCTCAGGCAAAATTTCCGCGTGTGCGCGGGTCTGGCACAGGGACGCGGCCCCTTCCAGCGCGCGGGCACAGTAAGGGTTAAGACGGCGTAACAGGATGGCTGGATTTTCCATGAGACTCTCTCTTTAACAGTTCCGGACACGCTACCGCCCGTCGCTGTTCCCTGTTATTCAGGAACCCAAAGCGCATCAGGTCAGGCAGGCAAATTGTGTAGTTTTTTGCTGAACGTCCGTCAGTGCAGGCGCTCAGCAAAAAAAGCAGACGGCAAACCGTCTGCTCGGGCACTTACGCAGTGGCGCGTTCGTTCCAGGAATCGGAATGAATGATGTTGCCGTCTTTGTAGGTCCAGGTGATTTTTTCGTAGCGCAGCTCAATCTGCTCAAGGTGGTTATGCTTCTCGAAAGCAGGATCCTTGATGTCATGCATCTTCGGATTCACTTTCACCAGCTTCACGTTCTCAAGCTTCGTGTTGAAGTACTCCACTTCCTGACCCGCGTCGTTGATTCTGTACCATTTGAACTCGGCAGATTTCAGGGTCTGGCCAGTGGTCACCGCCTTGTACAGGTACGGGCTGGAGGAGTCGATTTCCTTGGTGAACAGGAATGGCGTGTGGATACGCGTGCCGGTCAGCTTGCCGGTGTTGTTATCGGTCGGGATGTACAGGTTATGCTCCTGGGCCACCACTTCGATGCTGCCTTCACGGTCTTTCACATCCACGGAACCTTTGATGTCCGCGCCGCCGTCGTCCTTCAGCCACAGATAGACTGGAATTGCCATGTTAATTACTCCGTTAGATTGTTATCAGCGCCATCATCCTGCAATGACGCATGGGTATTGCCCGGGGCCTGGCAGGCATTCGCCTCCGGCACCAGACTGATTTCGACACGGCGGTTCAGCGTCCGGCCTTCTGCCGTGTCGTTGGTGGCGACAGGTCGGCTTTCACCGTAGCCCTGCACCGCAAAACAGCTCTCCGGCACGTCGCCGGTGTCACGCATCCAGTCGCGCACGGATTCCGCACGCTTCAGGGACAGTATCTGGTTGGATTTGTCATCTCCGGTGCTGTCGGTATGGCCAGCGACCACAATCAGCCAGCCGGGCTTCGCCTTAATCCCCACCAGCGAGTTCACCAGCAGCTTTGTCGAAGCGGGTTTGAGCGCCCACTTGCCGGTGTCGAACAGGGACATACTGTCGAGACGAATAGTCTGCGGCCCCTGTACGATTTTCTTAATGACCGGACGAGGTGCCGGCGGTGGCGTCCAGCTATTAATGGCGGCTTCTACCGGCGGGATCAGACGCATGCCCTGGTACAGACCAAGCCCGTAACGCAGTGGCTGGCCCCGGCGCAGCCAGTCATCCAGAAGGCGGCTATCAGCCCGCAAACGCTGCTGCGCCTGCTGCTTCGGTTCAGGTGGTGTGCCGCTGAGGCGGTGGTATACGGCAAGGTGGTCACTAACGCTGCGCACCAGCCGCTGGTTGTTGATAAAAGAAGCCAGCAGCGCCAGCGCAAGGAAGAGGAAACAGATACCAGCAGCCAGTCGTATCTCCTGCATCTGCCGGCTCACACCCTGGCTGCGAGGCAGGTAGGGAAGAAGGATGTCCGGAAGGGAAGCCGTCATTGCAACTGGCGCGCAGGCCGGGGTAAGCGAAGTGATCTCCGCTATCTGCTGCTGCCAAATATTGTCTGGCACGGCCGTGACCGCCGCCAGGCTGATGCCGCTGGCACAGAATTTAAGTGACGGAAGTTCACCCTGTCTGGTATTGAACGGCCGAATTATCTGGCGCTCAGTCAGAGCAAGTACACTATCCAGCCAGAGCACATGATTGAGGCGTAAGGCATTACTTCCTTCTTCACGCTGCCAGTCATCAACTGAAAGCGGAACATGGTTGCGTTGCCGCACCTGAATACCCGGAAGGTCCGGCGTAAGAGTAAACCAGCAGTGCTCTTCCAGACATTCACTGGACGGTGGCGATACCCAAACTACATTCCACACAGGCGGCAAACCATTCAGCCATGTGCGACATTGTGCGATGCTTCGCCGCCATCCGCGCAACGACTGTGCCAGCAACTCATCTGAATGATGCTGTTCCGGCATCACCGCCAGCAGCACTGAAACCTGTGGCAGGAGTGCCGGGCGTGCGTTAGCCAGATGCTGCGCCAGCAACGGCAGTTGCTCAGCAGTTTCAGCCCTAATGTACCATCCATGACGCGTTTCCCGATGCGCCACTCCATCAGAAAAAAGGGATTCGGTATCACCGCAGACCAGTACCACCGCGCCCTGAAACTCTTCAGGCGGAAGTCTGCTTTCTTCAAGCTGTGTACCGACTTCTCTGCTGCGCTGAAACCGCCTCCATTGTCTCCACAGCACTACACTGCAAATCAATAAAATGCACAGGGAGAGTGCAAAGCGGCTTCCACCTGGAAGGGGCCAGTACCCTAACACCAGCCACAGCGCCAGAACAGCAGTAAGCACAGCCAGAACCGCTCGGGGAAATTCGCGCATTTCTTATCCCCGTCCAGCTATTTGCGATACCATCTGCGCCAGAACAGTGGAGAAGGTAAACCACAGTGCCGCCAGGATCACAATGCCGGTAGCCCAGCCAAGCCAGTACATCCGACGTCCGCTGCGCAGACCGGGTACCCTGACCACCACGGGTGCATCTTGTGTCAATGTAAATGGTGGTACCCGCTCACTGAGCGCACGGACTACATCTTCGCGGCGTTCATCATCCTGATCACGGTAAAGTCCGACGAAGCCTAGTTGCAGAGTACGGTACAAACAGGTCAATACCGCCACATTCGGCGCTGGTTCGTGCAAGATGGAGCGAATACGTTCCCATAACTCCTCTCCAGCATTGAGGGTACTAAAAAATCGTGCCTGGAGTGGGTCTTTGCGCCATTTGCGGTAGCCATCATCCTGTTTATCGCGGTTAAGCACGCTTTCATCCAGCAAAGCGCAATAGGCATACAGCATATGGTCACAGCTTATTTCGCTGAAACCTGCCTGGGTTAGCGATTCACGGGCTTCGTTTACCCACCGGCAGGCGCGGCGGTAGAGAGCCTCGCCATCCTGAATCTCATGGCCGCTACGTAACTGGCTGACCATCAGCCAGCCCGGATAAAACGTTTTATTTATCAGGTCAGTATCTGAGGTATTCATGAGCGCAGCACCGCAAACAGTTCAAGTTTCACGTCACCTAATGATTCAGGCGTATAGAAGGTGCAGTTTCCCGCTTCCAGCATCGCCCGGGCAGCATCAGTGGAAAGGTCAAGCGCAAAATACTGGTTCTCAAGACGCAGCGGTATTGCCGCAGGGACGTGACTCAGCGGTTTAATTACCATTCCGCTAAGCGCAATATTTACCACCTCAGACACCTCATCGTGACTGCCCGCTTTACAGAGCAGTGGGAAACGAGTCTGTAATTCATGATTTGGCATGGAAGAACGCACGGAGAGATAGAAGTCAGCCCCTTCACGTAAGCGCGCGTCATGAATCTTACCGCGCCAGATTTCTCTGTCTTCGCCCTGCTCAAGCGCAATAGCGATAACTCTCGACGGCAGGCTGGCCTCAAGCAGCTGATCCAAAAGGGTAAATAGCGGTGGAAATACCAACTCTGGCGCATCATGTCGGTAAGCGGGTATATCGTCGACGTTATGATCAAGGGAAAACGTCAAAAGGCTACCGGCTAGCCTGGCCAGCTCGCGATACAGTAGTTCTGGATGGCGTGTCGGTGCCTGGTGCAACTCAGTGAGTACAGGTTCGGCACTGTTGAGGGCATGGAGCAACCAGAACAGGGAAACATCCGCAACGGCAAAGTCTGCCATTCTTTCATTGCTTTCACGCCGCATCGACATCAGCCGCTTACGCCGGGCTGAGAGACGGTGCAAAAGATCCCTGAGTTCACCGAGCAGTACGGGACTTGCGTCCAGTGACATCAACGGTGGGATAAAGCTGTCATCACGGACCCATTGTGCCTGAGTGTTACGAATCAGCCTCGCCACCGGACAGGTCAGGTAAGCAGCGTTTTCCTGCGTTGACAGCCGAAGTGTCAGTGAATGACGCAGTACAGCCAGATCGCTACGTTCATGACCCGCAAGCTCTTGCACAGTCACGCGTTCGGATCGCCAGCGACGAGGACGGGCGCTGTCGCGCCCGTCATCCAGATTACCGCCGTTTGCGCTTAGCAATGGAAGGCACAGCAGCACCTCCAGACTTTCCTGAACCTCAGAGGAGACATCACACACCGGCGGCAAATTATCCGCCAAATCCGTGTCTACCAACGTCCCGTCTGCAAAACGTATGTTCAGCCGGGTGGCATTTAGTCGGGAAAGAGAGAGTGCGCTGTCGTCAAACTCAGCGCATAACACTCCCCAGGGGTGCGCCAGCGCCATCCTTGCAACGGTATCAGCTACGTGCGCATCCCAGCGGGCCTGCTGCTGGAACTGCTGAGGGGCAAGAAAAGCCCCGTCACTCCATAACGGACGATAAATTTTCATCCCTGCTACCGCCTTACGCTTTCGCTTTCGGCATCTGGCTTACCAGAGACAGGTTCACGTCCATCCCTTCCACCTGGAAATGCGGAACCGCATACAGCTTCACGCGGAAGAAGCCCGGGTTGTCTTCGATATCTTCCACCACAACCTTCGCGTCACGCAGCGGATGAGAAGCCTGCAATTCATCGCCCGGATCGGTCATTTCAGTCACCAGGCTACGCACCCAGGTATTCAGCTCCAGCTCCAGCAGACGGCGGTCCTTGGTGGTGCCAATGTTCTCGCGCTGGATGAGCTTCAGGTAATGCGCAATACGCGACAGCAGGAAGATATACGGCAGACGGGCATTGATGCGGCTGTTGGCCGTCGCATCTGCGGTGTCGTACAGCGCCGGTTTCTGAGCGGAGTTGGCCGAGAAGAAGCAGGCGTAATCGCGGTTTTTGTAGTACGACAGTGGGATAAAGCCGAGACTGGCGAACTCAAATTCGCGGGTCTCCGGGATCATCACTTCGGACGGTATCTTCACCTGGTTACCGGTACCGAGGTCGTACAGATGGATCGGCAGATCTTTCACCGCTCCGCCCGCCTGCGGGCCGCGGATCTGCACGCACCAGCCGTTATTGATGAAGCTCTTCACCATATTAGAGGCAAAGGAGAACGACGCGCTGGTCCACAGGTATTTCTCGTGATCCGGGCCTTTCACCTGCTCAACGTAGTTGAAGCTGCGAACAGGCACGGTATCAGGGCCATACGGCAGACGCCCCAGCACGCGCGGCATCACCAGGCCAATATAGCGGGCGTCGTCAGTATCGCGGAAGGATTTCCACTTAATGTATTCAGCGCGGTCGAAGTAGTTGCCGATATCCTTAATCGCAGCGACCTCTTCCATAGAATCTTTCAGGAAGAATTTCGGGCCGACAGAGCCAATAAACGGCATGTGTGCGGCAGCAGACACTTTAGAGATGTTGCGCAGCAGCGCCACATCCTGCGGGCTGGCGTCAAACTCATAGGATGAAATGACTGAACCAATCGGCTCGCCGCCCGGGGTGTCGTATTCGGCGGTATAGGTGTGCCAGTAGAGGCCGCTCTGGATCAGTTCCGGTGCATCCTCAAAATCCTGACGCAGGTCGTCCTTGGAGACGTCCAGAATCTCGGTCTTCACATTCTGGCGGTAGTCGGTACTGTCTACCAGCTGCTTCAGGCCGCGCCACAGGGATTCCACTTTCTGGAACTCCTGATGATGCATTACGGCATCCAGCTGACGGCTAATCTGAAAATCCAGCTCGGCGATATGGTGGTCAATCAGCGTCTTGTCGAGCTTATCCACGGGCTGACCGGATTTGCGGATGCAGTCCATAAATACCTGCATCGCCGCCGTCAGGCGTTCACCCGCCGGAGCGTCAGAAAGTGCGGCATCATCCAGAAAAGCATTGATATCACCCAGGCTGGAGGCCGGGGTCAGGTTGATTTTTTCAAACAGGGAGGCGTAAACGCCCTCTTTTTCCAGTACGGTGGTCTGCCCCTGCGCGGAGGCGGTTTCAGTATTCACAGACATCAGCATATTCCCGGTTAATCCATTACATTACACATGCCGCTTATTTCGGGGCCAGTGCACTCATTTCGTCGCGTAATTCCTGAGACAGCGCCGGGTCTTTAAGAATTTTCTCGAGTTCTTTTCTGAAAGTAGCGTTATCAAGAAGATTGGATTTGAGATCGCGTAATAAATTACGCATAGCCAGCATGGCACGGAGCTGAGGGATCTGGCGGGCCACCTGTTCAGGTTCGAAATCCTTAATATCGGAGAAGTTAAGTTTTATACTTTCTTCAGAACCATCCCCTGCCATTGTGTTAGGAACCGTCAGATTAACTCCCGGATTAAATTCCGAAAGTACACTGTTGAAGTTATTTTTATTGACGTTAATTTTCTCCCTTTCGGATAATGGACGATTCTCTTTTCCATTACTGAAATCACCGACGGTAAGGAGTTTAAGCGGCAGTTCAACTTTCTTCTGCGCACCTCCTGTATGCAGCGCCAGCTTTAAATTTATGCGTGCCTTGGGCACCTCATTCTGGAACGAATCAGCCATAGCGGTCCCTTTCTCTAAAAGAAATAATGTTAAGTGAGTGACGGTTCTTTACAAAACCATATTAGAATAAATATCCATTTAAAATCAACTAAACAGATCAAAGATCTACACTTAGACTTTTCTTAAGAATTTTCTACTAATAATTAGTATTTATAAATATCAGATATACGTGGCACGTAGAAAGCATTAACCATTTATTCACAATAAACCAGCAGGAATGCCTGCCTTGAAAGAGAACATTGAATTTATTGCCCTCTGTCGCTGAATAATTGATTTTTATCAATGCGAATCTAAACAACAGACGCAGAAACGTAACCTAATATCATCTTATTCAATAAACTTCCTGAATATGGAAAAGTCCTATATCGGACAAAACAGGTTTAAGCAGCAAGAATTATGCTGTTAACAGATGGTGAATAAATGTTTACGCGCTTTTAGATAAACCGGAAGAGTAATGTCGCTGGTGGCATTCATCAAAAGAATGAATGCCATTTTTTATGGAAGGATTTATGGTAAAAACTCGGCTGTAGATAGCATTAACCCTGCGTTCAGGCGCTTAAGCGATGTATGGTTATTTGCCATGACCACTTAAGCGCCTTACGTGGTTTTAGTGCTTTTCAATGTACATTGTACGACTGTACGCAACATCCTCTGGGTTATTTATCGGATACCCTTTAACCCAGGGTTTAATGAGACGGCCATTGGTATACTGATAAATAGGGGCAATCGGTGCTTTCTCGGTGAGGATCTTCTCGGCCATGTTGTAGTCTGCATTACGCGCTTTTTCAGTCGTTTCAAGCGTCGCCTGATGAAGAATCTTATCGTACGCAGGATCGTTAAACCGGGAGATGTTGCCGGTGTGTGAGGACGTCAGCAGCGACAGGAAAGTCGACGGCTCATTGTAGTCCCCTACCCACGACGCACGGATCACGTCAAAATTTCCGGTATTGCGGCTGTCGATGTAGGTCTTCCACTCCTGATTCTGCAACTTAACGTCAACGCCCAGATTTTTCTTCCACATAGATGCGACGGCAATTGCGATTTTCTGATGGTTTTCAGACGTGTTGTACAGCAGAGTTAATTTCAGCGGGCGCTGGGGACCATAGCCTGCCGCCTGCAATAACGTTTTCGCCTGAGCATTCAGCTCCTGCTGTGACATCTGCTCAAATGGCGAGGTTTCCGGCGTAAAACCGGCAGTGACATCAGGAGTGAAATGCCAGGCCGGTTTCTCACCGGTTCCCAGGACTTTTTCTGCCATAATACGCCGATCGATAGTCATGCTGAGCGCCAGACGCACGCGCGCATCAGCGGTTGGGCCTTTTTGCGTGTTAAACGCGTAGTAATAGGTACCAAGCTGGGGCGGGGTATACACCTGCCCCGGAATATCCTTTAGCAGCTTCTGGTACATGTTTTTCGGAAATGATTCCGTGATATCAATGTCGCCCGCCAGGTAGCGTTTGGTCGCTGAGGACTCCTGGTTGATCGGCACGAATGTGACTTTTTTTATCACCGTATTGGCGTTATCCCAGTAGTGAGTATTCGGCTCAACCACAAGCTTTTCATTCACCACGCGATCTTTCAGCACATATGCACCGTTGCCGATGAGCGCGCCAGGGCGCGTCCATTCTTTACCGCTTTCCACGTTTGCCTTTTGAACCGGATAGAACGCAAAGTTCGCCGTGAGGTTGCTGAACCATGGCAGTGGTTTGTCCAGCTGCACGCGCAGCGTTTTAGCATCGACTGCCGTCACGCCGAGCGTATCCGGAGCAGCTTTTCCATCAATAATGGCCTGCGCATTGTTAATGCCCGCGAGCGCTGCAAACCAGGCGAACGGTGACGTCGTTTTGGGATCAACCAGGCGACGCCAGCTGTAGACAAAATCTTGGGCCGTCACCGGGCTACCGTCAGACCACTTAGCGTTATCCCGCAACGTGAATGTCCAGACACGGTTATCATTGCTCTGCCAGCGCGTCGCCACGCCGGGAACCAGCTCCCCTTTTTCGTTCTGATTCACCAGCCCTTCATAAAGGTCGCGGATCACCTGTATCTCGGGTAAACCCACCGCTTTAGCCGGATCGAGCGACGCGGGTTCATCTTTGATGTGTCGAACCAGCTCCTGCTTTTGCGCCAGAACCGTTCCTTTGGGAACCTCCGCGGCATATGAAAGTGAAGATAGCCCGCACAGCCACAGCGCAGTACAAAGAAGCGAAACAGGATGCTTCATACGATCCCCTTAATGATGTCAGGTAACAGGCAGATGCGTAATTATTTGTTTCGACACGGAGAAATGCAAATGCTTCCTCTGGAAAGTTGATGTCAGGCAATTTTCCATCCAGACGGAAACTATTTGATTAAGCGCGGGTTTTGCACAACACTGCCAGAAGCGACTTCATCATCAGGGTTTACTATGGCAACCACCCGACCAAGAACGGAACGCGGCGCCTTCCCGCCCGGGACTGAACATTATGGCCGCTCATTTTTAGGCGCTCCACTGATCTGGTTCCCCGCACCCGAGCCCGATCGTACCAGCGGCTTAATCATTGCGGGCACGCATGGCGACGAAAACTCGTCCATCGTAACGCTTTCGTGTGCGCTACGTACGCTGGCCCCCGATTTACGACGACATCATGTGATTCTGAGCGTCAACCCGGACGGTTGCCAGCTTGGATTACGGGCAAATGCACGAGGCGTTGACCTAAACAGGAACTTTCCGGCAGCAAACTGGCGCGCGGGTGAAACGGTGTATCGCTGGAACAGTTCGGCGCAGGAACGCGATGTGGTTCTGCTCACGGGCGACAAACCGGGTTCCGAGCCCGAGACTCAGGCGTTGTGCCAGCTTATTCATAAGATCCACCCGGCCTGGGTAGTCTCTTTCCACGATCCCCTCGCCTGTATTGAAGATCCTCGTCATACGGCGCTCGGGCAGTGGCTGGCGGATGCGTTTGCTCTTCCGCTGGTAACCAGCGTCGGCTATGAAACTCCCGGGTCGTTTGGAAGCTGGTGCGCCGATCTCGGCCTGCACTGTATCACCGCAGAATTTCCTCCTATCTCCTCGGATGAAGCGAGTGAAAAATACCTCAGAGCGATGACAGATCTTCTGCGCTGGCAGCCTCAAAGATGAAGAACGCCAGAGGTAAAACTCAGGGCGGGTGAAACGTCAACCGCCAGCCAGGTTGGGCCATCCAGATCGGCAAAACGCACGCTGTTCACCAGCGGGAGTGCAGCTCCGATCGCTCTGGACGTGCACAACATACAGCCCAGCATCAGGGTAAAGCCTTGCGCCTGCGCATGCTTTGCCAGCGCCAGGGCCTCGGTTAACCCCCCTGTTTTATCCAGCTTGATGTTCACCATCTCGTAGCGGCCTTTGAGATCTGAAAGACTCTCGCGCGTATGACAGCTTTCATCTGCACAGACGGGAAGCGGATGAATAAAATTCGCCAGCGCGGCGTCGTCGTCTGCCGGGAGAGGTTGCTCCAGCATGGCAACGCCCAGATCGGCAAGCAGCTGACAGCGGGCCGCCAGCCCTTCGCTGTGCCATGACTCGTTCGCGTCGACTATCAGGGTGGCATCTGGAACCGCCGCCCGAATGGCGACCATGCGTTCGCTAATCAGACGATCGTCGAGCTTCACCTTTAATAAGGTTGCACCGGTGGCATATAACGCCTGAGCGCTGGCCGCCATTTGCTCGGGTTCACCAATGACGACCGTTTGCGCGGTGACGATCGATTGCGGCAGCGTAACGTCCAGCAGTGAAGGCAGCGGTTTGTGTTGCTTCGCCGCTTCCAGACTCCAGAGCGCGCAGTCGATCGCGTTGCGTGCCGCGCCGGCCGGCAACCGCTGCTGAAGGGCCTCACGCGTCAGGCCCGCCTGCAAGTCGGGCACCACCGTCATAATTTGCGCCATGACTGAGGCCAGGCTTTCTCCGTAGCGAGGATAAGGGGTACATTCCCCGACGCCTTTTATGCCGTCCTCTTCACATTCAACCACCACCACGCAGGCCTCATTACGGCTGCCGCGCGAGATCACAAACGGGGTGTGCAATGGCCAGGCTTCTTCATAGACCTTAACGCTTCTCATCACTGACTCCTTGCAGGCCGGTAAGGCATAAAATTGGTTTGCCGTGCTAACTGCGGATGACATACACTAGCCACGACGTTAACTATTTGTAAACAGGAAGATATCTATGTCACAACTCGTTCATTTCCAGGGCAACCCGGTAGCTGTTGCAGGTTCCATCCCTCAGTCTGGCAGCAAAGCACAGCCTTTTACTCTGGTGGCTAAAGATCTGTCTGACGTCACGCTGAGCCAGTTTGCTGGCAAACGTAAAGTCCTGAACATTTTCCCAAGCATCGATACGGGCGTTTGCGCGGCATCCGTGCGTAAATTCAACCAGCTGGCGACCGAAATGGACAACACCGTGGTGCTGTGCATTTCTGCTGACCTGCCGTTTGCCCAGTCCCGCTTCTGCGGCGCTGAAGGCCTGAGCAACGTCATCACCCTTTCCACTCTGCGTAGCCCGGATTTTCTGGAGCAATACGGCGTTGCCATTTCCGAAGGCGCGCTGAAAGGTCTGGCTGCACGTGCGGTGCTGGTCATCGACGAAAACGACAACGTTGTTTTCAGCGAGCTGGTTAACGAAATCACCACCGAACCGGATTACACCGCTGCACTTGAGGCACTTAAAGCCTAAACGTAAAAAAGCCTCTGCAAAGAGGCTTTTTTGTTTATTCGTCACCCTTCTTCTGATTCAACCCATACTCGCGCAGCTTATTCGCAATCGCAGTATGTGAGACCCCAAGACGTTTCGCCAGCTTGCGCGTGCTCGGATAGCTACGATAAAGCTGTGTTAACACCGAACGCTCGAAACGGCTAGTGATATCGTCCAGCGAGCCTTCCATGGCCTCTTCGCCTACCGAGACCGTCCCGGCATCGTAATCCGGCAACAAAATATCCTGAGGACGCAGTTCATACCCTTCAAGCTGAGTTAATGCGCGATAAACCGCATTTTTTAGCTGACGAATATTGCCCGGCCAGCCGTAACGCGTCAGCACGGTACCGAGGTCGGCAGAAAGCTTCGGACGCGGCACGCCCTGCTCGTCGGCAAAACGGGCGACGAAAAGCTCCGTCAACGGCATGATGTCCTGCGGGCAATCGCGCAGTGGCGGGATATTGAGCGTCAGAACGTTCAGACGATAGTAAAGATCTTCGCGGAATACCCCTTTCTGCACCAGCTCCACCAGGTTTTTCTGGGTGGCGCAGATGACGCGCACATCCACGTGCACTTCATGATCTTCCCCCACGCGACGGAACGTGCCGTCATTCAGGAAGCGCAGCAGCTTCGCCTGCATGCGGGGCGACATTTCGCCAATCTCGTCCAGCAGCACCGAACCGCCGTTTGCCTGTTCAAAGAAGCCTTTTTTGCCTTCCGGCGCATGCCCGAACAGCTCGCTTTCCACCGCATCTTCCGGAATCGATGCACAGTTCAGCGCCAGATACGGTTTTGCCGCGCGCGGGCTGGCCATGTGCACAGCATGCGCCAGCAGATCTTTCCCCGTGCCGGTATCACCGGTAATCAGCAGCGGCGCGGTCAGATTAGCCAGCTTGCGCGCCTGGTCGATCACGTGACGCATCTTCGGGCTTACCGCAATAATCTGGCTGAATGCGCCAACGTCCTGGCTGGACAGATTCTGTAACTGGCGGCCCATGCGCACCGTGGAGCGCAGCATGATCACTGCGCCGGTCAGCACCCGCGCGGCATTTTCGCCTTTCAGGTAGACCGGCGTGATCTCCATCAGGAAATTCTGTCCGTTGATGACGACGTGCTCGCTATGGGTATTTTGCGGGCTGCTGTCCAGCCAGCGCTGGAAATTAAACCCCGGGATCAGCTGCGTAGCGTGGTGACCGATGAGCTTTTCCTGGCTCTGCGCAAACAGCTGGCAGCTGGCCTGGTTAACGCGCTCGACTTTATTTTTCAAATCGAGAGACAGAAAAGGCTCCGGCATCGCTTCAAGCAGTGCGCTCAGCGCGAGATGTTCTCGCTCGGACGGCATCCAGGGGATGGTGCGAACATCCGTAACGCCAGCGATACGGCGGATTTCCGCCATCAGGCTACTGAAAGTATTAAATTCAATTTCGGCAAAGTTAAGGTAAATTCGCCCGACAGGGTCGATCTCAATGCCACGTAAATCAATGCTACGTAAAACAAGAAGATCGAGTAACTCGCGGGTCAGACCGAGACGGTCCTCACAAAAGACTTCCAGACGCATGGGAAATTCACCGTTTAAGCCATTAACAGTAAAATGATATGTCAGATCACGGTATTCGGGAAGATGGCTGTCAAGAAATATTGACAGCCAGTACGAATAGTAAACAAATCCTCACTGCACAGGTTTTTTACTGAGCGTCTCTTTAAGCTGACCTACCAGCTCGCGGCGGAAATCGCCCAGTCGCGGCTTGTCGCCGTCGATCCAGGGAAGCGGACGACAGACCTCCATCGCTTTAATACCTAAGCGTGCCGTCAGCAGACCGGCACCGATCCCCTGCGCTGCCCGCGCGGAGAGACGCGCCGCGAGATCCTGCGACATCCAGTCCATTCCGACCTCGCGCACCAGTTCGCTGGCCCCGGCAAAGGCGATATTCAGCAACACCAGTTTGAACAGGCGCAGACGGCTGTAATAGCCAAGCTCAATGCCGTACAGCCTGGCGATGCGGTTAATCAGGCGCAGGTTACGCCAGGCGATAAAGGCCATGTCCACCATCGCCAGCGGGCTAACGGCGATCATCAGCGTGGATTCCGCCGCCGAACGGCTGATCTCACGGCGAGCCTGCGCATCCAGTACCGGCTGGACTATATGGGCATACAGCGTGACTACCTCCTGATCATTCTGCGTTTCGTGGATCGCCGCATACCAGCGCTGTAGCGCCGGGTGAGAGTGATCTATCCCGGCCTGAGCCGCCAGCTTTTCACAAAAAGCACGTCCTTTTCCCGTGCCGTGGCTGTGCAGCAGATCCCGCGCTTCATCGCGCTCGTGCGCGCGCTGACGCAGACGCCAGAGGCGACGCCACTCGGTGGCGACTGAGCCTATGCCCGCACCAACGATCAACACTCCGGCGGCACAGCCACCCAGCGCCACCCAATCCTGCGTTTGCCAGGCATTGACGCCCCACTGCACGCCCTGCCCGATTACGCTCGCGCCAAAAAGGGCCAGCCCGGCGGTGACCATCTTGCGCCACAGGCTGCGTTTCGGGCGCAGTGCCGCGTCAACGACCGCTTCCGCCTGCCCCTCTTCAACCAGCGGCTCCTCTGTCAGCACGGGAGCAAAGTTGTCGGCCTGCGGGCCGCTGAAGGTTTGCGCCGTTTTAAACGCTTCATGCGGGGTCTGATCAAGCTGACCGGTAAAATCAATGCGTGGTTTCAACAGTTCCGTCATCGCAATTTATCTCCAATCAAAAACTCCAGCGCCGCATCCAGACGGATGTGCGGCAGTGGCTGGTCAACGCTCATCCTCTGCGGACGGAAGGCTTCGAACTGAAAACCCTGGCTTTGCCAGAAGGCCTGGCCCGGCAGACGCGCGGGAACTTCCCCCGGATAGACCGTGAGCGGCTCTCCGTCGCTGAGGCGGTTGCCCCGAAGGGCCGGAATTTTCTCGCCGTTAACGTCAATCAAACCGCTTTGCGTAGCCTGTACGGACGCCAGCCCCAGACAATCCATGCCGATCCCTTCGAAAGCCGCATTCTGCCAGGCATCCTGCACCAGCTGTTGCAGCAGGGAGACCATATTGGCGTGCTGATCGACCGTCACGTGGTCGGCTTTTGTGGCGGCAAACAACAGCTTATCGATGACCGGAGAGAACAAACGGCGAAACAGGGTACGCTGTCCGTAATGGAAACTCTGCATCAGCTGCGTCAGCGCCAGCCGCATATCATTGAACGCCTGCGGCCCGCTGTTGAGCGGTTGCAGGCAGTCCACCAGCACGATCTGGCGGTCAAAGCGTAAAAAGTGATTTTTATAAAAGCCCTTAACCACCTTTTCACAGTAGTAGTTGTATCGCTCGCGGAGCATACCGGCGTTGGTGGTCTTGTCCGCCTGCGCCAGCTTCGATTCGCCGATGCTGTCAACGTCCGGCCACGGGAAAAACTGGAGCGCGGGGGCGCCTGCTAAATCACCCGGCAGCACAAAACGGCCCGCCTGGATAAAATGAAGCCCCTCCTGTTTGCACTGGTGCAGGTAATCCGTCCAGGCTTCGGCTATGACGGCCAGACGGTTTTCATCCGCCGGCGCCAGCGGATCCAGCCCTTCGCAAAGCTGACGCCATTTGGTCGACCACTCTGCCCGCTGCCCCTGCAACAGGCCGGTCATCTGTCGGGACCAGCTCAGGTAATCCTGCGCCAGCATGGGTAAATCAAGCAGCCATTCACCCGGATAATCCACAATTTCGAGATACAGCGTGGACGTTTCTTTGAAGTGACGCATCAGGGATTCATTCGAGCGGAAACGAAGCGCAAGGCGAATTTCGCTCACGCCACGCGTCGGAGTGGGCCAGGCAGGAGGCTCCCCGTATAACTGCGCCAGACCTTCATCATAGGTGAAGCGGGGGATACCAAAATCACGTTGCGGTACGCGTTTCACGCCCAACAGCCGCTCCTCACGCACCGCGCTAAGCAGCGGCAGCCGCGCCCCTGCATGCAGGTTCATCAGCTGATTGACCATTGCCGTAATGAATGCCGTCTTACCGCTGCGGCTCAGCCCCGTCACGGCAAGACGCAGGTGGCGATCAACGCCACGGTTCACCAGAGAATTGAATTCGTTTTTAAGTCGCTTCATCGCCGTCCTTCATTGCCTGGAACCCTGAAAAGAGTCACTTCAGAATACAGTAAATTGGGGCAGATCGTTGATTATCAATTCTTAATTATTGCTATTGCCGTTTTCTCTCCAGTAAGATGGGCGCAATTGCTGTCCGTCTGGAGTGAGTAAGGTGTATGTCACCCACCATCTATGATATTGCCCGCGTTGCTGGCGTTTCGAAATCAACCGTGTCACGCGTTCTGAATAAACAAACGAATATTTCTCCTGAAGCGCGTGAAAAGGTGTTGAAGGCGATAGATGAATTAAATTACCAGCCTAATAAACTTGCCCGCGCACTCACCTCTTCTGGCTTCGACGCCATTATGGTTATTTCGACCCGCTCAACCAAAACCACCGCTGGAAATCCCTTTTTCTCTGATGTACTACATGCCATAGCGGCAAAAGCAGAAGAGGAAGGTTTTGATGTTATTTTACAAACGTCCAAAAGCAGTGAAGACGATCTGCAAAAATGCGTGGGTAAAATAAAGCAGAAGATGATCAAAGGGATCATCATGCTAAGCTCGCCGGCGAACGAGTCTTTTTTCTCGACGCTGGATGAATACGGCGTGCCCGTGGTTGTTATTGGTAAAGTTGAAGGTAATTACCAGAATATCTATTCTGTCGATACGGATAATTTCCGCGACAGCGCCATATTAACAGACTCGTTTATCAAGCATGGCCGCACCAAAATTGCCTGCCTGCATGCCCCGCTCGATTATCACGTTTCTATCGATCGCCTGGCGGGCTATAAGTCCAGCCTTGAGAAACACGGCATCGAAATTAACCCGGCCTGGGTTATCGATGGCGGATATACCCATGAAAGTGCGCTTCAGGCGGCCAGCCAGCTCCTCTCCTCAGACAACCCGCCCGATGCGGTTTTTGCAACTGACAGCATGAAATTGCTGAGCCTTTATCGTGCTGCGGATGCGCTAAATCTGACGATCCCGGAGCAGGTTGCCATGGCTGGGTACAGCGACCCGATGCTGTCTCTCATTTTGACCCCTGCACCCGGCGGCTTTGATATCCCAACGAGAAAGCTGGGCGAAGAGAGCTGCACTCTTTTATTCAAATGCATCGCAAGTAAACCTGCGCCGCATAAGGTGTTGGTTGAAACCCACTTTACAGATGCGGCTTCGTTACGCTAAAAACCAGGGGCGAATGCCCCTGGTATCACATCATCAGAACGCGTAATTCACGCCGACCCCCGCATAGTGGAAGCGGTCGCTGTCACCTTCGTCATGATCTTCCCATTCGTAGGCATACTCCAGCGTCATGGAAAGGCCATTCGCAAAGTCGTAAGCATAGAGCAGCCCCAGTCGGTTGAAGTCATGCCCTTCACGGGTTGGATCGTCCTGCCAGTCCCAGTTTGACCAGCGATCGAGCCCCAGACGGGTATAAGGCGTAAGCGTTGTCTGGCCTAATGAAACAGGCAAGTAGGCACGAATTTCCTGGGTGGAGAATTCACCGTTATTACGTGAACTGTCCATATTGAAACCACGCTCTAAATAGTAGTTAACTTTTGCAGAGACGGTTTCGTTTATTGTCCAGGTAAAACCGGTTTCCGTTTCAACACGGCTGTCAGAATAACCGGTTTTTCCCAGGTCATTCGCAAACTGGTACATAGCAAACCAACCGCTAAAACGCCAGTCATCGGTTAATTTCAGATCCCAGTCTGGCTGAATTTTGTAGCGCTGCATATTAGCACTGCCGTCTTTCGCACCGTGTTCATCTTTAAAGTGATATCCATAATTACGGAACCCACCCGTAAGACCCAGCGTAAAATCATCGGTGCCAATGAAGCGATACCGTAATTCGAATTCAGGGCGATCGAAATAGGTGCCACGCGTCATGCTGCTGTAATCAACCGGGCCTTCCTGATACATGGCCAGTGAAATGGTCCACGCATCATACGTGGCGTTAAACCACACGGAAGGTTCATATAATCCATCTTTATCGTCGCCCTGCCCTTCGACGTTTTCAATTTCATACATGGCACCAATATTAAACTCCCAGTGTTTTGCTGTTTCTGTTGCTTGCGCGCAGCTAACCCCTGCGCACAGAACGAGCGCAGCACTTCTTAGTAGAGTACTCATTAAAATATTCCTTTATAATTAACTCACAAAAAACCGGAAACTTTCATTTCCGGCGAACACCTTTCTTATCTAATTGCTGCTTCAGTTTCAGCATCGAAGAAATGGCACTTACTCATATCGAACTGGATGCCGATAATATCTCCTGCAACGTAATCATCCGCCGCACCCGCACGGACAACCAGTTCATGCCCACCCACGGTGGCATACAGCATAAATTCTGCCCCGGTGAGTTCAGCGACGCTGATTTTCGCCGTAACGTTTTCATCGCTACGCTGTAGAGTAAGAATGTCTTCAGGACGGATCCCAAAGACGACCGCTTTACGCTGGTAACCCTGCGCATTCAGTTCGGCGAGCTTATCTTCCGGGATCTCCAGTCGCAGCGTTTCCGTCACGAAATAGCGATCGTCGATCGCGCCACGAATAAAGTTCATCGCCGGGGAACCAATGAACCCTGCCACGAACATATTCGCAGGTTCGTTGTACACCTGTTTCGGCGCGCCCACCTGCTGGATGATGCCGTCTTTTAAAATCACGATGCGGGTCGCCATGGTCATGGCTTCCGTCTGATCGTGCGTCACATAAATCATGGTGGTATTGAGCTTCTGGTGCAGCTTGCTGATTTCAGCGCGCATCTGCACACGAAGCTTGGCATCAAGGTTTGACAGCGGTTCATCCATCAGGAAAACCCCGGCTTCACGCACTATCGCCCTGCCTAACGCCACGCGCTGGCGCTGGCCGCCGGACAACGCGCCGGGCTTACGCTGGAGATAGTCCCGTAAGCCCAGGATCTGGGCTGCCCAGCTAACGCGTTCTTCAATGATGGAGGGGGCAATTTTTTGCATCTTCAGGCCAAACGCCATGTTGTCGTAGACCGTCATATGCGGATAGAGCGCATAATTCTGGAAAACCATCGCGATATCACGGGATTTGGCGGGAACATCATTCATGCAAACCCCGTCAATAATCAGTTCACCTGCGCTGATCTCCTCAAGTCCGGCAATCATTCGCAGCGTCGTGGATTTACCACAGCCCGATGGACCGACGAAGACAATAAATTCTTTGTCCTCAATTTCGAGATTAAAATCCTTAACCACGTGGACCTGGTTATCATAGATTTTCTGAATGTGTTTCAGAGACAGTTGAGCCATTGTAAATTCCTTATCAATACGCCCGGGCTGCCCAGAACGCCGTCAGGCGTTCCCAGGTCAGTTCCTGCGTTGAATGAAGTTGTAATCCCGCATGGTCCAGGCCAGGTCCAATCCCGACCGACAGCATTCCTGCGGCGTTGATCGCTTCCACCCCCGCGGCGGCATCTTCGATACCGATGGCCTCTTCAGGACGCACGTTCAGTCCTTTACATGCCGCGAGGAAGATCTCCGGGTCCGGCTTTGAGCGGTGGATCCGGGAGGCATCGGCGCAAAAATCGAAGGCCTGATGAATACCCAGCGCATGCAATATCCCCGGGGCGTTAAGCGATACGGATGCCAGCCCAATTTTGACCTTCGCAGCACGAATATCCGCCAGCACCTCGCGAATACCCGGAAGCAGCGAATCCTGCGTCAGAGACGCCAGCGACTGGACATAGAGGGCGTTTTTCCTGGCTGCAAGCGCCAGACACTGCTCCTCACTGAACATCCCCGCTTTCCCGCCGTGCTTCAGGATGCGCTGGAGCGAATCCATGCGGCTTATCCCCTTTAGCTGTTCGTTAAAGACTTCGTCGAAGGTGATGTCGATCTCCTGGGCCACGGCACGCCAGGCCAGAAAGTGAAGGTGCGCGGTATCGGTGATCACCCCGTCCAGATCGAATACAACAGCGTTAAGCATCATGGCGCCCCTCCTTGGTAGCGGTCCCATTAACAGGTGCAGGAAAGTCCTGATGCGCATATACCTTCCGCCCCGATACGTTCAGCGTTTGACCCCACAGCGTCAACGTGACGGGTGCGGTAGTTTTAATGGTTAACAGATCATCTTCAAAGGTGATGTGCATTGTTGCGTCCCGCCACCGCAGCGGGAAGGCGAGTTTCCGCCAGTGAGCGGGCAGCTTCGGCGCAAGATGCAGTTCCCCGTCGCTAATGTGCATCCCGGCAAACCCCTGAATCGCCCCCAACCAGATCGCGCCGGTGGCCGCAGCATGTATACCGTCATCGCTGCTGTGCGGGTCGTCCCCCAGATCGATGGCGATACCGTCATGCCAGAACGCATAGGCCCCCTCGGTGTCACCGCAGCGCGCGAGCACAATGCCGTGGATAGCTTTACTCAGCGACGAATCATGAATCGTGCGCGGCTCGTAGAACGCCAGATTGGCGGCACATTGCTGCGGCGTAAACCGTTCCGGCAGCAGGTAGTTAAGCATCACGACATCGGCCTGCTTCAGGATCTGCATCTCGTTCACTTCCGCGCGGGAGTAATCGAGCAGAATGGTCTGTTTACCCGCTTTAGCCTTGTAACGGCTCAGATCTATAGCCGGTTTTGTCATAAAGGTATCATCCTGCGGGATCACACCTTCTGCGTCGGCCTCCGGTAACCACAAACGCGCCAGAAACGTCTCGGCATTTTCCGTAAAACGCGCATCGTCACGCCCAAACATCGCCATAAACTGGCGCGCGCAGGCCACGTTGTGCCAGGCCAGGTAGTTGGTGTAGGCGTTGTTGTTGACATGCTCGGTGTATTCGTCCGGTCCGATCACGTCAAGGATCTCCAGACGACCATTGACCTCCGTCGCGCGGCCCATCCAGAACGAAGCGGTTTCCATCAGCAACGTCAGGCCTTCGTGACGCATAAAGGCATCATCATGCGTCGCATGCCAATAAGCGACGACGGCCCAGCCGATATCTGCCACGATATGGTGTTCAGCGAGTGCGGAAGCCACCTTCTGGCGAACCCCAGTACGAATGTTGATTGCCGCGAACTCAGGCGTCTCTTCCTGTCCGCTGGCGGCGCTTTCCCACGGGAACAGCGCGCCCGGCCAGCCGTTACGACGTGCTTTTTCACGGGCGCCTGAGAGATTTAGCCAGCGATAGCGCAGCAGGTTGCGGGCAATCTTTGGACGGGTAAATAGATGGAACGGCAGCAGGAAAATTTCGGTATCCCAGAAGACGTGCCCCTTGTACCCCTCACCCGTCAGCCCTTTTGCGGCGATACTGCTTCGCTCATCATGGGCTGGCGTCATTGTCGTCAGGTGCCAGACGGCGTAATCCAGCGCCAGCTGATCCTGTTGCTCCGTGGAAGCCACTTCCACACGGGCGTCGCGCCAGACGTCTTTCCAGGCATACGCTGAGCTCTCACGCAGCGCCTCGTAACCTCTTGCCGCACAGACTTTGAGATCGGCCAGCGCGTTACGTGCTAAAGTTTCCTGCGACAGCGCTTTATCGCTGCGATGCGTTACCCAGACGATCTTCTCAAGCGTGACAGTGTCACCCTGAGCAATCGTCAGCGAATGATGCACGCTGAGCCGACGATTTTTGGCGGTGAAGCAGCTGTCGCTCTTCGTCGAGAGCTGGCAAAACGCCGAAATCACAATCTCAGACGCCCGGTCCTGCGTTTCATAAACGCCCTGCATGTAGTGCTGGTCAAAGACTCTGACCGAGAGTTCATCCAGATGCTGTCTGCCGCTATTCGTCTGCGTCGCATCAATGCCGGTTTTCAGCACGGCCTGCGCGGAGGCATCAAGGGGGGTGATTGCGAGCTGAATAGCCACTAAAGGTAGCTGGTCCAGCGACACAAAACGGCGGCTCTCCAGCCGATAGCGTTTGCCGTTGGGTGAACGCCAGACAACGTTGCGATGCAGTTCGCCGTTGGCAAAGGCCAGCTCGCGCTGCCACTCAAGTATTTCCCCTGAAAGAAGGGTGAAATTGACGCCGTCCAGCTCAACATCAATACCGGTGATATCCGGCAGGTTGACCAATTCAGTGGTCTCGTTGCGACCCGCACGATGATAAAGGCCGGCAAGATACATGCCCCTGGTTTGCAGGGTGTAATCTTCTTCATGCGCAGCGCGAATGCCCATGTAGCCATTGCCGCAGGTCATGACAGAGGCATATTTATTCAGGCTGTGAGGACAAAATCCCGGATCGGTTAATACAGATACGTTCAGCATAATGTCACGCTTTCCCCTGTTTCTGCGGATTCATAAAGCGCGGCGACAAGCTGTTGAATAACCAGTCCCTGCTCTGCGTCAGCGATCATCACGGACTCTCCCAGCACATGCCGCACGAAGGCATCCATGCTGCGCAGATGGCGCCGATCGTCCGCCTCTTCACGCTGGGCAAGGGTTTCCAAAACACCGGCTTCGTCGTTATAGATATGCGCCGGGAACAGCGTTGCGCCCGCCTTTTCACCGCAGAAAGAGACGTTCATGATGGACTGCTCGCGGATATTAAGCGCAAAGGAGGTATCCAGACGCAGAACGCCGCCGTTGCAGAACTCGATCGTGCCAAACAGGGCATCTTCTACGGTAAACTGCGCGGGATCCCACTCGCCAAACTGGCCGCTGTGTTTCCGGTTCCCCAGCTTCTGGAAGCTGTGCGCGGTCACCCGCTTTACCGCCGGGAAACCCAGGACGTACATGGCGGCATCCAGCATATGAATGCCAATATCAATAAGCGGTCCGCCACCCTGGAGCGATTTGTTGGTGAATACGCCCCATCCCGGTACACCGCAGCGGCGCAGCGCCTGCGCCGAGCTAAAGTAGACTTCGCCGAGCGTGCCGTTCATCACCGCATCACGCAGCAGCTGGGTATCCAGGGCAAAGCGATGATGAAAATCATACGCGAGGACTTTTCCTGCCTTACGCGCCGCAATACGCATCTGGTCGGCCTGTTCCGGCGTCATTGCCGGCGGCTTTTCACACATCACATGACAACCCGCTTCGAGGGCCGCCATGACGTGTTCAAAATGGAACCGATTAGGCGAACAGACGCTTACCACATCCGGTTTTACTGTCTGCAACATCTCGTGAGCGTCCTGCCATGCCGATGGAATAGCATAACGTTCCGCGAACGCCTGTGCCTGTTCAGGGCGGCTGTCCATGACAGCCACCATTTGAACATCACTGCGCGTGGCGTAATACGAGGCATGCACTTTGTCTGCAACCTGCCCGGCGCCAATGATGGCGACGCGCAGAGGCAAAGGTGTAGAAGCACTCATCACGCTCGTCATCCTTAGCATTCACGCAGGTAATTGAGTGAGTCCTGATAGGCCTTGGCCGGATCGTCGGCACGAACCCGGCACTCGTACACCACATAACCCTGATAGTTATCGGCACGCAGCCGATCGAACAGGCTGGCGAAATCGAGGCTGCCGCTGCCCGGCTGATAGCGGTGGTTGTCAGCAATATGCACATGGCCCAGCAGATCGCGGTTCTGATGCAGCGCATCCGTCAGCGAGTCTTCTTCAATGTTCATATGATAGAAATCACCGATGATCTGCACGTGCTTCAGGCCGTTCTCTTCGATATAACGACGCGCGTCGGCCAGGGTATTGATCATATGATCCTGGTAGCGGTTCAGCGGCTCCAGGTAAACGGTAGTGCCGGTGCGCGCCGCTACTTCATCCAGCCAGCGCAGGGAGGCGCTAACCGCCTTGCGGTCACCGTCCAGGCTGCGTGGCGAGGTCATTGGCGGCAGACGGAAGGTAAACATCCCCCAGGCAGCCGGCACGATAATCCCCTTTCCGCCCACTTCAGCCAGGGCTTCCAGTATGCGTTCAATCTGCTGTAAACCGTTCAAACGGCGTTCTTCGATGAAATCCCCGATCCAGCCGTCGTATCCGCCACACGCCGTGGTAACCGGCAGGCCGGTGGCTTTAATAGCGGCTTTCACTTCATCGAGATTTTCCACCAGCAGGCGGCCATCAATTTCATAGCCATCAAAACCCATCGCTTTGATGTATTTGAATTTTTCCATGATATTGGTTGGGAAAAAGGCCTGGTTTTGTGTTGCGATCTTCATGATTTGCTTTCCTTAGCTTAAAAAGTGACGCCCATTTTGATGCTCAGTTCCGGGTGCTGATCGACATACTTCATATAGCTGTCGGGGCTAGTGGCAAAGGTGACGACCGGGTCGATGAGATCCTCACAGTTGAGATAACCGTTCATCAGTAGTTCCCAGCAGGTCTCTTCAATGCGCTTGCGGCTCCAGCGCGGATAGTCCGGGTTCGGTTCACTGCACGCGCGGGAAAAGACAATCTTCGCGTTGTTGAAGTGCGCTTCGCGGCCCAGGTTGAAGCCCGCCGCAAACGGTTTGGCGAACGCCACGTAAGAGATCGTGCCGCCGTAGGCGAGCCCGCGCAGCGCAGATTGCAGCGCATCCGCAAAACCGCTGGTTTCGATGATCACATCCGCACCCTGTTTGCCGGTCAGTTTCTTAATTTCAAGACCGACATCGGTACCGATTGGGTTCAGGCAGTGGTCAGCACCGTGACGGCGGGCGATGTCACAGCGATGTTCGATAGGATCGACACCAATTACTACGGACGCACCGGCCTTTTTCGCCAGCTGAATGGCGATCTGGCCAATCGCGCCCAGCCCGACAACCACAACGAAATCCCCCACGCGGACGTTAGCGTCACGCACGCCGCTCATGGCGAACTGCGCCGGATCGTAGCAAACGGCGTTTTTCCACGACGCGCCCTGCGGCATTTTGCGCAGCTTATAGTTGTTCACCGCGTTGACGATGACCGTCTCCTGCAATGGGCCGTAGCAGCAGACGCTGTCGCCGATCTGGTATGCCGTCACGTCTGCGCCACACTCGATGATGTCGCCGACGATCATGTTCCCCAGCTGAAATTTGCCAAATTCGATGCCGCGCGCTGCCCCTTCTTCACGTGGGGTAAACATCTGCCACTCGGCGTTGAACTCTTCATCAATGAACGGGCTTGCCGCGCGAAAATCTACGACTTCGGTGCCGTGCTTCGGCGCGCCATAACGGGCGCGAATTTTCACCTCATGCGCTGCAACAGGACGATCTTCGTATTCCACCAGCGCCGCTACACGGGGCGCTGTCGCAACTAATTTTTTCATGACTCACTCCTTGTTAAAATCGGCCGCCTCAGCCCTTCACGCCGCCGGCGGTCAAACCACTTTTAATAAAACGTTCAGACAGGGCATACATAATGACGACCGGGAGCGCCGTCACCAGCGATGCCGCCATCATTCGGCCCCAGATGTAATCTGGCGTACTGAAGAGCGTGTTCAGCCCAACCGGCAACGTGAAGTTACTGGCGCTGGACAGGAAAATGGAGGCGAACAGATAGTCATTCCACGCCACCATGAAGCAGTACACAAAGACCGACACCAGGCCAGAGATCGCCAGCGGCACGGTGATGCGGAAGATAATTTGCAGGCGGTTCAGGCCGTCCATCATGGCGGCTTCTTCAATTTCGTCCGGGATGGTGTCGAAGTAGCTGCGCAGCATAAAGACCGCTGTCGGTAACGTCTGGGTCACCATGGTGACGATCAGCGCCAGCTCGGTGTCATAAATGCCAAGCGCGGTGATGATTTTGAACAGCGGCACCACCAGCAGGATCCCGGAGAACATATAGACGGTGTAAAAGCTCGCATTGATCGTCGCGCGCCCCTTAAAGCGCAGTTTGGACAACGCATAAGCGCCCAGTGTGCCGAGAAACACCGCAATGACTGAGGAGGTCAGCGACACCACCATGCTGTTACGGAAGTAATCCACAAACGGGAAAATCAGCGGGTTAAAAATGTCGACGTAATGCTGAAGCGTCCACTCCTGCGGCAGAATGGTCGGATGCAGCGATATCGCCTCTTTCGCGCTTTTGAACGACGTCATTAACATCACAAAAAACGGAAATAGCGTGATAATCAGAAATACCGCCAGCCCCAGATAAAAACCGATGCGGCCCAGTACGCGTTTATTTGTTGCCATTGAGGTTTACCCTTTTTCTGGTCAGCAGAATGACGGCGAAGATGATCACAAACAGCACAACGGAGATCGCAGCCGCTTTACCCAGGTCATTGAATGCGAAGGCCGTGTTGTAGAGATACACGCCCAGAATATCGACCTTCGTGGTCAGCAGATAAACATCCGCGAACATGTAGAACATCCAGATGGTTCGCAGCGTGACCACCGTTGCCAGCACCGGCATGATGGCGGGCAACGTGACGATGCGGAAACGCTGCCAGGCGTTGGCGCCATCCATCTCTGCCGCTTCGTACAGTGATTTATCAATGGTCTGCAAAATCGCGAGGAACGAGATAAAGGCATACGGGAAGTAGCGCCAGATGGCGAACAGCACCACCAGCACAAAGCTGCTGCCCGGATTGTCGAACCACAGCGGTGCCTGGTCATAGAGATGCAGCAGGTCAACGCCCAGATAGTTCACAATCCCGTAGCCGTTGTTGAACATGTATTTCCAGGCAAACACCAGGGAAATAGACGGCGTCACGTAGGACAGAATCACCAGCGAACGCGCCGTTTTCCGCATACGGAATTCACGGTTAAAGAAGATCGCCACGGCCAGCCCCAGCCCGGTGCTGCCGATCACCACCAGCGCCGTGTACCAGAACGTCATCCACAGGGAGTGCCAGAACGCGGCATCGCCCAAAATGCGAATGTAGTTATCCAGGCCGACGAACGCCGCATCAATACGCGGGTTCAACGGTAAACGTAAAAAACTGATTTCAATGTTGGAAATCATTGGCCAGGCTACCAGGCCCCCCAGCAAAATCAGGCTGGGGGCCAACAGCAGCATGGCGAAAGGCATATCTGAACGACCAGAAAACAACGTCTTCATAATTCCCTTCGCAAAGCGCTCCTATCGTTGTGATGTCAGGTCAGTCAGTTTTTTCTGGCTGTTGCTTAACGTCGCATTGAGATCTTTTTGACCCACCGTCACGTTATGCACCATGGAACTGATAATGCCGGACCCGGTAACGTCTCCCATGCGGGTAAAGTTTTTGTCGCCCACGGCACCAAACACCTGGACGTTCGGGAACTGCGCAATCAGCTCATATGGCAGTTGACCAAAGGCCTTGATCACGTCGTTGTTTTTCCAGGAATCTGTGCCCACCACGAGTTTGTTGACCGGTAGCGCGGCACCCGGAGACATCATGACCCAGTCAGAGGCGTTCTGAGCCTGCTCCATCCAGATGACAAATTTCTCGGCGGCCTGCGTTTCTTCTTCGGTCTGACCGGTGGTGATGGTCAACGAGGTAATCATGCCGTAGACGGCGGAGGATTTTTCCGTCGGCACCACGAAGCCCAGGTTGGCCGGCGAGCCATCTTTGTAGACCGCAGGCAGGATATAGGTGGAGTACACGGCCATAGGCGCAGAGCCGTTCATGAAGGCGTCTTTGATCTCCATGACATCGTTCGAACCCGGCATCGTGGTCGCGGCCAGCGCCTTATAAAATGCCAGCGCTTTCGACATTTCAGGGGTATCGATTTCCACGTTGCCGTTTGCATCAAAGACGTTGGCGCCGCCCGACAAGGCAAACTGCGAGAAGGCCTGCTCGGTCATAACGCTTTCTGCGGTTGGAAGCGCGATACCGTAATGTTTTTTAGCCGGATCGTTGAGCGCCTGACTGGCTTTCAGCAGTTGGTCCCAGTTGTGCGGCTCTTCAATACCCGCGGCCCCGAGGGCATCTTTGTGATACCAGATGCCGGACAGCCAGGCGCTAACCGGCACCCCCGTCCATGCGCTGCCATCTTCCGTGCGAACCACGCGTAAAATGCCGTCGTAAAATGTCTCTTCGCCCACCGCCTTGATGGCGCGGCCGATGGCATCACGATCCAGAAGCTGCTCTTTATCCATGACTTTGGCATAGTCATGGCTGATCTCTATCACCTCCGGCAGCGCACCGGTACGGGCCAGCGTAATGACCTTGGTGTTGTAGGCATCTTCTTCAACGGGTACCTGCTTCACCGTAATCGACGGGTTCTCTTTCTCGAATTTCTCGATCAGTTTTGTTATCACCGCCTGGCGTTCCTGTTCCACCGAAGAGTGCATAAACTCAATGGTGACCTGAGATGCTTTATCGTCCTTACAGCCTGTTAACAGGGCGCACGAAACCAGTGCTGATAACAGCACAATTTTGGGCATTTTCATTTTAGGGTCCTTTTTAGTTTTCTTTAATCCACATTACCTGCCATGGATTGAGGGTCAGATCCGTACCGCTAATATATTGTCCTGATAGTAATTCTTTACCAGATAGCGTTTGCTCATAAACGGTCTGCATTTTATTGCTAAAATTAAATAATGCTGTAATACGTTCGCCATTTTCAGCAACACGGATAATTTTAAGAATTTGTTTACCCATTGTGTCGAAAACAGCCTGACTGTCTGGGTGGAATGCGCTTTCCCCGCGACGAATAGCGATAAGCTCACTCAAACGAGAATAAATTTGATAACGAATACTCTTCTTATTATTCAGTTCGCTATCGATCTGCCCCGCCGTGTATTTTTTCCGGTTAATCGCGCGGTTATAGCCGAGGCGTTCAACACCTTCATAATCGTTACGCGAACCAAGAATACTCTGAATATAAACGGCCGGTACGCCTGGAAAACTTAACAACACAGCATGCGCGAGGATGAACCGTGCAATGCGCTCATCGTCTGAACTGTCTTGTAAACTTAAGGCATCAAGATAGGTAACATTAATTTCGTAGGGGCTTCGCGTTCCGTCAGGGTTATTTTTCCAGTTGACCAGCGCGCCTTCCTGCTGGAGCTTCTCGACCAGCGAGAGGATCTCTGATTCCGGAAGAATGCCGCGCAGCGGGTTCAAACCGATACCATCATGCGAGGCCAGGAAATTAAACCAGGTGGTGTGTGTAGAAGGCAACGCCAGCGACCCCGCCCACTGGCTGAGGGCTTTAACATCCTGACAATGAACGGCATGCAGCACCAGCGGAGGTAAGGAGAACTGATAGACCATCTGGGCTTCATTTTCACCATCACCGAAGTAAGAGATATTGTCTTTGTGCGGAACATTTGTCTCAGTGATGATCACCGTTCCGGGTGCAACGGCATCCGTAATGGCGCGGAACAACTGGATAAGGCAATGGGTTTGTTCCAGATGGATGCAGCTTGTTCCGGGTATCTTCCACATAAAACCGACCGCATCCAGTCGGATGTAACGCGCCCCTTCTGCGAGGTAATGGAGCAGTACGTCCACCATGGCAATCAGCACCTGCGGCGAGGCGAAGTTAAGGTCGATCTGGTCTTCACTGAATGTGGTCCACAGATGACGAACGCTGCCATCATTCAGCGTAAACGGCGTCAGCAGCGGCAAGGCACGTGGACGCGTCACCGCAGATAAATCGGTTTCGGGGTCGACTGAAATAAAGAAATCTTCATAGCCAGGCTTCTGCGCCAGATAATGAGCAAACCATTCGCTTTTCGCTGACATATGGTTGCAAACGAAGTCAAACATTAAGCTGGCTGACTGCTTTAATTCCGCAACATCCTGCCAGGTACCCGTTTCAGGTGCAACGTTGTGATAATCGATAACGGAAAAACCATCGTCTGACGACCACGGATAAAAAGGTAAAAGATGGACATGGGAAAACGTGCGAGAAAGCCATTGATTATAGAACCGGGTAAATACCGGCAATGCGTCCTCCCCTTTCGCGGAGAACTGATCGGCATAGGTAATCAGAACAACGTCTTTTTCATCCCAGCCTGACTTACGCTTTTCCGTAATATTATCCGCCGCCTGTTCAAGCTTCGTTAATAACACGTTCAGGTGTGCATCTGAAAATGATTCACCGTAAATATGATTGATGAGTTTTTTAATTTTTGCGTTCACTTTATTTTCCATGGTAGCGGTCCCACGGAGTGGCAATCTACTCCCATGAAAAATATCTGTCAACGCACCTGTGGGCTGAAAAAGGCATTCTCAAAGCAGCGCAACGCAGTAATGTGAGCTGCCGCAAAGAACGAGAAAAAGCAGAGGGGAAATTCATGCCCTCTCTCTGAATGAGAAAGGGCTTTTGTGCGAGGGATTAGCGTGAAAAGTAGCGGCGGGAAACGCGTTTCGCCAGTTTCTTTAATAGCGGCTCCAGTGCGACCGCCAGCACCATTCTGACCGGCTTACGGGCAACAGACTTGATCGCCCAGCCCGCCACACCCGCCGGACCATAACGTAACGCCGTCATCAGAACCAGTTTACCTGCGATTTTCAGGCCGGGTTTTACCTTTTGACCGGCCTGTTGCCAGTTTTGTTTCATGTATGTTCTCTCTTAAAGCTGACGAAAACGACTTCTCAGCGTAAAGGTATCGGAGGTGACGTAACGTTCCATCTCACGCAATCGCTTCTCCCCTGCGCTCAGCTGCTCGTCTACCGCATTGAGAAGATCGCTGCTGGTAGGCGTGTTCTCTGCATCCAGTTCACCGTCCGGCATAGGATCGAGTACAAACGACAGAATGATGTATGCCACAAGAGTGATAAAGGCCAGGCCGAAGAAAATCGACAATACGGTGACCACGCGCACCAGTTTTACCGGGACATCCAGATAGTGTGCCAGCCCGGCGCAAACGCCCCGTACCATGCCCTGCTGTGGAATGCGCCACAGTTTTTTATTCAGATTCAGTCCAGCCATTAACGCTCCCTCCAGTTCGGGTGTTCCGCATCCAGGATAGCTTCCAGCGCCTGAATACGTTCGCGCATTTTGTTTGCCTCAGCAGAGAGCTGCGCCAGCCGCTGCTGTTCACTCTGCGACAGCTCACCGCGTGAAGTGCGGTTGCTGTAGTGCAGCCATAACCAGATGGGCAGAACAAACAGCACAAAAATTGTCAGGGGTATTGCCAGAAAAAGCGCGCTCATGTGTACTCCTTGTCTTGCGATGCGGCACGCTCAGGTGCCGCAGGAATTATTATTGGTTATCTTGTTTCATTTTGGCTTTCAGCGCAGCCAGCTGCTCGCTAATTTCATCATCGGCTTTCAGGTCAGCAAACTGCTGATCGAGGGTTTTCTGCTTACCGATGCTGTGGCTTTCGGCTTCCGCTTCCATGTGGTCGATACGGCGTTCGAACGATTCGAAACGCGCCATCGCTTCATCCAGTTTGCCGCTGTCCAGCTGGCGACGCACGTCGCGGGACGAGCTTGCAGCCTGATGGCGCAGCGCCAGCGCCTGTTGACGCGCACGGGTTTCGCTGAGTTTATTTTCAAGCTCACCGATCTCTTTCTTCATGCGGGTCAGGGTATCATCCACCAGCGTCACTTCATGTTCCAGCGTGGCAACCATCTCGGTCAGCTTTTGCTTCTCAATCAGCGCAGCGCGGGCCAGATCTTCTTTATCTTTGCGCAGCGCCAGTTCAGCTTTTTCCTGCCACTCGTTGAGCTGGGCAGTCGCCTGCTCGATACGACGCGTTAACTGCTTTTTCTCTGCCAGCGCGCGGGCGGAGGTGGAGCGTACTTCAACCAGCGTGTCTTCCATTTCCTGAATCATCAGGCGCACCAGCTTCTGCGGATCTTCCGCTTTCTCCAGCAGCGAGTTGATGTTGGCGTTCACGATGTCGGCAAAACGAGAAAAAATACCCATAATTCAATCCTCATAGTTCTGTTATCGGGCGATGCCCTGCTGTGTAGTAAATACAATTCCCGTGCCAAGTTTTTATCTTATTGATTTTATTGATTCTGATTGATATTCATCCAGCCAGAGACTATTCTCACCTGGTGAATATCACTAAGGAGTGGTTAATTTCATCATGGCTGAATACAAAGACAATTTGCTTGGCGAAGCGAACAGCTTCCTGGAAGTGATTGAACAGGTGTCACGCCTCGCGCCGCTGAATAAACCAGTGCTAATCATCGGGGAACGTGGAACCGGTAAAGAACTCATTGCTAACCGCCTGCACTTTCTGTCTGGCCGCTGGGATGGTCCTTTTATTTCGCTTAACTGCGCGGCACTGAATGAAAATCTGCTTGATACGGAGCTTTTCGGTCATGAAGCCGGCGCCTTTACCGGCGCACAAAAGCGTCATCCCGGCCGTTTTGAGCGCGCCGATGGCGGCACGCTTTTCCTCGACGAGCTGGCCACAGCGCCGATGCTGGTGCAGGAAAAGCTGCTGCGCGTCATAGAGTATGGTGAACTGGAACGCGTTGGCGGTAGTCAGCCGCTCCAGGTCAACGTTCGCCTGGTATGCGCCACCAACGCCGATCTGCCCGCGATGGTGGCAGAGGACAAATTCCGCGCCGACCTGCTGGACAGGCTGGCTTTCGATGTCGTTCAGCTGCCGCCGCTGCGGGAGCGACGTAGCGATATCATGCTGCTGGCCGATCAGTTTGCCATTCAGATGTGCCGGGAACTGGGCCTGCCGCTCTTTCCGGGCTTTAGCGAACAGGCCACCGAGACACTGCTCGGCTACCACTGGCCGGGAAATATTCGTGAACTCAAAAACGTGGTGGAACGGTCCGTTTACCGTCATGGCAGCAGCGAGTCCGAGCTGGACAACATTATACTCGATCCGTTTCGGCGCGAGGTTAAACAGGCCCCTGCTCCGGCAGCGCGCCAGCAGGGTCCGGCGTTGCCGCTCGATTTACGCCAGTTCCAGCATCAGCAGGAACAGCAGCTGCTCGAACAGAGCCTGAAAGAGGCGAAATATAATCAGAAACGGGCGGCTGAACTGCTGGGTCTGACCTACCATCAGTTAAGGGCATTGCTCAAAAAACATCAAATGCGCTGACATTATCAGCACTTACCCCCAGACATTTTTACGAAGCAGGCGTAAGTGCGATACACTTTGCAGATCGAATCTAAAAACCTTAAAAACTATGCGCCTGGTTTTATCGTCCCTGTTTGCACTCGGTCTGTTCAGCAATCTGGCCTTTGCTGCGCCCGATCGCGCTGTGCCCCCTGATATTCGTGAGAGTGGTTTCGTCTATTGCGTCAGCGGGCAAGTTGATACCTTCAACCCGCAAAAAGCGGGGAGCGGCCTGATTGTTGATACGCTGGCCGCACAGCTCTACGATCGCCTGCTCGACGTCGATCCTTATACCTATCGGCTGGTTCCGGAGCTTGCCGAAAGCTGGGAAGTGATGGATAACGGCGCAACATACCGCTTCCGTCTACGTGATGATGTTGCTTTTCAGCACACCCCGTGGTTTACGCCAACCCGCAAGCTCAACGCGGATGACGTGGTTTTCACCTTCCAGCGCATCTTCAACCGCAATCATCCATGGCATAACGTCAACGGCAGCAACTTCCCCTATTTCGACAGTCTACAATTCGCGGACACGGTCAAAAGCGTTCGCAAGCTGGATAACCGCACCGTTGAGTTTCGCCTGACGCACCCGGACGCCTCCTTCCTCTGGCATCTGGCGACGCACTACGCCTCCATCATGTCAGCGGAGTATGCGGATCAGCTGACGAAAAAGGATCGTCAGGAACGCCTCGATCGTGAGCCCGTGGGCACAGGGCCGTTCCAGCTGGCTGAGTACCGCGCCGGACAATACATTCGCCTGCAACGTCACGATAATTTCTGGCGCGGCAAACCGCTGATGCCGCAGGTTATCGTTGATCTGGGTTCAGGAGGAACAGGCCGTCTCTCTAAACTGCTGACCGGCGAGTGCGATGTCCTTGCGTGGCCTGCGGCCAGCCAGTTAACGATTTTGCGCGACGACCCTCGCCTGCGCCTGACCCTGCGCCCGGGGATGAACATCGCTTATCTGGCATTTAACACTGATAAGCCGCCGCTGAATAACCCGGCCGTGCGCCATGCGCTGGCGTTAGCGATCAACAATCAGCGTCTGATGCAGTCGATTTACTACGGTACCGCGGAAACCGCCGCCTCGATTCTGCCGCGTGCCTCGTGGGCCTATGACGGCGAGGCGAAGATCACGGAATATAATCCGGCGAAAGCGCGCGAACAGCTTAAAGCGCTGGGGGCAGAAAACCTGACGCTACAGCTTTGGGTGCCTACCAGCTCTCAGGCGTGGAACCCCAGCCCGCTGAAAACCGCCGAACTGTTGCAGGCAGATATGGCGCAGGTGGGCGTTAAGGTGATCATCGTCCCGGTCGAAGGCCGTTTCCAGGAGGCGCGTCTGATGGACATGAACCACGACTTAACACTGGCTGGCTGGTCTACCGACAGTAACGATCCGGACAGCTTCTTCCGTCCACTACTGAGCTGTGCGGCGATAAATTCCCAGACCAACTACGCCCACTGGTGTAACCGTGAATTTGATGCCGTGCTGCAAAAAGCGCTGGCGTCTCAGCAGCTTGCGTCACGCATTGAAGCCTATGATGAGGCGCAAAATATTCTGGCCAGAGAGCTTCCCGTATTGCCGCTTGCCTCTTCCCTGCGCCTTCAGGCCTACCGTTACGATATTAAAGGGCTGGTACTTAGCCCGTTTGGTAACGCCTCCTTCGCGGGCGTGACCCGTGAGAAAGAGCAAGAGGTGAAAAAGCCATGATTATCTTTACCTTGCGTCGGCTGCTGTTACTGCTGGTCACCCTGTTCCTTCTGACCTTTGTCGGCTTTAGCCTTAGCTACTTTACGCCGCACGCTCCGCTTCAGGGCTCATCCCTCTGGGACGCCTGGCTGTTCTGGTTTAACGGCCTGCTGCACTGGGATTTCGGCGTGTCCAGCATCAACGGACAGCTCATCTCCGAGCAGCTTAAGGTGGTGTTCCCGGCCACCATGGAGCTGTGTATACTCGCCTTCGGCTTTGCCCTTATGGTGGGGATCCCGGTGGGGATGCTGGCGGGAATTTATCGCAATAAATGGCAGGATAAATTCATCAGCGCGCTTGCCTTAATTGGCTTCTCTATCCCAGTCTTCTGGCTGGCGCTGCTGCTAACCCTCTTCTTCTCATTGACGCTGGGCTGGTTGCCGGTGTCGGGTCGTTTTGATCTGCTGTATAACGTGCAAACGGTGAGCGGCTTCGCCATCGTTGACGCCTGGCTTTCCGATTCGGTCTGGCGCGATGAAATGATCGTAAGCGCGTTGCGCCACATGGTGTTGCCAGTGCTCACGCTGGCCGTCGCGCCCACCACCGAAGTGATTCGCCTGATGCGTATCAGCACCATCGAAGTCTTCGAGCAAAACTATGTTAAAGCCGCGGCCACGCGCGGACTGTCTCGTCTGACGATTTTGCGCCGCCACGTGCTGCACAATGCATTGCCGCCGGTGATCCCCCGTCTTGGGCTGCAATTCTCCACCATGCTGACGCTGGCGATGATCACCGAGATGGTCTTCAGTTGGCCAGGCCTTGGGCGCTGGATGATCAACGCGATTCGCCAGCAGGACTATGCGGCTATCTCCGCCGGCGTGATGGTGATTGGCTCACTGGTTATTATTGTTAACGTTGTTTCCGATATTTTGGGTGCCATGGCCAACCCGTTGAAGCATAAGGAATGGTATGCCTTACGATAACGTCTACAGCGAAAAGCGCACACCTGGTGCGCTACGTACCGTGTGGCGTAATTTTTACGGCGACACCACGGCAATGATCGGCTTTTACGGCTGCATTGGCCTCGTGTTGCTGTGCGTTTTGGGTTCGTGGTTTGCGCCGTATGGCATCGATCAGCAGTTCCTTGGCTACCAGCTTTTACCGCCGTCATGGTCGCGCTACGGGGAGGTTTCTTTCTTCCTCGGTACTGACGATCTCGGACGCGACGTGCTAAGCCGCCTGCTGAGCGGCGCGGCCCCCACGGTGGGCGGCGCATTTGTGGTGACGCTTGCCGCGGCGATCTGCGGCCTGGCGCTGGGTATTTTTGCCGGATCAACCCACGGGCTGCGCTCAGCCGTGCTTAACCATATTCTGGATACCCTACTCTCTATTCCTTCGCTGCTGCTGGCGATAATCGTCGTGGCCTTCGCGGGGCCGCACCTGACGCACGCGATGTTTGCCGTCTGGCTGGCGATTCTGCCGCGCATGGTGCGCTCGGTTTACAGCCTGGTTCACGACGAACTGGAGAAAGAGTATGTCGTCGCCGCCCGTCTGGACGGTGCCACCACGTTCAATATTCTGTGGTTTGCCGTGCTGCCTAACATTGCCGCCGGGCTGGTGACGGAGATCACCCGCGCCCTGTCGATGGCGATTCTGGATATCGCGGCGCTGGGCTTTCTTGACCTGGGCGCACAGCTCCCTTCCCCGGAATGGGGCGCTATGCTCGGCGATGCGCTGGAGCTGATTTACGTTGCGCCGTGGACAGTCATGCTGCCGGGCGCGGCCATTATGGTGAGCGTTCTGCTCATCAATCTGCTGGGCGATGGGATCCGCCGCGCAATCAATGCGGGGGTGCAATAATGCCGTTACTTGATATCCGCAACCTCACCATCGAAATCAAAACGGGTGAAGGCTGGGTTAAAGCCGTGGATCGCATCAGCATTACCCTTGCAGAAGGCGAAATACGCGGTCTGGTGGGCGAATCCGGTTCAGGTAAAAGCCTGATCGCCAAAGCCATTTGCGGCGTGTCGAAAGACAACTGGCGCGTCACCGCCGACCGTATGCGCTTCGACGACATCGATCTGTTGCGTCTCTCACCGCGCGAACGCCGCAAGCTGGTGGGCCATAACGTCTCGATGATTTTCCAGGAGCCGCAATCCTGTCTTGACCCGTCCGAGCGCGTGGGCAAACAGCTGATGCAGAACATTCCCGGCTGGACCTATAAAGGCCGCTGGTGGCAGCGTTTCGGCTGGCGTAAGCGCCGTGCCGTTGAGCTATTGCACCGCGTCGGGATCAAAGATCATAAAGACGCAATGCGTAGCTTTCCGTATGAACTGACCGACGGTGAATGCCAGAAAGTGATGATAGCTATCGCCCTGGCCAATCAGCCGCGTCTGCTGATTGCGGATGAACCCACGAACGCGATGGAGCCAACGACCCAGGCGCAGATTTTCCGCCTGCTCACGCGTCTGAATCAGAATAACAACACCACCATTTTGCTGATCAGCCATGACCTGCAAATGCTCAGCAAGTGGGCGGATAAAATTGACGTGATGTACTGCGGACAGACGGTAGAAACCGCGCCAAGTGAAGACCTGGTGACGATGCCGCATCATCCCTACACGCAGGCGCTGATTCGCGCGATCCCTGACTTTGGCAGCGCGATGCCGCACAAGAGCCGTCTGAATACCCTGCCCGGCGCGATCCCGCTGCTGGAGTCGCTGCCCATTGGCTGCCGTTTGGGGCCGCGTTGCCCGTATGCTCAGCGTAAATGTATTGAAACACCGCGCCTGACAGGGCCGAAAAACCATCTGTTTGCCTGTCATTTCCCGCTGAACATGGAGAGAGAGTGAAATGGTCGAAACCTTACTGGAAGTGCGTAACCTGAGTAAGACCTTTCGCTATCGTACAGGGCTGTTTCACCGTCAGACCGTCGAAGCGGTTAAACCGCTGAGCTTCACGCTGCGCGAAAAGCAGACGCTGGCGATTATCGGTGAAAATGGTTCGGGCAAATCGACCCTCGCAAAAATGCTCGCGGGCATGGTAGAGCCGAGCGGCGGTGAAATACTGATTGACGATCATCCTCTGGAATTTGGTGACTACTCTTTCCGCAGTCAGCGCATCCGGATGATTTTTCAGGATCCGTCGACGTCCCTCAACCCGCGCCAGCGTATTTCCCAGATCCTGGACTTCCCGCTGCGGTTGAATACCGACCTGGAGCCGGAAGCGCGTCGCAAACGGATTGTTGAAACCCTGCGTCTGGTAGGCCTCCTGCCCGACCACGTGAGCTATTACCCCCACATGCTGGCCCCGGGCCAAAAGCAGCGTCTCGGTCTGGCCCGCGCGCTGATCCTGCGCCCAAAGGTGATTATCGCCGACGAAGCGCTGGCGTCGCTGGATATGTCGATGCGTTCGCAACTCATCAACCTGATGCTTGAGCTACAGGAAAAGCAGGGGATCTCGTATATCTACGTGACTCAGCACCTGGGCATGATGAAGCACATCAGCGATCAGGTGCTGGTGATGCACCAGGGTGAAGTGGTTGAGCGCGGCAGTACCGCTGACGTGCTGGCCTCTCCGCTCCACGATCTAACAAAACGCCTGATTGCCGGACACTTTGGTGAAGCGTTGACGGCGGACGCATGGCGGAAAGATCGTTAGCCGTTGCGTAACCCGCTTGCCAGCAGAGTAAACACCTCAATGGCATGCGGCAGCGTCTTCTGCGGTTCATCGCTCGCGGCAATCATCAGGGCAGCATTCAGCGCAGCGCCGTTTAGCAAATGGGCTGCGACTTTTGCATCCATTTTTTTAAGCACGTTGCGTTCGATTAATTTTTCGATGGTCCGGCGGGTCGACTCAAGACAGCTGTTCTGGCTGGGCCATTGCGCCGGATCGCCCAGAACGGCCGGGCCGTCAAGCAGCACAATACGCTGAACTTCCGGAACGAGCGCCATGTTGATGTAGGCGATACCTTCCGCCAGCAATCTCTCCCAGTCATCGTCTGCGGCTGCGGCAACGGCTTTCGCGTTGGTCGCCATTTCGCTGTCTATCTGCGCGACTACCGCCGCCAGTAATCCTTTCTTATCGGTAAAATTATGATACAGCGCGCCGCGCGTTAACCCCACGCTTGCCGTCAGTTCATCCATCGACGCTGCGGCATAGCCTTTTTCAGCAAAAGCCTTCCGTGCCGCCTGAATCATTTTTTCGCGATTTTCCTGAGCCGTTTCAGCACGACGTTTTGTAGCCATAGAACTTCCTATAAAGGCGGTATTTTTAATTTGACATACGCGGCGTATGTGAATTACATTTTTTCACATACATCGCGTATGTTACTTCTCTTAAGTAACCACAACAACACCTCTGACAGAAAAGGAACTGCCATGCCTCCACGTAATCCTGTCTTCCCTGCCAATCGACATACCCTTTATGAGGAGCATGGCTATTCAGCTGCCATTCGCTCTGGCGATCTGTTATTTGTTTCCGGTCAGGTCGGCAGCCGCAGCGATGGCACGCCTGAACCTGACTTCGCCGCTCAGGTGCAGCTGGCATTCGATAATTTACAGGCGACTCTGGCCGCCGCGGGTTGCACGTTTGACGACTTGATTGATGTCACGACGTTTCATACCGATCCTGTAAACCAGTTCCCCGTCATTATGGAGGCGAAAAAACGGGCGTTTCCGCAGCCTCCTTACCCAAACTGGACGGCTATAGGCGTTAACTGGCTGGCCGGATTTGATTTTGAAATTAAGGTGATTGCCCGAATCCCCTCGCCGGCGAATGAATATCCGCCCCTGTAAGCGTGAAGCTTCCGGCCAGCTTCTGGTTGGATGAGGCGAACCCAGCCCCCGGTGATATACTGCTGGAATACGCACGAAACAGCATGATGAAGCGTCAGTTCAACGTCTTCCATGAGCCCAGTCAACGCCCTGAAGCGAGAAATATCGTGACACAAGGGGCTGTGAGTGGGCTATAATTTCGAGCTAATTTCGAATGATTTTGAAATACTGCCTGTAACGCTATGAATTACAAGGCAAAATAAGCAATGAATATAAGGATTAAAGCTATGGGTTTTCTTTCCGGTAAGCGCATTCTGGTGACTGGCGTTGCCAGCAAACTGTCCATCGCATATGGCATCGCACAGGCTATGCATCGCGAAGGCGCTGAGCTGGCGTTCACCTACCAGAACGACAAGCTGAAAGGCCGTGTTGAAGAATTTGCCGCGCAGCTGGGTTCCAGCATTGTTCTGGAATGTGACGTTGCACAAGACGAAAGCATTGATGGCATGTTTGCTGAACTGGCAAAAGCATGGCCGAAATTCGACGGTTTTGTTCACTCTATCGGCTTCGCTCCAGGCGACCAGCTGGACGGCGACTACGTAAACGCGGTTACCCGTGATGGCTTCAAAATCGCGCACGACATCAGCTCTTACAGCTTCGTTGCGATGGCAAAATCCTGCCGCGCGATGCTGAACCCGGGCGCAGCCCTGCTGACCCTGTCCTACCTGGGCGCAGAACGTGCTATCCCTAACTACAACGTGATGGGTCTGGCGAAAGCATCTCTGGAAGCCAACGTACGCTATATGGCGAACGCAATGGGTCCTGAAGGCGTGCGTGTTAACGCCATTTCTGCGGGGCCAATCCGTACCCTGGCTGCTTCCGGCATCAAAGATTTCCGTAAAATGCTGGCACACTGCGAAGCGGTTACCCCGATTCGTCGTACCGTTACCATCGAAGATGTGGGTAACTCTGCGGCATTCCTGTGCTCTGACCTTTCTGCGGGTATCTCCGGCGAAGTGGTTCACGTTGACGGCGGCTTCAACATCGCTGCAATGAACGAGCTGGAAATCAAATAAGCCTGTTACTCTCTTCCCGCCTGGGAAGAGAGTTTTCTCCCCTCCCGCACGTCGTTATTCCGTTCTGCTATTTGTTATCACCTAACAATATTTTTCCCCTCCTCCACCTTACGCCAGGATATTGATCGCCATTTTGAGATCAAGGAACGCCCATGGAACAACGCCGTTTTTCCGGCAAAGGCCACTGGTATCATGAAACCCAGTCGAATCATTCGCAGACGGACGTTTTGCCGCTGGTGCCTGAAGCCGCTAACGTCGACGATCGTTTTTTGCTCGATTTAGCCCTACCTGAAGACATCCTCGCAAACTGCGCTGGCTGGCTCTCGCCTGCCCGAGCTCTCTGTGACCTCCTGTTCCCGCTTGAAACTTCTGTTAATCGTCTGCACACGCTTAGCGCCTACGACAGGCTGAGCACGGCCTTAACGGTTGCGCAGGCGTGTGGCGTCCAGCGGCTCTGTAACCACTACGCGGCGCTGCTCGCTCCCCTCCCGGGCCCCGACTCTTCCCGGGAAAGCAATCGACGCCTTGCAGAAATCACCCAGTATGCCCGCCAGTTAGCCAGCTCACCGGATGTCATCGACGACAAAGCCCAACACCAGCTTGATGAAGTTGGGCTCACAACGTATGACATTGTGCTTATCAACCAGATCATCGGTTTTATCGGTTTTCAGGCACGCGTAGTCGCGGTGTTTCAGGCGCTGCTCGGCCACCCGGTACGCTGGCTGCCCGGACACCACATACAGCCTCATACGCTACCGGTCAGCTTCCACAGATGGGCCGCCACGCTACCTGCGGTTGAACTAAAATATGCCAGCGCGCTTCAGCTTGAGGCACTCTCACGCTGGCAGGCGGAACCGGCGCTACAGGCACTCACGCCGGTGCTGTGCCATGAACCGATGCTGCTTAATCTGACGGGCGACATACTGATTAACTATCCGCAAAGCGAAGGTCACGCCTCTTCGATGCTCTCAGCCGCCCAAGCGCTGCTCGTTGCTTCGCCGGATCGCTTTAGCGCCGCCCAGTTAACGCCCCTGACCGAGTCGGGTATCTCGCCAGAAACCGCCATTAATTTGCTCACCCGGCACGCGTTTTACGGCTGGCTGGACCGTCTGCGCGTAGCGCTCGGCAGAGAGGAATAACCGTACTCTTTACCTAAAGAGCGCTTGCTGTAGCAGTGAGAATCGCGTAAAACTGTCAGCCGCTCAATGGCTACGAAAATAGAACATTATGTTTCAGGACAACCCGCTGCTTGCGCAGCTTAAACAGCAACTGCATTCCCAGACGCCGCGTGCAGAAGGGGTCGTAAAAGCCACGGAAAAGGGCTTTGGCTTTCTGGAAGTTGACGGACAAAAGAGCTACTTCATTCCGCCACCTCAAATGAAGAAAGTGATGCATGGCGACCGCATTTCGGCCGTTATTCATACCGAAAAGGAACGAGAGTCTGCCGAGCCGGAAGCACTGATCGAGCCTTTCCTGACCCGCTTTGTCGGGAAAGTGCATAAAAAAGACGATCGTCTCTCTATCGTGCCGGATCATCCTCTCCTGAAAGAGGCTATTCCGTGCCGCGCCGCGCGTGGCGTTGAGCATGATTTTGTAGAGGGTGACTGGGCCGTTGCTGAGATGCGCCGTCATCCGTTAAAAGGCGATCGCGGCTTTTACGCCGAGCTGACCCAGTTCATCACCTTTGGCGATGACCACTTCGTGCCGTGGTGGGTGACGCTGGCGCGCCATAACCTGGAAAAAGAAGCGCCGGATGGCGTGGCGACAGAAATGCAGGACGAGGGCCTGGAGCGTCGCGATCTGACCGGGCTGGACTTTGTCACCATCGACAGCGCCAGCACCGAGGATATGGACGACGCGCTGTACGCGGAAGAAGCCGCGGATGGCAAACTGCATCTGACCGTTGCCATCGCCGACCCTACCGCATGGATTGTCGAAGGCAGCAAGCTGGACGAGATGGCCAAAGTACGTTCGTTCACCAATTACCTGCCGGGCTTCAACATCCCGATGCTGCCGCGCGAACTTTCTGACGACCTCTGCTCCCTCCGTCCCCATGAATTGCGTCCGGTACTGGCGTGCCGCATGACCATCGCGGCTGACGGTACCATTGAAGAAGATATCGAATTCTTCGCCGCCACCATCGAATCCAAAGCCAAGCTGGCCTATGACAACGTCTCCAACTGGCTGGAGAACACCGGCAACTGGACACCTGACTCTGAGAATATTGCCGCGCAAATTCGCCTGCTGCACCGCGTCTGCCTGAGCCGCAGCGAATGGCGTCAGACCCACGCGCTGGTCTTCAAGGATCGCCCTGACTACCGTTTCGTGCTGGGTGAGAAAGGCGAAGTGCTGAACATCGTCGCTGAGCCACGCCGCATTGCCAACCGCATCGTTGAAGAAGCGATGATTTCCGCCAACATTTGTGCCGCACGCGTGCTGCGCGACAAATTAGGCTTCGGCATTTACAACGTGCACACCGGGTTCGATCCGGCGAACACCGAAGCGCTGGCTGCCCTGCTGAAAACCCATGACGTACACGTCGATCCTGAGGAAGTGCTGACCCTGCAAGGTTTTTGCAAACTGCGCCGCGAGCTGGATGCGCAGCCGTCAGGGTTCCTTGACAGCCGTATTCGCCGCTTCCAGTCCTTCGCGGAAATCAGCACCGAGCCAGGCCCGCACTTTGGTCTCGGCCTTGAGGCGTACGCCACCTGGACTTCACCGATCCGTAAGTACGGCGACATGGTTAACCATCGTCTGCTGAAAGCGATCGTTAAAGGAGAGTCCGTTGCCCGCCCACAGGATGATACAACGTTGCAGATGGCAGAGCGTCGCCGTCTGAACCGTATGGCGGAGCGTGATGTAGGTGACTGGTTATACGCGCGCTTCCTGAATGATAAGGCAGGAACCGACACCCGTTTCCCGGCTGAAATTATCGACATCAGCCGAGGCGGTATGCGTGTACGTCTGGTGGATAATGGCGCCGTAGCCTTTATCCCTGCCCCGTTCCTGCATGCCGCTCGCGACGAGCTGGTTTGCAGCCAGGAAAACGGGACCGTGCAAATTAAAGGCGAAACGGTTTACAAGGTCACTGACGTGATTGATGTCACCATCGCTGAAGTTCGCATGGAAACCCGCAGCATTATCGCGCGCCCTGTCGCCTGATAATCACCTGGAATATCGGCCATCTTCTTAATGGATGGCCGATACTTCTCTCCCGCACTATCTCCCGCAATATCATCGTTTTTACTCACACTTTTCAGTATCCCGCCGCCACATTCCGCCAGAATTATCTACAGTAAAAGAGCGTCGTCCTTGTCGACTGCAAATGAATAATTTTGCGCTACTCAGCAGCCGCGGGAGAAAACATGATGGACGATCAGGAGCAGAATTTGCTGTTTCGTTACATGGGTACGCATAGCCCGTGGTGGCGACTGACAGCAGACAGCAACGCTCTGCATCTTGCTGCCACCGAAAGCGCTGACATCATTCAGGTGGTTGCGCTGGAGGACGAGCAGGCCGCTCTGATTCGCCAGCTCACCGTGATCACCTCCAGCATAGCCATGACCCTCCCCTTGTACGGCGTGGATGTTCCCGTTCATCTTGTCGGGCGTAAAATTAACAAAAATGAGTGGGCAGGAACGGCATCCGCCTGGAACGATACCCCTTCCGTAGCGCGCGATCTGGCGCAGGGTCTCTCCTTCGCCGAGCAGGTGGTTTCCGAGGCGAACTCCGTGATCGTGATCCTCGACCAGAACGGAAACATTCAGCGTTTTAACCGCTTAAGTGAAGAATATACGGGACTTAAAGAACAGGACGTCATCGGGCAAAACGTGTTCAAACTGTTTATGAGCCGCAGCGAAGCCGCGGCCTCCAAACGCAACATCACCGGTTTTTTTCGTAACGGCAGCTCCTACGAAGTCGAACGCTGGATCAAGACCCGCAAGGGTCAACGCCTGTTTCTGTTCAGAAATAAATTCGTTCATAGCGGTAGCGGGAAAAATGAAATTTTCCTCATCTGTTCAGGTACCGACATAACGGAAGAGCGCCGGGCCCAGGAGCGCCTGCGCGTTCTCGCCAACACGGATACGATCACCGGTTTGCCTAACCGAAACGCCATCCATGAGCGGATCTCCGATGCCATCACCGCCCGGGGTGAAACGCAGGTGGGCGTGGTTTATCTCGATCTGGATAACTTTAAAAAAGTGAACGATGCCTATGGGCACATGTTTGGCGACCAGCTGCTCCAGGCCGTTGCGCTGGCGATCCTGAGCTGCCTCGATGAAGGACAAACCCTGGCGCGCCTTGGCGGGGATGAGTTTATCGTGATGGCCACCGATACCTCGCAGGGCGCGCTGGAGGCCCTGGCGTCGCGCATTCTGACCCGGCTGCGCCAGCCTTTCCGCATCGGGCTGATTGAAGTCTACACGGGCTGCTCGCTTGGCATCGCGCTTGCGCCCCAGCACGGTACCGATCGCGAAAGCGTCATTCGCAGTGCCGATACCGCCATGTATACCGCCAAGGAAAATGGCCGGGGTAAATTCTGCGTGTTCTCGCCAGAGATGAACCAGCGCGTGTTTGAATATCTCTGGCTGGATACCAACCTGCGTAAGGCGCTGGATAACGATCAGCTGCTGATCCACTACCAGCCGAAAATGACCTGGCGCGGCGAAGTCAGAAGCCTGGAGGCGCTGGTGCGCTGGCAGTCGCCAGAGCGTGGCCTGATCCCGCCGATGGAATTTATCTCCTACGCCGAGGAATCGGGGCTGATTGTCCCCCTTGGCCGCTGGGTTATGCTTGATGTGGTACGTCAGGTGGCAAAATGGCGCGACGAAGGGATCAACCTGCGCGTCGCGGTCAACGTCTCTGCCCGTCAGTTGGCGGACCAGACCATATTCAGCGACCTGAAGCAGGCGCTGAAAGACCTGAATTTTGAATACTGCCCGATTGATGTGGAGTTGACCGAAAGCTGTCTTATTGAAAATGAAGAGCTGGCCCTCTCGGTGATCCAGCAGTTTAGTCGCCTGGGTGCGCAAATTCATCTGGATGACTTCGGTACCGGGTACTCTTCCCTGTCGCAACTGGCGCGCTTCCCTATCGATGCCATCAAGCTTGACCAGTCTTTCGTGCGGGATATCCATAAGCAGTCCATTTCACAGTCTCTGGTGCGCGCGATAGTCGCCGTGGCCCAGGCGTTGAATTTGCAGGTCATAGCTGAAGGGGTGGAGAGCGCGAAAGAAGACGCCTTTCTGACGAAGAACGGCGTCAACGAACGGCAGGGTTATCTTTTTGCTAAGCCCATGCCCGCAGCCGAATTCGGGCGATGGCTAAAGCACTATCAGGCCAGGAATGCCCGTTAGCGCAGTTTTAGACTCATAGCCCCCTGGAACCCGCAGCCTGCGGGGTTTTAATTTCTCACTTCCATTTAACGAATTTGGTTATTGCATTTTTTACCTTCTCTTTTGAATCAATTTTCTGCATCATTGATAATATTAACTTTTCGCTTCAGGGTGAGCTTATGTCTAACATTGATGCAGCAGCCGTGGCACAGCGTATCGATACCGTGCTGGATATTCTTGTTGCGGGTGATTATCACTCTGCTATCCGTAATCTTGAGATCCTCAAGTCTGAACTGCTGGCTGAGAACGGCGCCAATAACGCACCAGACTCCACTCAACCAAAAGCCCCGTGGGAAGTGTAACCACGTCTTTTCCGCCTTTGTCTTTTAAATGGATGCTATGAATTCCCGACAACAAATCATTTTGCAGATGGTGATCGATCAGGGGCGCGTTAGCGTGGTCGATCTCGCTAAAGCCACCGGCGTTTCTGAAGTCACCATCCGTCAGGATCTGAATCTTCTGGAAAAACAGAGCTACCTGCGTCGTGCGCACGGTTATGCCGTTCCACTGGACAGTGACGATGTCGAAACCCGCATGATGAACAATTATGCGCTCAAGCGGGAGCTGGCGGAGTTCGCGGCATCCTTAGTGAATAATGGTGAGACCGTCTTTATTGAAAATGGCAGTAGTAACGCCCTTCTTGCACGCACGCTTGCCGATCAAAAAGACATTACCATCATCACCGTCAGCAGCTATATCGCCCACCTGTTGAAGGAAACTCGTTGCGAGGTGATCCTGCTGGGCGGTATTTACCAGAAGAAAAGCGAAAGCATGGTGGGACCTTTAACGCGTCAATACGTACAGCAGGTTCACTTCAGCAAAGCCTTTATTGGTATTGATGGCTGGCAGCCTGACACCGGTTTTACCGGCCGAGACATGATGCGCTCCGATGTGGTTAACGCCGTGCTCGCCAAAGAGTGTGAAGCAATTGTGCTGACCGACAGCTCTAAGTTTGGCGCCGTGCACCCATATACGATGGGGCCTTCTTCACGCTTCAGCCGCGTAATTACGGATGAGCGCTTACGTGAGGAATACCGCCAGCAATTAGAACAGGATGGTCTGACTGTTGATATTGTGAAAAAAACGGCCTGATTATCCTGCTGCGCCCGAATAAAGGGCGCACTTCAACCTTTCTCTGAGATTATTCCGATACCTCCTTTAAGAGTTTTTACCTGTTGAAACCTTTCTAAATACGTAAAATTAATATTAGCGATATAACAGGAAGTGACTATCACCTGCGTGATGATGAAACGCCTGCGCGACCAGCTTTCACGGAAACAGAATTTAAGTATGGATATTGTCTATACTTAAAGTGCATTCCTTTCCGTGAATCGATAATTCAGGAGAAAGTATTATGACCTTTACCAGCAAAAAATTAGCCGCCGCTGTTCTGGCAATCACTGTAGCAATGTCCCTGAGCGCTTGCTCTAACTGGTCTAAACGTGACCGTAACACAGCAATTGGTGCCGGTGCTGGTGCGCTTGGTGGTGCAGTGTTAACGGATGGTAGTACGCTGGGTACGTTAGGTGGTGCTGCCGTAGGTGGTATTATCGGTCACCAGGTGGGCAAATAATCACCATAACGGCTCTCACCGATATAATAATATATTTTGTATTTTCAGGTCTGACTAACGCACGTAAAAAAAATAGCCACGGCAATGTCCGTGGCTCATTTATTTTAGCCGCCCGCCAGTTTGACTTTCATGCCTTTAGCTTCCAGCAGCGATTTAATTAAATCGCGTTTATCGCCCTGAATCTCAATAATGCCGTCTTTCACTGCCCCACCGCATCCGCATTTCTTTTTAAGCTCAGCGGCGAGTTTTATCAGCTCTGCATCATCCAGATCGACGCCGGTGATCAGGCAAACGCCTTTGCCCTTTCTACCGCTGGTCTGGCGCTGGATCCGCACGATGCCGTCGCCTTTCGGGCGTTCCGCTTTCTCTTTTGGCTCTTCGATGCGCCCGGTATCCGTTGAATAGACCAGACGACTATTGGCGTCACGCATTATGCCCCCTTTTTCAGTGATGCATTAATCGCTTTCAGGGTCTCTGCCGGGTGAGCAGATTGCGTCACCGGGCGACCAATCACCATATAGTCTACACCGGCGATCAGCGCCTGCTCTGGCGTCATGATGCGTCGCTGATCCCCTGACTCACTGCCCGCCGGACGAATACCCGGCGTCACTAGCCTAAAGTCGCGGCCTAACTCGGTTTTGAAGCGAACCGCCTCCTGAGCGGAACAGACCACCCCATCAAGGCCACACTGTTGCGTGAGGCGTGCGAGACGCTCCGCGTGTTCGGCTGGTGACAACGTCACACCCAGGTCTCGCAGGTCAGATTCATCCATACTGGTCAGGACGGTGACGGCGATCAGAAGCGGTGCGTCATTGCCAAACGGCACCAGCGCCTCGCGCGCCGCTGTCATCATCCGTGCCCCGCCGGAAGCATGAACGTTAACCATCCACACCCCCAGTTCAGCCGCCGCAGCAACGGCGTGCGCAGTGGTATTAGGAATATCGTGAAATTTCAGGTCGAGGAAAACGTCGAAACCACGCTGGTGCAGATCGCGAACGATTTGCGGACCGAACAGCGTAAACATCTCTTTGCCGACTTTCAGACGGCAATCGCGGGGATCAATACCATCAACAAAGGCCAGTGCGGCGTCACGGTTATTGTAATCCAGAGCAACAACAACGGGAGAATCGGTAACTACGCGGGAAGTGGAGGAAGTAACAGACGTCATGACCAGCCCTTTTCGTCTATGGGCGCGCAGCGGCGCGGAACAGATAAACGGCGTGCATTCTACCTGCCATCGGCATAAATGAACAGAATCGAATGCTTTTCCTGCTGAACTACAGACCGCACGTTGCTGACGGCATGGATACAACCATTAGTATGTTGTAACTAAAATGGGGTCTTTTAAAAAATCACTGCCCGTCCAGACCACGGATTGGCTTAATGGTGGACCACGCACGGCAAGAAGGGCAATGCCAGTAGAGCGAGTAAGCGGTGAAGCCACATTTCTGGCAGCGATAGCGCGGTTTACTCCGCACCTGCTCGCCCACCATGTCTCGCAGCACCATCAGGCTCTCTTTAGCGCGCCCTTCTTCTGCATCGTTGAGGTGGTAATCCATCAGCTTGTGGAAGACGCGCATCGTCGGATGGCGCTGCAACTGACGGGTAATATACACCTGGGCGGTATCACTCCCTTCGTGCTGTTCGACGACGTCGGACAGCATCAGCTCGGCGGTAGCCCCGGTGTTCTCTTCAACGCAGCGGCGCAAAAACGCAACCCATTCATCCTGCTTACCTAACTGCTGATAGCAGGTTTGCAGCATTTCCAGCGTTTCGCTGACCAGCTCTTTGTCCTGATCGATAACGCGAAGCAGGCTTTCCACCGCTTTGGCGTAATCACCGTTTGCCATAAAGACCCGCCCCATCATGATCGAGATGCGGGCGCTATTGCGATCGGCCGCGGCGCCTTTCTTTAGCAATGCCATGGCCTTATCCATGTCATCGCTACCCATTTGCTGAAGGGCCAGCTCGCAGTAAAAGTGGGCAATCTCGACGCGCTGTTTGTCCTTGCCGAGTTTGACCAGCCGTTCAGCGGTATCAATCGCTTTTTGCCAGTCGCTGGTAGCCTGGTAGATTTGCAGAAGCTGCTGAAGCGCACCGATACGGAAATCGGTCTCATCCACCAGCTGGGAGAACATGTCTTCAGCGCGATCGTAAAGCCCCGCCGCCATGTAATCTCTGCCCAACTGCTGCACGGCCAGCAACCGTTGCTCATAGGTCAACGACGCGCTTTCCATCAGGGTCTGGTGGATACGGATGGCACGGTCAACCTCTCCGCGCGAGCGGAACAGGTTTCCCAGGGTGAGATGCGCCTCTACGGTGCCGGTATCCTCTTTGAGCATGTCGAGGAACAGATCGACCGCTTTATCCTGCTGATTGCTCAGCAGGAAGTTCACCCCCGCAACGTAGTCACGGGAGAGGCGGTTTGCTTCATCCTGTTTTGTTTGTTGCGCGCTTCTGCGGCCCATATACCAGCCATAGGCTGCGGCGACAGGCAAAAGCAGAAACAACAACTCCAGCATATTCGATTATTCCTTGACTACCGGCACACCAGAGCTCGCCGGAATGTCAGTCGCAGGCGTAAGTTGATGTTCAAGTCGTTTAATTTTACGTTCAGCGCGAACAAGAGAAACACGAACCTTAAGCCAGAACAGGCCGCATACGAGCCAGCCAATGACAAAACCCGCTGCGAATAACACGGCCAGCAGGCTCGACACCCGGTACTCGCCCTGCGCCAGCAGATAGTTGAAACTGACCTGTTGATCGTTTTGCGCGCCCAATGTGACTGAAATGACAAAAATCGCCAGTACCAGTAAGAAAATGAGTAAATATTTCACATGACTTCCCGTTATGTGGTTCGAGCGTATAAAGCGTGTTCAACTCACTGCAATCAGCCTTATAAGCTACCATTTTAGTGGCGGGCGCGAAATGGAAAAAGTGACGCGCCCTTCATGGATTTATGGTCAAATTGCGGAATATCAACCTTCAGGTTCCGCCAGACTCCCTTTCGGCTATTTCTTGCTCCTCTTGCGGCGGCGGCGTCAGTGGCCCACAAAAACGTTGTGCAAGCCAGGTCGCCAGCGTCACCAGAATCCACGAGATCAGCGTTGCCACCACCAAATCACGCGGCCAGTGCATCCCGAGCAGCATTCGGCTGCCCATTACGCCTGTTGCCCAGACAAGCAAAATCGCAATCGTGAGGGTACGCCGACGCGGCCACAGAAGCCCCACGCCGAGTAACGCCCAGCTGGCAGCAAACATTGTATGACCGGAAGGAAAGGCAAAGCCGGTCTCTTTTTGCCAGTGTTTGCGTAAAAAGGCCGGGATATCCTGCTGTTCCGCAAGCTGTTCTTTCACAAGCGCCCCGCGATCCTTACGCTTTAAAGTGTAGAACTCATCTACCGGAATATGGTGCGTTTTTTCCAGCCAGACAACAAAGGGACGGGGCTCCTGCACGCGATCCTTCACCCATGACTTCACACCCTGCCCCACAAGAATGGCGCCACCGAGAATGGCAAACAGCACCAGCGCCGCGCGAAGGCGAAAGCGCAGGCACCACAGAAACCATGCACAGAGCAGCACATGCGTAATAATCCCCCACGGCTGGGTAACCGTTTCGGTTATCCAGTATAAGGCTTTCAGCCACGTCTCGTTATATCCAGGCTGCCACATCCAGCCGGAGAACCAAACGACAAGGGGTATAACTAGCAATACGGCGGCCCCGGCGGCCGTACGTCTGGCAATTGAAAGCATGTCCTCTCCTTTTTGACTAAGCACCACAATCATAACTGAATTTCATCATTCTGGTGGAGATGTCGGATCGTGCGTTTAACGTTCGTATAGCGTGGTGGTGATTAGGTGAAGTTGCCGGGCTTGTGGCAAAATAGTCGAATACAGAAAGCAAAATGGGGCACAGACACGAAACGTGTCAGCCTCCTCTGGAGAATCACATGCAGCTTAAACGTGTGGCAGAAGCCAAACTGCCAACCCCATGGGGCGATTTCCTGATGGTGGGTTTTGAAGAACTGGCAACCGGACAAGATCACGTCGCGCTCGTATACGGTGACATTTCAGGGCAGACGCCGGTACTGTCTCGCGTTCATTCAGAGTGTCTGACCGGTGACGCGCTGTTCAGCCTGCGCTGTGACTGCGGTTTCCAGCTCGAAGCCGCCCTTTCTCATATCGCAGAGGAAGGTCGTGGCGTACTGCTGTATCACCGCCAGGAAGGACGCAATATCGGGCTGCTGAATAAAATCCGCGCCTATGCGTTGCAGGATCAGGGCTACGATACCGTCGAAGCCAATCATCAGCTCGGCTTTGCTGCTGACGAGCGCGATTTCACACTGTGCGCAGATATGTTCAAGCTGCTGGGCGTGGACGAAGTGCGTCTGTTGACCAACAACCCAAAAAAAGTAGAGATCCTTACTGAAGCGGGCATCAACATCGTCGAACGCGTGCCGCTGATTGTTGGCCGCAACCCGAAAAACGCGCACTACCTCGATACCAAAGCCGCCAAAATGGGCCATCTGCTGAGCGAGTAATCGCAAAACGCCCGGCACGTCTGCCGGGCGAGTTTTATCAGTCCAGCATCTTACGAATCACATAATGCAAAATGCCGTCGTTCTGGTAATAGGTCAGTTCTGTTGCCGTATCAATGCGACACCGGCACTCCAGCACCTCCGTTCGACCGTCTGCGCGCGTTAACTTCACGGGCACCGTTTTACCCGGTTGCAGATTTTGCAGACCGCTGATATCAATCTGCTCTTCCCCGGTCAGCCCCAGCGTTTTACGCGTCACGCCCTGTGGAAACTCGAGCGGCAGGATCCCCATCCCGATCAGGTTTGAACGGTGAATACGCTCAAAGGATTCGGCAATGACCACGCGAACCCCCAGCAGACGCGGACCTTTCGCAGCCCAGTCGCGGCTGGAGCCGGAGCCGTACTCTTTCCCGGCAATCACGGCCAGCGGTGTCCCCTCCTGCTGATACTTCACGGCAGCGTCATAAATTGAAATGACCTCCGTATCCGGCAGGTGGCGCGTCATGCCCCCTTCCACACCCGGCACCATCTCATTACGAATGCGGATGTTGGCAAAGGTCCCGCGCATCATCACTTCGTGGTTACCGCGACGCGAGCCGTAGGAGTTAAAATCACGTCGCTCCACGCCGCGGCTTTGCAGATAACGTCCCGCAGGGCTATCCGCCTTGATGCTTCCCGCCGGGGAGATATGGTCAGTCGTGACGGAATCCCCCAGCATCGCCAGGATCCGCGCACCCTGAATATCCTTCAGCGGTGCGGGCTCTGCCAGCATCTCATCGAAGAATGGCGACAGGCGGATATAGGTGGAATCATCCTGCCAGTCATAGGTATCGGAACCCACTACGTCGATCGTTTTCCACTCCGGCGTCCCTTCGAACACTTCCGCATACTCTTTGCGGAACATCTCGGTGGAGACTTTCTCGACCGCACGCGCAATTTCACGCGATGATGGCCAGATGTCTTTCAGATAGACCGGTTCATTCTTGCGATCGTGACCAATCGGATCGGTCGCCAGGTTAATGTTCATGTTTCCGGCCAGAGCGTAAGCCACAACCAGCGGCGGCGAGGCCAGCCAGTTGGTCTTCACCAGCGGATGAATACGTCCTTCAAAGTTTCGGTTACCGGAAAGCACTGCGCCAACGGTCAAATCCCCCTGCTTGATCGCCACTTCAATAGGTTCAGGAAGTGGACCCGAGTTACCGATACAGGTGGTACAGCCATAGCCCACCAGGTTAAAGCCCAGCTCGTCGAGATAAGGCGTGAGTCTGGCCTGCGCCAGATAATCAGACACCACTTTCGAGCCCGGCGCCAGAGACGCTTTCACCCACGGCTGTGGCTTGAGCCCCAGCTCGACCGCCTTTTTCGCCAGCAGCCCGGCGGCCATTAGCACGCTCGGGTTGGACGTGTTGGTACAGGAGGTAATGGCGGCGATTACCACGGCGCCGTCAGGGAGCTGATACTGATGCCCGTTGAGCACGTAGTCCACCGGACGGTGATCTTTTTGCGCGGCATTGACCTCCAGCTCATTGCTGGCGGCAAAAGCTTTCGGTACGTTGCTCAGCGCGACGCGGTCCTGAGGACGTTTCGGCCCTGCGAGGCTTGCCTCAACGGTGCCCATATCCAGCTCCAGCGTACTGGTAAATACCGGCTCGTCGCCCGGGTTACGCCACATGCCCTGCGCTTTAGTGTAAGCCTCGACGAGGGCAACCTGCTCCTCGCTGCGACCGCTCAGACGCATGTACTCAAGCGTTACGCTATCAATCGGGAAAAAGCCGCAGGTTGCACCATATTCCGGAGCCATATTAGCGATGGTCGCGCGGTCCGCCAACGGCAGAGAATCCAGGCCATCACCATAAAATTCAACGAATTTACCTACCACGCCATGCTTACGCAGCATCTGTGTAACCGTCAGGACCAGATCCGTGGCGGTAATGCCTTCAGACAGCTTACCGGTGAGCTTAAAGCCCACCACATCGGGAATGAGCATCGATACCGGCTGGCCAAGCATGGCCGCTTCCGCTTCGATACCGCCCACGCCCCAGCCCAGAACCCCAAGGCCGTTAATCATAGTTGTGTGAGAGTCAGTGCCCACCAGAGTATCCGGGTACGCAACCCACTCTTTATCCTGCAATTCGCTCCAGACGGCTTTACCAAGATATTCCAGGTTCACCTGGTGGCAAATTCCGGTGCCCGGAGGAACGACGCTGAAGCGGCTGAACGCCTGCTGACCCCATTTAAGGAATACGTAGCGTTCATGGTTACGTTCCATTTCCAGACGGACGTTTTCGCCGAAAGCATCGTCGTCACCGAAGTGGTCGACGGTGACGGAGTGGTCGATGACGAGGTCTACCGGGGAGAGTGGATTAACCTTAGCGGTATCGCCCCCGAGACGTTTGACGGCTTCACGCATGGCGGCCAAATCCACAACCGCAGGCACGCCGGTGAAGTCCTGCATCAGCACCCTGGCCGGGCGATAGGCAATTTCTCTGTCTGCATGTGCATTCTTCAGCCACCCTGCCAGAGCCTGGATATCCTCCTCGGTAACCGAGTCGCCATCCTGCCAGCGTAAGAGGTTTTCCAGTAAGACTTTCAACGACTTGGGCAACCGCGAAATGTCCCCAAGCGTCCTGGCAGCCAGCGGTAAGCTGTAGAAGTGCCAGGTTTTATTTTCCGCCTGTAACGTGTCCTTACTGGCTTCGCGTAGGGTTAACGACATAAGCTCCTCCTTAAAAACAGGGATGTCCTGACAATCATCAGGGCTGTAATTAAAGATAACACAAAGATGTCGTAACGTTTTGATAACAACCCAAATTGATAAATTTCAGAATGGTCCAACGCGAGGCATAAAACAAAAAACCCCGCCGTGGCGAGGTTTTACGATTTAGTGGAGAGCCAGCCAGATAAGCTGACACCAGAAGAGGATCGACGCTGAGAATACGCCGAGCCATGACCAGTATTTTACGGTTGTCATGTTATTCGTCATAGGGACACCAGTCTTTAATTATTTGAGGTTCCGAGGTCTGTCCTCGATCTATATTGCCGATGTGTATTTATTAAAGAGTACAAAAGCGCACAGTCTTTATTCAGACTATTTGCATCATTACGCAAAAAGCAAAATTATTGTTTTTTGGGCTCGTCTTCCGCGAACACATCAATAAAGGCCCGCTGCTGTGGCGTCAGTTTCCAGGAAGCTGGCACGCTGGTTGCTGGCACCTTACGCGCTTTGTGAGCATTGTCACGAAGCTGACATATCTCTTTTCGCACTGCCGCACGCACCGTCATGACCATATTCAACCCCAGAATTTCCAGACAAGGAGAGCAACCACCACCCAGAACAGGGCAGAGCCAAGAAAGACCGCCAGCCAGGCTTTACGCTTAAGCGCGGGATCCCTTTGCGGTTCTTCACTTCCTGACGGCATTGCTAACCTCATACAATCGACATCGCTTATCATTTATAGACCAAACAATTGGCACAAGTAATCATCTGATGAGATAAATCCTAAAGAAACTTTAGCCGAAAAGCCAGTGAATTTACGCATCTGGGCCTGGGAAAAATTCAATCTTTTGACCAGAAATAAATAATTGAAAAGAATAATTTGCACACCTGTAAATTAGTTTCTACTTTTGTCGCAAATTTGCGACAGTAAAACCCTAATCATCAAATGGGTTATGACGATATATGACAGTCGTCGCAAATGAGGTTAATTCTAATTTAGCTTAAAGGGGAATGGCGGTATCTTTCCGCAAGAGAAAGATACCGGATGTGATTATTTGGCGGGAAGTTTGATGTCTTTAAACATCTCTTCAATATCTTCGTTGGAGCGTAACGCTACGGCCGTATCTACCACGTCACGCGTTAAATGGGGCGCGAAGCGTTGAATAAAATCATACATATAGCTGCGCAGGAACGTGCTACGACGAAAACCAATCTTGGTGGTGCTGTGGCTGAAGATATCATGCGCATCCAGACGCACCAGATCCGGGTCTGAGACAGGATCCACCGCCATGCTGGCAATAACCCCCACGCCCAGGCCCAGACGCACGTAGGTTTTTATGACGTCCGCGTCCGTCGCGGTGAAGACAATCCGTGGCGTTAATCCAGCGCGATTAAAAGCGGTATCCAGCTCAGAACGGCCCGTAAAACCGAACGTATAGGTCACCAGCGGGTATTGCGCCAGCTCTTCTATTGTCACTTCGCCCTTCCCCGCCAGCGGATGGTCCGGGGTCACGACAATGGAGCGGTTCCAGTGGTAGCACGGCAGCATAACCAGGTCATCGTACAGATGAAGGGCTTCCGTCGCGATGGCAAAATCGGCATTACCTTTGGACACGGCCTCGGCAATTTGTGTCGGCGAGCCCTGATGCATATGCAGGGAAACGCGGGGATAGCGTTCAATAAAACCTTTAATCACCCCGGGAAGCGCGTAACGCGCCTGGGTGTGCGTGGTGGCAATATACAGTGAGCCTTTATCCGGCCAGGTGTGTTCCCCTGCAACGGATTTAATGGCATCAACTTTGGAAAGCACCTCCCGCGCGATGCGGATAATTTCCTGTCCTGCCGGCGTGACCTGCGTCAGGTGCTTACCGCTGCGGGCAAATATCTGAATACCCAGCTCATCCTCCAGCATACGCACCTGCTTACTGATACCGGGCTGCGAGGTATAAAGGCCTTCTGCGGTGGAAGAGACGTTGAGGTTGTGATTAACGACCTCAACAATATAGCGAAGCTGCTGTAATTTCATGCCAGACCATCCGATTTAACGCACGCGACAATCGCTTAAGACGATTTAATAATAAGAAACGGGTTAACTATAACCACTATATCATTTATAGCCAGGCTGTATAGTACGGAACAAAAAATAATAACGAGGTAATAAAAAAGGGCCGGAGATCCGGCCCTTTCACAGGTAAGTTACGATAAGAGAAGATTATTTTTTGCCTTCAACCCATTTACCGTCGACAAAGAAGGCTGACCATCCGGTCGCTTTACCCTCTTTTTCTGCTGCCACGTACTGCTGCTTCGTTTTACGGCTGAAACGCACCACGGTTTTGTTGCCTTCCGGATCCTGCTGTGGCGCATCGGCCAGGTAACGCAGTTTCTCCGGCAGACGGTCGCGGAAGCGGTACAGCTCTTCGACCAGCGGCGCACGGGTCTCGCGCGATTTCGGGAAGGTGTTAGCGGCCAGGAACACCCCGGCTGCGCCGTCACGCAGTACGAAATAGGCTTCTGACTTCTCGCACGGCAGCTCCGGAAGCGGAACCGGATCTTCCTTCGGCGGCGCAACTTCACCGTTACGCAGGATCTTACGCGTGTTTTTACAGTCGTCGTTGGTACATGCCATGTACTTACCGAAGCGTCCCATTTTCAGGTGCATTTCGGAACCACATTTCTCGCACTCCACGACCGGACCGTCATAGCCCTTAATGCGGAACTCGCCTTCTTCAATCTCATAACCGTCGCAGGTCGGGTTATTACCGCAAACGTGCAGCTTACGTTTCGGATCGATCAGATAGCTGTCCATCGCCGTGCCGCATTTCTTACAGCGGCGTTTGGCGCGCAGCGCGTTGGTTTCCGCATCGTCCCCTTCCAGCACGTTGAGAACTTCGTTCTCCGGCACGAGGTTGATGGTGGTTTTGCAGCGCTCTTTCGGAGAAAGTGCATAACCAGAACAACCGAGGAATACGCCCGTTGTTGCGGTACGAATTCCCATTTTACGGCCACAGGTTGGGCAGTCGATGCTGGTCAGAACCATCTGGTTAGGCAGCATGCCGCCCTCTTCAGGATCTTTCTCTGCTTTCTCAAGCTGGCTGGTAAAATCGCTGAAGAAGCTGTCGAGAACTTTCTTCCACTCCGCCTTATGGCTGGCAACCTCATCGAGGCTGTCTTCCATTTGCGCGGTGAAGTCATAGTTCATCAGCTCACGGAAGTTAGCTTCCAGGCGGTCGGTGACAATCTCTCCCATTTTTTCAGCATAGAAACGACGGTTCTCAACGCGAACGTATCCACGATCCTGAATGGTCGAAATGATTGACGCATAGGTAGACGGGCGACCGATGCCGCGTTTTTCCAGCTCTTTTACCAGCGATGCTTCGCTGAAACGCGCAGGCGGCTTGGTGAAGTGCTGAGCCGGGACCAGATCGACCAGCGACAGCTCGTCCCCTTTGTTCACGGAAGGCAGCGTTCTGTCTTCATCACCTTTGCGCAGCGCAGGCATCACTTTTGTCCAGCCGTCGAAGCGCAGGATACGACCACGCGCTTTCAGGCGGAAATCACCCGCACCAACGGTCAGCGTGGTGGAGTCGTATTTCGCTGGCGTCATCTGACAGGCCACAAACTGGCGCCAGATCAGCTGATACAGCTTCTGCGCGTCCGCTTCCATATCCTTCAGTGATTCGGCCAGGACGGAAACGTCTGAAGGACGAATCGCTTCGTGCGCTTCCTGAGAGTTCTCTTTGCTGGCGTACTGATTAGGACTGTCCGGCAGGTATTTCTTACCGAAGTTATCCTCGATATAGCCGCGCACCATGCTGACAGCATCCTGACTCAGGTTGGTGGAGTCAGTACGCATGTAGGTAATGTAACCCGCTTCATACAGACGCTGGGCCATCATCATGGTTTTCTTAACGCCGTAACCCAGACGCGTGCTTGCCGCCTGCTGGAGCGTTGACGTGATAAACGGTGCGCCAGGCTTGCTGCTGGTCGGTTTGTCTTCACGATCCAGAACCTGATAACGCGCTTTTTCCAGCAGCGCCACGGCGGCCATGGTCTGGTCGCGATTTTCAGGACGGAACGGTTTGTCGTTGTGGTGGCTCACCTGCAACGGCAGCGCATCGCCGCCCGGCGTGGTGACGTTGGCATCCACTTCCCAGAACTCTTCCGGGACGAACGCTTTGATTTCGCGTTCGCGCTCAACAACCAGACGAACGGCCACGGACTGCACGCGCCCCGCAGACAGGCCGCGAGCGACCTTTTTCCACAACAGCGGCGAGACCATGTAGCCTACAACGCGGTCCATAAAGCGACGCGCCTGCTGAGCGTTGACGCGGTCGATATTCAGTTCACCCGGCTTTTCAAACGCCTGACGAATCGCATTCTTTGTAATTTCGTTAAACACTACGCGACTGTAGCGTTTGTCATCACCCCCGATCACTTCCCGCAGGTGCCATGCGATGGCCTCCCCTTCGCGGTCAAGGTCGGTTGCGAGATAAATGTGGTCTGCTTTTTCAGCAAGCTGCTTCAGCTCGTTAACAACTTTTTCTTTGCCTGGCAGCACTTCGTATTGTGCATCCCAGTTATGCCATGGGTTAACACCCATGCGGTTGACAAGCGCGCTACGTTCATCCTTTTTAGGCTTTTTAGCCCCTTTGGTGGAGGTAGAGTCTGCGCTCTTTTTGCTGGCTGAGCCACTGGTCGGCAAATCGCGAATGTGACCAACGCTGGACTTAACCACGTAGTCATTGCCCAGATATTTATTGATCGTTTTGGCTTTTGCCGGGGACTCAACGATGACGAGAGCTTTACCCATATTCACCTTTACCTAATTTAATTCTTCCAGGAATACGCCGCACGTTGATTTCCCTTCCGCTGACGACGAGCCATTGATATTGCGACGTCGTCAGGGGATATCAACCCCTATGTCTTACCGAACGTCAGAATGGCGACATCCAGGTCATTGAGTTTTCGGGTATTTTTCTCACATCAAAGTTCATTCGTGACGAATTCCCGGTCGAATGTCAAGCAATTCTGTTGCCAGAATGACGAAAGCGCACACTGTACCTGATAAAATTCGTTACGCAACTTTATTAGCATGCAAAAGCAATTCCCGCCAGCCAATCCCCTTTCCTTATCCCCTCGGATAACAGGGAAAATTTGCCCCTGAAGCGACCCAGGCGTAGACTATTGTCACTGTTTAAGGAGTGGAATATGCAGAAAACGACCCAACCCATTGACCGAGCTTCTCTGCTTATCGAAGCAAACAAACTCATTCGCGACCATGAAGACACCCTGGCGGGGATTGAAGCGACTGGCGTGGAACAGCGTAATGGCGTGCTGGTGTTCAGCGGTGAATATTTCCTTGATGAACAGGGGTTGCCAACCCCGAAAAGCACCGCCGTATTTAACATGTTCAAATACCTGGCGCATGCCCTCTCAGAGAAATATCACCTGGTCGATTAAAAGTAAAAACGCGAGGCATATGCCTCGCATTTTTCTTTACAGCAACGGCTTTTGTCCGCGCTGCAACCAGCGCAGCAGCAGGCGATCCGCGCTTTCTGCCGCACTACTGGTAAAACGGTCGAGGAGACGCTTACGACGGGTAAAGCGCACCCCTACCAGCTCACGGCCTTCCATCAGGTTTATCAGGAGATCGTCGCTGGTGCCCACTTCATCCACCAGCCCTTTCTCCTGCGCCTGCGTGCCGTACCAATGTTCACCCGTAGCCACCTGCTCAATGTCCAGCGTTGGGCGCATGCGGTGCACGAAATCTTTGAACAGATGATGGGTTTCGTTCAGATCTTCCCGGAACTTCTGCCGTCCCTCTTCGGTGTTCTCGCCGAGCAGCGTGAGCGTACGTTTGTACTGACCCGCCGTATGCAGTTCGATATCGATCTCTTTGTTTTTCAGGAAACGATTGAAGTTAGGGATCTGCGCGACCACCCCAATCGAGCCGATAATTGAAAAAGGTGCTGCAACGATTTTATCCGCCACGCACGCCATCATGTAACCGCCGCTCGCCGCGACTTTATCTACCGCTACGGTGAGCGGGATCTGTTTATCACGCAGACGCTGTAACTGCGACGCCGCCAGTCCATACCCATGCACTACGCCGCCAGGGCTTTCAAGGCGTACTACAACCTGATCCTGCGGTGTCGCCACGGCCAGTACCGCCGTCACTTCTTCGCGCAAAGAGGAGACTTCATGCGCGTCCATGCTGCCTTTAAAATCGAGCACATAAACGCGCGGCTTTGCATCAGCCTGCGGCGCGGCGAGCTTTGCTTTCGCCTTCGCCGCTTTGGCTTCCTGCTTATGTTTTTTCTTCTGGGCTTTTAGCCACAGCTTCTGTTGATGATCGTCAAGCAGCGCCAGAGACATCTCCTCCTGCATCTCTTTATACTGCTCGCTCAGGCGGGTAATGCGTAACTCACCACGCTGACGCTTACGCTGCGTCAGGTTGACAATCAGAGCGGCAATCACCGCGATAGCAATAACCACCGTCGCGATTTTCGCCAAAAACAACCCATATTGAGAAAGTAATTCCACGCGTCCACCTTGATTTAACCACGAATCTTTCACGCCAGTGTACAACAGCCCTGCGCGGGCGTCTCGCTCTGGACATTACCTCTGCGAGGCGGCTTCAGGAATCCCCCTGTTCTGGTTTAAATCTTTGCAAATTGTTAATTTCCCAGCGTTCTGTCCTGTAGACTGATTGAATTCTGACGCTGTTTCGGGCATAAAGCCGAAAAGTCATAAATAAAGGTGCAAGTCACGCTCAATGCGCCTGAGGAGCCACCGTGCATTATCAGCCACAAAAAAACCTTCTACAGAACCGCATCATTCTGGTTACCGGTGCCAGCGACGGGATTGGTCGCGAAGCGGCACTGACCTATTCTGAATACGGTGCGAGCCTTATTCTGCTGGGACGTAATGAAAAAAAGCTAACATCCGTTGCCCGTGAAATCGAAGACGCCGGCGGTACGCCCACGCCCTGGTATACGCTCGATCTGCTGACCTGCACGCCAGCGTCATGTCAGGCCCTTGCCCAGCGCATCAGCACGCATTATCCACGTCTGGACGGCGTGCTGCACAACGCGGGATTACTCGGCGAAGTGCGCCCGATGGATGAACAGGATCCGGAGATTTGGCAGCAGGTGATGCAGGTTAACGTCAACGGGACATTTTTCCTGACCCAGGCCTTGCTTCCTTTATTACTCAAATCAGATTCCGGCTCGCTGGTGTTTACCTCTTCCAGCGTAGGTCGTCAGGGCCGTGCTAACTGGGGGGCTTACGCAGCCTCAAAATTTGCCACCGAAGGAATGATGCAGGTGCTGGCTGAAGAGTATCAAAACCGCCATTTGCGGGTTAACTGCATTAACCCTGGCGGTACGCGCACCAAAATGCGCGCCAGCGCGTTCCCCACAGAAGATCCGCAGAAGCTTAAAACCCCGGCCGATATCATGCCCCTTTACCTGTGGCTGATGGGTGACGACAGCCGTCGCAAAACCGGGATGACCTTCGATGCCCAGCCAGGCCGCAAACCGGGGATATCGCAATGAGTGAAGATCGCCATCAGCAGCGCCAGCAGCGTCTGAAAGAACAGGTTGACGCACGTGTGGCCGCCGCCCAGGACGAACGCGGGATCCTCATCGTGTTCACCGGTAACGGCAAAGGCAAAACCACAGCCGCCTTTGGTACCGCCACCCGCGCCGTCGGGCATGGGCAGAAAGTGGGCGTGATCCAGTTTATCAAGGGGGAATGGCCCAACGGCGAGCGTAATCTACTCGAACCGCATGGCGTTGAGTTCCAGGTTATGGCGACCGGTTTCACCTGGGATACCCAAAACCGGGAAACGGATACCGCAGCCTGCCTCGCCGTCTGGGAACATGCCAAAAGAATGCTCTCTGACCCGACGCTGAATATGGTGTTGCTGGATGAGATCACCTATATGGTGGCCTATGACTACCTGCCGCTGGAAGCCGTGCTGGAGGCGCTCAGGAATCGCCCTGCTCACCAGACGGCGATCGTCACGGGGCGCGGGTGTCATCGGGATATTCTGGAGCTGGCAGATACCGTAAGCGAGCTGCGTCCGGTTAAGCATGCGTTCGATGCGGGTATCAAAGCGCAAATAGGGATTGATTACTAAAGAAAAAAGCCCGGTATCTTTACCGGGCTTTTCGATTAGCCGTTGTTATTGCGGCTGCCAGAGCGGCGATTGCTGCTGACCTGGCTGTGACGCTTCACCGCACGGCGGATCTGATTTGCCTTCATGCGACGACGATCTTTTTCCACCGCCACTTTCGAGGTGGTTTCTGGCGTCAGGCCAACCAAATCGCGCAGGTAGTTGGTCTGGGTCAGATCCAGTTCGGTATACCCACCGCGTGGCAGGCCCTTAGGCAGCAGAATGTCGCCATAACGGACGCGAATCAGTCGGCTCACCTGCACGCCTACTGCTTCCCACAGACGACGAACCTCGCGGTTACGTCCTTCTGTCAGGGTTACGTTGTACCACTGGTTAATGCCTTCACCACCGGTAAACTTGATGGTTTTGAACGCCGCAGGGCCGTCTTCAAGCTGAACGCCACGCGACAGATCGCGCAATTTGTTCTCATCAACCTGGCCGAAGACGCGCACGGCGTATTCACGCTCCACTTCACGACTCGGGTGCATCAGGCGGTTTGCCAGTTCACCATCAGTGGTGAACAGCAGCAGGCCGCAGGTGTTCACGTCCAGACGCCCCACGGCAATCCAGCGGGCGCCACGCAGTTTTGGCAGACGGTCAAACACCGTCGGGCGGCCTTCCGGGTCGTTGCGGGTACACAGTTCGCCTTCCGGCTTGTAGTAAGCCAGTACGCGACAGATCTGTTCAGCAGACTCTTTCACGGAGATAAGATGGCCGTCAATGCGGATCTTCAGCCCCGGTACGATTTCTACGCGGTCGCCGAGCGTGGCAATTTTGCCGTCCACGCTCACGCGGCCTGCTTCAATAATGGCTTCGATTTCACGGCGCGAACCGTGGCCGGCGCGCGCCAGCACTTTCTGTAACTTCTCGCTCATTGAGCTTCCTCAGGTGTCGCCTTCACAGGCGTCGAATCAGGTCAAAAACAGGGCAACGCCCTGCTTTGATGGCCGCGTAGTATATCTGCTTACACCCTTACAAGAAAGGCTTAACATCGCCCACGCCTTCACGGATGACTTCTGGCGCATCTTCAGTGAGATCCACCACGGTAGTCGGCTGCTGGCCGAGATAGCCGCCGTGAATAATCAGCTCCACCACCTTCTCCAGACGATCTTTGATCTCTTCCGGGTCGGACTCGGTAAATTCACTGCCCGGCAGCATCAGCGATGTGGAGAGCATCGGCTCGCCGAGGGTTTCCAGCAGCGCCTGGGCGATCGGGTTAGACGGCACGCGCATCCCGATGGTTTTGCGTTTTTCCTGCAACAGCCGGCGCGGCACCTCTTTCGTGCCTTTCAGGATGAACGTGTAATTACCCGGCGTGTTGTTTTTGATCAGACGAAATGCCACGTTGTCGACGTACGCGTAGGTTGACAGCTCGGAGAGGTCGCGACACATCAGGGTAAAATTGTGGCCGTCCGGCAGCTGACGGATGCGACAGATGCGCTCCATCGCCCCTTTGTCTTCGATTTTACAGCCCAGCGCGTAGCCGGAATCGGTTGGGTAGACAATTACGCCGCCTTTGCGGACGATTTCCACAGCCTGATTAATCAGGCGTGGCTGCGGGTTATCCGGATGGATATAGAAAAACTGACTCATACTTCCCTCTCTTCAATTTGCTGAGGCTGTTCCCAGAGCTGCCAGACAGGCTCAACGCCCGCGGGTAACCAGAGCTTGCGCCCCAGTTCAATCCATGCGCAGGGCTGATGGAAATCTGAACCCTGTGACCCAAGCAGGCCAAACTGGCGGGCGTAGGTCGCAAGCTGCGAACGCTCATTGGGAGCCTGCTGACACTGGGCAACTTCCATCGCCTCACCGCCGCATTCGGCAAAGTGCGCCAGCAGCCTTTTCAGCCATTTAGCAGAAAGATTATACCGCCCCGGATGGGCCAGTACGGCCTTACCACCAGAATGATGAATGACATCAATAGCTTGTTTTATTGTACACCACTGGGGGGGAACGTATCCGGTTTTCCCGCGCGCCAGATACTTTTTAAAAACATTCGCCATGGTCGTCGCCTTACCGGTTTCAACCAGAAAACGGGCGAAATGGCCACGCGTTACCGCCCCGCCGTTCGCGAGCTTTCGCGCGCCTTCCAGCGCACCGGGAATATGCGCCTTCTCAAGACGTTCGCCTATCATCTCCGCACGTTGATTGCGGCGTGCTTTTTGTTCTTGCAAAAAAGCACGCATTGCCGGATGTTCTGGATCGATGTTCAGGCCAACAATATGAATTTCGTGGTTTTCCCAGAGCGTGGAGATCTCAACCCCGGGTATGAGATTTAGCGCCAGTCCGCTGCGGGCAATCTCCGCACGCGCGGCGGGGATGGCGTCGGTTGTATCGTGATCGGTTATTGCCAGCGTGCCGACACGCATTTCAACGGCGCGATGGACCAGAGCTTCGGGCGTCAGCAGGCCATCTGAAGCCTGCGTGTGGCTGTGTAAATCATAAATTACGGCGTAGGTGGTATCGCTCAAAGCACTTCCCATAACAGTCTGGAGACATCCGAAGCCCCTATGATACCGACTTACCGTGAAATACTGAAATCAGGGGTTGACAACACGCCATCGAACTAGTTAACTAGTACGCAAGTTCACACGAGAAAGGTATCTGAAAATGACAGCACATTTCGCTCTGCACGGTTGGTGGCGTACTTCCTGATCTTCGGGCAGTGTCACGCGTCTGCGAAATGCAAACAGATACCCGCCCGCTACCCAGCGGGCTTTTTTTTGAACAAAATATGAGAACAACAACATGCAAACAGCCAAACCACACCTCGAACTGCTGACCTGCGAGGCGGCCTATCGCCATAACCCTACCGCGCTGTTTCATCAGGTGTGCGGCGCACGCCCCGCGACGCTGCTGCTGGAGTCTGCGGATATCGACAGCAAGGACGACCTCAAAAGCCTGCTGCTGGTTGACAGCGCGCTGCGCATTACCGCGTTAGGTGACACCGTCACCATCAGGGCGTTGTCTGACAATGGCGCGTCGCTGCTGCCGCTGCTGGACGCGGCGCTGCCTTCAGGCATTGAAAATGAACGTCACCCGGACCTGCGTATTCTGCATTTCCCGCCGGTGAGCCAGCTGCTGGATGAAGATGCCCGCCTCTGCTCGCTGTCCGTTTTCGATGCCTTCCGCCTGCTGCAAAATCTGGTTACCGTGCCGGAAGATGAGCGCGAAGCGATGTTCTTTGGCGGGCTGTTTGCTTACGACCTGGTAGCCGGCTTTGAAGATTTACCGGAAACCGAGCAGGGTAACCGCTGCCCGGATTACTGCTTCTACCTGGCCGAAACCCTGCTGGTGATCGACCATCAGAAAAAATATACCCGCATCCAGGCCAGCCTGTTCACCCCGTCGGGATCTGAGAAAAACCGCCTTGAGCAGCGCATCGCACAACTGCAACAGCAGATGTCGGAAGCACCGCCCGCGCTGCCGGTGCAGCGCATTGAGGAGATGACCTGCGAAGTAAGTCAGACCGACGATCAATACGGCGCGGTGGTACGTCAGATGCAAAAAGCGATTCGCGCCGGGGAAATTTTCCAGGTGGTGCCGTCCCGTCGCTTCTCACTGCCCTGCCCGTCGCCGCTGGCGGCTTACGATGTGCTGAAAAAGAGCAACCCAAGCCCGTACATGTTCTTTATGCAGGACAATGATTTCACGCTGTTTGGCGCGTCGCCGGAAAGCTCCCTGAAGTACGACGCCACCAGCCGACAGATTGAGATCTACCCGATTGCGGGCACCCGTCCACGCGGCCGTCGTGCCGATGGCTCCCTGGACCGCGATCTCGACAGCCGCATCGAACTGGAAATGCGTACTGACCACAAAGAGCTGTCCGAACACCTGATGCTGGTCGACCTGGCGCGAAACGATCTGGCGCGAATTTGCACGCCGGGCAGCCGTTACGTGGCGGATCTGACCAAAGTTGACCGCTACTCCTTCGTCATGCACCTGGTTTCGCGCGTGGTCGGTGAGCTGCGCCACGACCTTGACGTTCTGCACGCCTATCGCGCCTGCATGAATATGGGCACTCTGAGCGGCGCGCCGAAGGTGCGCGCCATGCAGCTGATTGCCGAAGCGGAAGGACGCCGTCGCGGCAGCTACGGTGGTGCGGTAGGCTATTTCACCGCTCACGGCGATCTGGATACCTGCATTGTGATCCGCTCCGCCTACGTTGAGGACGGCATTGCTACCGTCCAGGCCGGGGCCGGGATTGTTCTTGATTCTGTTCCGCAGTCTGAAGCTGACGAAACCCGCAGTAAAGCTCGCGCGGTATTGCGCGCCATTGCTACCGCACACCATGCACAGGAGATTTTCTGATGGCTGACATTCTGCTGCTCGATAATATTGACTCCTTTACCTACAACCTGGCAGATCAGCTGCGAGCGAATGGTCATAACGTTGTTATCTATCGCAACCACGTTCCGGCCCAGACGCTGATTGACCGTCTGGCGACCATGCAAAACCCGGTGCTGATGCTCTCCCCGGGCCCAGGCGCGCCGAGCGAAGCGGGCTGTATGCCTGAGCTGTTGACACGCATGCGCGGCAAGCTGCCGATTATCGGTATCTGCCTCGGCCACCAGGCAATCGTGGAAGCCTACGGCGGTTACGTCGGCCAGGCGGGCGAGATCCTGCATGGTAAAGCGTCGAGCATTGAACATGACGGTCAGGCGATGTTTGCCGGTCTGCCGAACCCGCTTCCGGTGGCGCGTTACCACTCGCTTGTCGGGAGCAATATTCCGGCCGGGCTGACCATCAACGCCTCGTTTGAAGGAATGGTGATGGCGGTGCGTCACGATGCGGATCGCGTCTGCGGGATGCAGTTCCACCCGGAATCTATCCTGACGTCCAACGGCGCGCGCCTGCTGGAGCAAACGCTCGACTGGGCGCTGCAAAAGCTGGAGCAGACCAATACCCTGCAACCGATTCTGGAAAAACTGTATCAGGCCCAGACCCTGAGCCAGCAGGAGAGCCACCAGCTTTTCTCCGCCGTCGTGCGCGGCGAACTGAAGCCTGAGCAGCTGGCCGCTGCGCTGGTGAGCATGAAAGTGCGCGGCGAAAGCCCGCAGGAGATTGCCGGTGCGGCCACCGCACTGCTGGAAAATGCCGCCCCGTTCCCGCGTCCGGACTATCAGTTTGCGGATATCGTCGGGACCGGTGGCGACGGCAGCAACAGCATCAACATTTCGACCGCCAGCGCCTTTGTGGCGGCGGCATGCGGCCTGAAGGTGGCCAAGCACGGCAACCGCAGCGTCTCCAGCCGGTCCGGATCGTCCGACCTGCTGGCCGCTTTCGGCATCAACCTGGACATGAACGCCGAGCGTTCCCGTGAAGCGCTGGATGACCTGGGCGTCTGCTTCCTGTTTGCGCCGAAGTACCACACCGGTTTCCGCCACGCGATGCCGGTTCGCCAGCAGCTTAAAACCCGCACGCTGTTTAACGTGCTTGGTCCCCTCATTAATCCGGCACACCCGCCGCTGGCGCTGATTGGCGTTTACAGCCCGGAGCTGGTGCTGCCGATTGCTGAGACGCTGCGCGTTCTGGGTTACAAACGTGCCGCCGTGGTACATAGCGGCGGAATGGATGAGGTTTCTCTGCATGCGCCCACGCTGGTGGCCGAACTGAATAACGGTGAAGTGCTGAACTATCAGCTTGATGCCGCTGACTTCGGGTTGACCCCGTATCATCAGGATGCGCTGGCTGGCGGTACGCCGGAAGAAAACCGTGACATTCTCACGCGCTTATTACAAGGTAAAGGTGAGGCTGCCCATGAGGCCGCCGTGGCGGCCAACGTTGCCATGCTGATGCGTTTACATGGCGAGGAAGATCTGAAAGCCAACGCCCAAAAAGTTCTGGACGTACTGCGCTCCGGTGCAGCTTACGATCGCGTTACCGCACTTGCGGCAAGAGGGTAAATAATGCAGACCGTTTTAGCGAAAATCGTCGCCGATAAGGCCATCTGGGTGGAAGCCCGCAAGCAACAGCAGCCGCTTGCCAGTTTCAAGAATGACGTCGTGCCGAGCAGCCGTCGTTTCTATGATGCCCTCCGGGGCGCGCGCACCGCGTTTATTCTGGAGTGTAAAAAAGCGTCTCCGTCCAGGGGTGTGATCCGTGACGATTTCGACCCGGCGCGTATTGCCGGTATCTACAAGCATCATGCGTCTGCCATCTCCGTGCTGACGGATGAAAAATATTTTCAGGGCAGCTTTGATTTTCTACCCGTCGTCAGCGGCATCGCGCCACAGCCGATTTTGTGTAAAGACTTTATTATCGACCCGTATCAGATCTGGCTGGCGCGTTTTTATCAGGCCGATGCCTGCCTGCTGATGCTCTCTGTGCTGGACGACGAACAGTATCGCCAGCTCTCCGCCGTCGCGCATAGTCTGAACATGGGCGTCCTGACCGAAGTGAGCAACGAAGAGGAGCTGGAGCGCGCCATCGCGCTGGAGGCGAAAGTGGTCGGCATTAACAACCGCGATCTGCGCGACCTGTCGATTGACCTGGACCGCACGCGCCAGCTTGCGCCGCGTCTGGGCGCGGGCGTCACGGTGATCAGCGAATCCGGAATTAACCGCTACGCTCAGGTGCGCGAGCTGAGCCACTTTGCTAACGGTTTCCTGATCGGCTCCGCGATGATGGAACACGACGATCTCAATGCTGCCGTGCGCCGCGTGCTGTTGGGTGAGAATAAAGTCTGCGGCCTGACCCGCGAACAGGATGCGCAGGCCGCGTATGAAGCGGGCGCCATCTATGGCGGGCTTATCCTTGTTGAGTCCTCTCCTCGCGCGGTTAATGAAGAGCAGGCGCGCAAGGTGATTGCGGCTGCTCCACTCAGCTATGTGGGCGTATTCCGCAATGCGGATATCACCGATATTGCGGCAAAAGCGGACGCGTTATCCCTGAGCGCGGTTCAGCTGCATGGCGACGAAGATCAGGCGTATATCGATGCTCTGCGTCTTGTTCTGGCACCTCAGGTTCAAATCTGGAAAGCGCAGAGCGTCGGTGACTCCCTGCCTGCGCGTAACCTGAATCATGTTGATAAATACGTGCTCGACAACGGTCAGGGCGGTACGGGGCAGCGCTTCAACTGGTCGCTGCTGCGTGGAGAAGCGCTGGACAATGTCCTTCTGGCGGGGGGATTAAGCCCCGATAACTGTGTGGAAGCGGCCAAAACCGGCTGCGCCGGCCTCGATTTCAATTCAGGCGTAGAGTCCCAACCGGGCATAAAAGACGCCAGCAAGCTGGCATCGGTATTCAAAACTCTGCGTGCATATTAAGGAAGAGAAGATGACGACATTACTTAACCCGTATTTTGGTGAGTTCGGTGGGATGTACGTCCCACAAATCCTGATGCCCGCGCTGCGCCAGCTGGAAGAAGCGTTCGTAAGCGCGCAAAAAGATCCGGCGTTTCAGGCGGAGTTTACCGACCTGTTGAAAAACTACGCGGGCCGTCCGACGGCGCTGACCAAATGCCGTAACCTGACCGAAGGCACTAAAACCACGCTGTACCTTAAGCGTGAAGACCTGCTGCACGGCGGCGCGCACAAAACTAACCAGGTGCTGGGCCAGGCGCTGCTCGCTAAGCGCATGGGTAAAACCGAAATTATCGCTGAAACCGGTGCGGGCCAGCACGGCGTGGCCTCTGCTCTTGCCAGCGCCCTGCTTGGCCTGAAGTGCCGCATCTATATGGGTGCCAAAGACGTTGAGCGCCAGTCGCCGAACGTGTTCCGTATGCGTCTGATGGGCGCGGAGGTGATCCCGGTGCACAGCGGCTCCGCCACGCTGAAAGATGCCTGTAACGAAGCGCTGCGCGACTGGTCTGGCAGTTACGAAACCGCCCACTATATGCTCGGCACAGCGGCGGGTCCGCACCCGTTCCCGACCATCGTGCGTGAATTCCAGCGCATGATCGGTGAAGAGACCAAAGCACAGATCCTTGAAAAAGAGGGTCGCCTGCCGGATGCGGTGATTGCCTGCGTCGGCGGCGGGTCTAACGCCATCGGCATGTTTGCCGATTTTATCGACGAAACCCGCGTTGGGCTGATTGGCGTCGAACCTGCCGGTCACGGCATTGAAACGGGCGAGCACGGCGCGCCGCTGAAGCATGGTCGCGTGGGGATCTACTTCGGCATGAAAGCCCCGATGATGCAGACCGACGAAGGGCAGATTGAGGAGTCTTACTCGATTTCTGCCGGGCTGGATTTCCCGTCCGTTGGGCCACAGCACGCCTTCCTGAACAGCACGGGGCGCGCAGATTACGTCTCCATCACCGATGACGAAGCGCTGGAGGCCTTCAAAACGCTGTGCCGCAATGAAGGGATCATCCCGGCGCTGGAGTCTTCCCACGCCCTTGCACACGCGCTGAAAATGATGAAGGAAAACCCGGAAAAAGAGCAGCTGCTGGTGGTGAACCTTTCCGGCCGCGGGGATAAAGATATCTTTACCGTTCACGATATTCTGAAAGCACGAGGGGAAATTTGATGGAACGCTATGACAACGTATTTGCTGAACTGAAATCCCGCCAGGAAGGCGCGTTCGTTCCCTTCGTGACGCTGGGCGACCCCGGCCCCGAGCAGTCGCTGAAGATTATTGACACCCTGATCGCAGCCGGTGCCGACGCGCTGGAGCTGGGTATTCCCTTCTCCGATCCGCTGGCGGATGGCCCAACCATCCAGAACGCCACCCTGCGCGCCTTTGCGGCAGGCGTGACGCCGACCCAGTGCTTTGAAATGCTGGCGGCGATCCGCCAGAAACACCCGACCATCCCGATTGGCCTGCTGATGTACGCCAACCTGGTCTTCAGCCGCGGTATTGATGCATTTTACGCCGAGTGCGCCCGCGTGGGTGTCGACTCCGTGCTGGTGGCTGACGTGCCCGTTGAAGAGTCCGCGCCGTTCCGTCAGGCGGCGATGCGCCACAACGTCGCGCCGATTTTCATCTGTCCGCCGAATGCCGATGACGATCTGTTGCGCCAGATTGCCTCTTACGGACGAGGGTACACCTACCTGCTCTCCCGTGCGGGCGTGACCGGCGCGGAGAACAAAGCCGCGCTGCCGCTGCATCACCTGGTGGAGAAGCTGGCAGAATACCATGCCGCACCACCGCTTCAGGGCTTCGGGATTTCGTCTCCGGATCAGGTTACTGCGGCCATTGACGCGAAGGCCGCCGGGGCCATTTCCGGTTCGGCTATCGTTAAGATTATCGAGAAAAACGTGGATAAACCTGAGCAGATGCTGGCTGAGCTGAAAACGTTCGTCACATCCATGAAGGCGGCCACGCGCAGGGCATAACCGTTACAACCGTCTGGTCCCGCCAGGCGGTTTTCCCCTCTTGCTCCCTGAGAGCAACCTGTCAAAATTGATCCTGTCGATATTTTCGGTGTGAATGACTTTCCAATCTTTCGCGTAAGCGTATGATCTGGACTCTTTTTAGCGTTATCCTTCTGAGTTCAGAGGTTATTCATGTCCTGGCATTACTTCAAGCAGACTTACCTGGTTAAGTTCTGGTCTCCTGTTCCGGCCGTTATCGCGGCAGGCATTCTCTCTACTTATTATTTCGGTATTACCGGCACCTTCTGGGCCGTTACGGGCGAGTTTACCCGCTGGGGTGGACAGCTATTGCAGCTGGCGGGCGTTCATGCCGAAGAGTGGGGCTACTTTAAGCTGATCCATCTTGAGGGCACACCGCTGACCCGCGTTGACGGGATGATGATCATCGGCATGTTCGGCGGCTGTTTTGCGGCCGCGCTGTGGGCCAACAACGTTAAGTTACGCATGCCGAAAAGCCGCATCCGGATTATGCAGGCCGTGGTCGGCGGCATCATTGCCGGGTTTGGCGCCCGCCTGGCGATGGGTTGTAACCTTGCCGCGTTTTTTACCGGTATTCCGCAGTTCTCGCTGCATGCGTGGTTCTTTGCCGTCGCCACCGCCATCGGCTCATACTTTGGGGCAAAGTTCACCCTGCTGCCGCTGTTCCGCATTCCGGTGAAAATGACGAAAGTGAGCGCTGCCTCTCCGTTGACTCAAAAGCCCGATCAGGCCCGTCGTCGCTTCCGCCTCGGTATGCTGGTCTTTTTTGGAATGGTTGCCTGGGCGATGTGCACGGCGATGAATCAGCCAAAACTCGGTCTGGCAATGCTGTTCGGCGTCGGTTTCGGCCTGCTGATTGAACGCGCGCAGATCTGCTTTACCTCCGCGTTTCGCGATATGTGGATCACCGGACGAACGATGATGGCGAAGGCAATCATTGCCGGTATGGCGGTCAGCGCGATCGGCATCTTTAGCTATGTGCAGCTTGGCGTGGAGCCGAAAATCATGTGGGCCGGTCCTAATGCGGTCATTGGCGGATTGCTGTTTGGTTTTGGCATCGTGCTGGCGGGCGGGTGCGAAACCGGCTGGATGTATCGCGCCGTGGAAGGCCAGGTGCATTACTGGTGGGTTGGTCTGGGTAACGTGATTGGCTCAACCCTCCTGGCGTACTACTGGGATGACGTCTCTCCGGTGCTGGCAACCAACTGGGACAAGGTCAATTTGCTGAATACTTTTGGTCCACTCGGGGGGCTCATGGTGACCTACGCCCTGCTGCTTGTTGCCTTCTTGCTGGTGGTTGCACAAGAGAAGCGCTTCTTCCGCCGGGCTACCGTCAAAACTGAAACTCAGGAGAATGCCGCATGAAAGAGATCGTGCCTGACTATCGTCTCGATATGGTGGGTGAACCCTGTCCTTATCCGGCCGTCGCCACGCTCGAGGCGTTACCGCAGCTTAAAAAGGGTGAAATTCTGGAAGTGGTGAGCGATTGCCCCCAGTCCATCAACAACATTCCAATTGATGCCAAAAACCACGGCTATACCGTGCTGGATATCCAGCAGGACGGGCCAACCATACGGTATTTGATTCAGAAGTAGCTCTCAGGTACGAAAAAGGCCTCTACGGGAGGCCTTGTTTCAAACTGCTGGCTTTAGCCACCGTCGTCTTTTGAGTTTCGGGAGGCATGAATGGGTGGTGAGGCGGGTTCCGCAAACTGAACAGACCGCACCGTGAGGTTGGCTGTGCGTCGGGCTAAACGTGGTGAAATAAAACTTTTTGCCTGCACAGACTGGACACTCAAATTTGATGTTGGGGATATCCCCTCCAGCCAGATGTATGGAAGAACCACAATACAACAATTCATGGACTTACAGGGATATATCGTCCCCGCGAGAACACAAGGCGAGGAAGACTTAACATAGGCTTTTGAAATTTAACTCTTATTGATCCACAGCAACAGGAAAGATTTACACTTAAGTAAAATCTTACGTCTGGTTTGAGTAGGGTTTTGATGCATTGATGTTTTTTAGATGTTTTGTATTTTTGCTTGTTTTCCTCTCGTTTCACGCTTCGTCTTTGAATTTCTCATCGACGTTTTTGCGGCTGAACTGCCCGGAACGCGGCCTGGTCGAAATTATTCTGCACGTCTACGACCACACCCAGGAAAAGTGGCCCGGGCATTTTGAAACCGGCGCTGGCCATAAGCGTGTCGGCGATACCGAAATTATTCCCTTTGCAAACGGGGATGTTCTGTTCCACTCCATTTCACGCGATGCATTCAGCTACCTGTATGATGGCGAATCGACGCTCAGGCACTGCATGAAGCTGGACGAACGCCCCGTTTATCCGTCCTTTTGACGCCCGGCACTGGCCGCTGTGCGGCCAGTTTTTACCGAATCAGAAACGGTAACCCGCAGAGAACATAAACACCCACGGATCCAGACGGGTACTGATACTGTGCTGCTCTCCGCCCGCCTTGAAGCGAACGTCGGTATCAATATCCATGTACCAGACCGAGGCGTTGATCAGCCAGTCGCGGTTGATCAGATAGTCCAGCCCCACCTGCCCCGCCACGCCCCAGGAGTCCTTCAGGCTAAGGTCGGAGAGCCCGGCCGCTTTCCCGGTATCGTTAAATTTCTCGTCAAAGAAGGTGGTGTAGTTAACGCCCGCGCCAATATAGGGGCGCACCTTGCTGCTGGAATCCCCAAAGTACCATTGCGCCATCAGCGTTGGCGGCAAATGGTGCACCGTGGCAATGTCTCCGGTCGGTCCCAAACCGACGCGGTGACGAAACGGCGTGGCGGCAAGAAGCTCAACGCCCACGTTATCCGTTGCCATATAGGTAAAGGTCAAGCCTAGCTGAGTATTATTGCTGACGTTGAAACCGCCCATCCCCAGTACGCTGTCTGAGCCTTCCGTTGGGCGCACCGTTGCCGAACCGGCACGAATAAAGAATTCACCTGCTTCATGCGCGTACGCGCCGCCAGAGAGACTGCTTAAGATAAGGGCTGCCACCGCTAATTTTTTCATATCCACTCCATCGTTGTGGTTTTAATTGCGGAGGAGAATATACTCACAAAAGAGTAATAAGTGATCTAACACAGATCACATTAAAACCAGTAAGTTAACATTCATTGATCTAGGTTAATTTTTGGTGACGCCATATAAAGCAATAAGTTGTTACCACGTCAATTTCTGGCATTTCTCGGTAACAAAAATTTCTGCTTTTCCTCACTTGCGCTTGCAGTAGCGGCTGGACAATTTCTCGCTCTCACAGTCTGATTGGGTGGGTCCTTCTTTTGCAGCTTTACAAAGATATGCTTTTCCATACAAGCCTTGATGCTGCCACCAGCGCCATATCCGGTGTACAATTGCCGGCTAATTAACACCTGCAATACTCAAGGAGAGTGCATGTCTATCACGGCGAAGTCTGTCTACCGTGACACGGGAAATTTTTTCCGCAATCAGTTCATTACCTTTTTACTGATCGCGTTGTTGTGCGCCTTTATTACGGTGGTGCTGGGTCATGCGTTCTCACCCAGTGATGAACAGATTGCCACGCTGAGCCAGGGGGATCATCTTGCAGGCAGCGCGGGGTTGTTTGACCTTGTGCAGAATATGACGCCAGAGCAACAGCAAATCTTGCTGCGCGCCTCTGCGGCATCTACCTTCTCGGGCCTGATTGGCAATGCCATTCTGGCGGGTGGCGTGCTGCTGATGATCCAGCTGGTGTCTGCCGGGCAACGCGTCAGCGCGTTACGTGCAATCGGCGCCAGCGCGCCGGTGCTGCCGAAGCTGTTTATCCTCATCTTCCTTACTACGCTGCTGGTCCAGATGGGGATAATGCTGGTTGTCGTTCCGGGCGTGCTGCTGGCTATCGTTCTTTCATTCGCGCCAGTAATGGTTGTGCAGGACAAAATGGGCATTTTCACTGCCATGCGTAGCAGCATCAGGCTCGCGTGGGCAAATATGCGACTGGTCGCGCCGGCCGTTATCAGCTGGTTGCTGGCCAAAACGCTGCTACTGCTGTTTGCGCCGAATTTTGCGGTATTAACGCCAAACGTCGGTGCGGTTGTCGCCAATACGCTGAGCAACCTGATTTCAGCCGTGCTGCTGGTCTATTTGTTCCGCCTGTACATGTTAATTCGTCAGTAACCGGGATCGCAGAATGAAGCAGTTTCTTGATTTTTTACCGCTGATCGTATTTTTCGCTTTTTATAAGCTGTACGACATTTACGCCGGCACGCTGGCGCTGATTGTGGCCACGGCTGTGGTGCTGATTTATAGCTGGGTTCGCTACCGCAAGGTTGAGAAGATGGCGCTCATCACCTTCCTGATGGTGGCGGTATTTGGCGGCCTGACGCTGTTCTTCCACAATGATGAATTCATCAAGTGGAAGGTCACGGTGATTTATGGCCTGTTTGCGGGCGCGCTGCTTATCAGCCAATGGGTGATGAAAAAGCCGCTGATCCAGCGCATGCTGGGCAAAGAGCTGACGTTGCCGCAGGCAGTCTGGGGGCGTCTGAACCTGGCCTGGGCGCTGTTCTTTATCCTGTGCGGTCTTGCCAATATCTACATCGCCTTCTGGCTGCCACAAAATATCTGGGTCAACTTCAAGGTATTTGGCCTGACGGCCCTGACGCTCGTGTTTACGCTGCTAAGCGGCGTGTACATCTATCGGCACATGCCGCAGGACGATAAGCAGTAACCCTTCGGGCCAGATCGCAATGCGATCTGGCCTTTTTTCACTTTTCGTTCACATTCCGCCCCCCTTCTTCAAAAATGACCGAATCATGAAGATTTTATGGAGATTGCTCTCTTCTCATTGTAATGAGAATCACTATCATTAATATTCGTCATCGCATTTTAACAAATGGAAATGAGTTGATGAAAAGCATAATAAGATTTGCCCCCGCTTCACTTACGTTGGCCATCCTTGCGGCACTGGGCCAGGGCGCGCACGCAGCAGAAGAGACTCTCGACGACGGTGAAACCATGGTGGTTCAGGCGACGGCTGAAGAGGCGCTGAAGCAGCAGCCTGGCGTCTCCGTTATTACAGCAAAGGACATCGAAAAGGACCCGCCGGTAAACGATCTTTCTGAAATCATTCGTAAAATGCCCGGGGTAAACCTCACCGGCAACAGCGCGACGGGCAGCCGCGGCAACAACCGCCAGATCGATATTCGCGGTATGGGGCCGGAAAATACCCTGATCCTGATTGACGGCGTACCGGTGACGTCCCGTAACTCGGTGCGCTATAGCTGGCGCGGCGAGCGCGACACCCGCGGGGACACTAACTGGGTTCCGCCAGAAATGGTCGAGCGCATTGAAGTGCTCCGCGGGCCTGCCGCTGCTCGCTATGGCTCCGGGGCTGCCGGTGGCGTCGTCAACATCATTACCAAACGCCCGACCAACGACTGGCACGGCTCGCTCTCGCTTTACACCAACCAGCCTGAAAATGATAAAGAGGGAGCGACTAAACGCGCTAACTTCGATCTGAGCGGTCCTCTCGCAGACGATGCGTTAACGATGCGCCTTTACGGGAACATCAATAAAACCGACGCGGACGCCGAGGACATTAACACCGCGCAAAACGGCTCTTACGCCGCCGGACGCGAAGGCGTACGTAACAAAGACATCAACGCCCTTCTCTCCTGGAAACTCACGCCGCAGCAAATTATCGACTTCGACTACAGCTACAGCCGCCAGGGCAATATCTACGCGGGCGATACGCAGTACAGCAACGGTAACGTCAGCCCCGGTGGCCTGGTGTCGTCCCTGTACGGTCACGAAACTAACCGTATGTACCGCCAGTCATACGGCATTACGCACAACGGCATCTGGGACTGGGGCCAGTCGAAGTTTGGCGTCTATTACGAGAAGACCAACAACACCCGCTTGCAGGAAGGGTCGACGGGCAGAGTTGAGGGTATGATCAACAGCGACAAGTATGACACCAGCCGGCTTGAGTCGTACCGTTCCACAGGCGAGCTGAACATTCCGCTGTTCTGGCTGGTGGACCAGACGCTGACCATCGGCGCGGAGTGGAACCGCGATGAGCTCAACGACCCGGCGTCAATGCAGGCGACCGACGTGTCGGGAGAAGTGATTAACGGCGTTTCCGGCACCGCTTCCGAGCGCAACAGCAAAAACAGCGCCGATCTCACCGGGATCTATCTTGAGGACAATATTGAAGCGCGTCAGGGTACCAACCTGATCCCGGGGATCCGCTTCGATTATCACAATAAATTTGGCAGCAACTGGAGCCCAAGCCTTAACGTTTCACAGGATTTAGGCGACATGTTCAAGGCCAAGGCGGGTATCGCTCGGGTATTTAAAGCGCCGAACCTGTATCAGTCCAGCGAAGGCTACCTGCTTTCCACCCGCGGGAACGGTTGTCCGAACAACATTTCCGAGGGAAGCTGCTACCTGTTAGGCAACCCGGATCTGAATCCGGAAATCAGCGTGAACAAAGAGATCGGCCTGGCCTTTGCACTGGAAGGCTACGAGGCTGGGATTACCTGGTTCCGCAACGATTACAAAAACAAAATCGTTTCAGGAACGGACGTGCTGGGGCAGACAAGCAGCGGCGTAAATATTCTGCAATGGGAGAACGGCGGCAAGGCCGTTGTTGAAGGGCTGGAAGGCAACCTCACCGTGCCGGTTATTCGCGATACGCTGACCTGGCGAACCAATGCGACATATATGATCCAGTCTGAAAGTAAAGATACCGGCAACCCGCTGTCGATTATCCCCAAATACACCGTCAATACCATGCTGGACTGGGAGGTTAACAGCAAGCTTTCAGCCAACGTAAGCTGGACGATGTACGGCCGCCAGAAGCCCAGAGAGAGCGCTGAGATCCGCAAAGAGGAGAATGCGATGTCCAACAGAGAGATCGGCGCGTATTCCATCGTGGGTATCGGCAGTAATTATCAGCTGACCAAAAACCTGCGCCTGAATGCCGGCATCAGCAACCTCTTTGACAAGCAGATTTACCGTGAAAATGACGGTGCATCGACCTATAACGAACCGGGCCGCGCGTATTACGCTGGCGTAACCATGTCCTTCTGACCCTCAGGCGCCCGCGCTGCGGGCGCTATCCCTATTCTCTCCAGCCAGAAATCATAGTAGCATCCCGCCTGAAGTCTTCAGTTACGAGTTTAAAAACAATGACAACGATTGACGCCCCACAGGGCGAACTGGTTTTACGCACACTGGCAATGCCCGCTGACACCAATGCCAATGGCGATATTTTTGGCGGCTGGCTAATGTCGCAAATGGATATGGGCGGCGCAATTCTGGCTAAAGAGATTGCACACGGGCGCGTAGTCACCGTCCGGGTTGATGGTATGACCTTCCTGCGTCCGGTTGCGGTTGGAGATGTGGTTTGCTGTTACGCGCGCTGCGTAAAACGCGGCAATACCTCTATCTCCATCAACATTGAAGTATGGGTAAAAAAAGTCTTTTCTGAACCGATTGGTCAGCGCTATAAGGCGACGGAGGCATTGTTCATCTATGTGGCGGTGGATAGCGACGGTAAACCGCGCCAGCTTCCCCGGAGCTAAGCTTCAGGTATAAAAAAAGCCTCCTTGCGGAGGCTTTTTTAGCCGTTATTCCATTTGCGCCCCGCCGTTCAGGCGGAAGACAATGTTCACAACCAGCCCGCTGCCGGGTTTACCGGCCTCGTAGCGCCATCTGCGCATGGCCGATTTCACTTCACGTTCAAACATATTCGCCGGCTGTGCGGAGAGGATTTGCACGTTATCAACGCGACCGTCAGCGGTGACGTCAAATTTCACCCTTACGCGCCCCTCAATGCGTAACGCCTGCGCGCGCGCCGGGTACTGCGGCTGATTACGGCTCAGCGCGCGCGGGCCCGCTGGTGCGGTTACCGTCGGTTTCGTCGCTGTCGCGGTGTTGTTCATCATCGGACGCGACGGAGCGGCATTTTCTACTGGTTGCGTGGCGCGAGGCTCTACCGGACGCACTTCACGTTTAGGACGCTCTTCGACCTTTTTAACCGGCTTGGGTTTTGGCTTCGGTTTTGGTTTAGGTTTTGGCTCTGGCTTATGGATCACCACCGGCGCTTCTTTCGGCGGTTCAGGAACAGGCTCGGGTTCCGGCTCCGGTTCAACAACGGGCTGTGGTGGTGGCGGCGCAACCTGCGGCGGCTCAAGATCCGCAGGCGATACCATGGTCACAGAAATTGGCTGCGCTGGCGCCGGCATTTCAATAACCTGATGAACCGAGGTATAGAGTAGACCCGCCACGACAGCACCGTGAATAACGACGGAAAGCAGCGTCGGCCATGGAAAGCGGCGAGGTAAATCAAGGGTCATCGAAGTCATAATCATCAACGTTAAAAAACCGAACTTCGATTTTAAATGCAAATAGCAATCATATTCAATAAGACACTTTGTCCTGGCGCAATTTAAGCGCGTAAGCGGGCAAAAAAGGGGCATCCAGATCAGGGTTTTAACAATGTGATTATCTTTACATTGCAGTCATTTGTGCTTTCACATAACGTTATTGTCACTTTCACCGGTTAAGGAGCTTTGCCGTGCTTTACGTGATTTACGCTGAAGATGTACATGATTCTCTGGAAAAACGTCTTTCCGTTCGCCCTGCCCATCTGGCGCGCTTACAGTTGCTACAGGATGAAGGCCGTTTGCTGACCGCGGGCCCGATGCCTGCCGTTGACAGCAACGATCCGGGAGCGGCAGGTTTTACCGGCTCCACGGTGATTGCCGAGTTTGAATCTCTGGAAGCCGCGCAGGCGTGGGCAGAAGCAGACCCGTACGTCGCAGCCGGCGTGTACGAGAAAGTCACGGTTCGTCCGTATAAAAAAGTGTTCTAAAAGAAAGGCTCCCGCAGGAGCCTTTTCTTCATTCAGTGCAGCGACGCCAGCCTCGCCGCAAAGCCGACAAACAGCAGACCGATCAGCCCATTCCCCAGCTTCGCCAGTTTCTTTTTGGTTTTAAGGTAACGCGTCACAAACGCGCCTGAGAAAATCAGGAAGCTCATGTAAATGAAGCTAATCAGCTCAAGCGTTGTGGCGAGGATCAGGAACGACGTGCCGGTATTCTTCGCGTTTACATCGATGAACTGGACGAAGAACGACACGTAAAAGAGAATCGCTTTCGGGTTCGTCAGGCTCAATACCAGCGAACGCTTGAGGATCGCGCTTGCCGGTTCGGCGCTGTTATCATGTGTATTATTCTGACGGTTAATAACGGACCAGAGCATTTTCCCACCCAGCCACAGCAGGTAAAACGCCCCGAGGTAGCGGACAATGTTGAATAACACCGGCGTGGTCTGGATCAGCGCGGCGACGCCCGCCCAGGCCAGAAACATCAGCACCGCATCACCAATAAATACACCGGTGGCGGCCAGATACCCTTTTTTTACGCCGTGGCCAATCCCTGTTTTTAGCACAAACAAGGTGTTCGGTCCTGGAACCAGCACGATAAAAAATGCGCCGACAACATAAGTCCAGAAATTCAGTACACCAAACTCCGCAAACACGTCTCACTCCTTTTGCTCAAAACAAAGGGAATATCGCCGCAACGTCGATATTCCCGAAATCTGAAACTGTATACCGTTAAAGCCGCAGACCGCGTCAGTTAAACAACGGGCACCTTTCGGTGCCCTCAGGGTTATCAGATGTCCTGGACCGCGAACAACAGCGCATTACGGTGTCTGTTCAGCCCACATTTTCTGATGGCGTGGATACGCATATTGCGGCGGGATTGTGCTTCCAGCCAACGAGCCTTACGACGACTCACCTGTCGCAACATGCGCCAGCGCCCGACTTCAGTTCTACTGCGCTTCATGTCTACAACTCTTTCTCTAACAGAGATGCCATTATAAGCCTAAGCGGGCGGCAAACCAGCGCTTTTATCTGCCGTTTTTATTTGCCAGATGAATCCTGATGCGTAAACTCATAACAATACGCTTTCAAAAGGATTTTTTATTTATGACAACCTTCTACACCGTGGTGAGTTGGCTGGTCATTTTAGGATACTGGCTGTTAATTGCCGGGGTGACGTTGCGCATTCTGATGAAGCGCAGAGCGGTCCCTTCCGCCATGGCCTGGCTTCTGATTATCTACATTCTCCCGCTGGTGGGCATAATCGCCTATCTCTCTTTTGGTGAACTTCATCTGGGTAAACGCCGGGCCGAACGCGCCCGCGCCATGTGGCCCTCCACGGCGAAATGGCTTGCCGATCTCAAAGCCTGCAAGCATATCTTCGCCGAAGAAAACAGCAGCGTGGCGTCATCCCTGTTCAAGCTGTGCGAACGCCGCCAGGGGATCGCCGGTGTAAAAGGCAACCAGCTCCAGTTGATGACCTCTTCCGATGATGTGATGCAGGCGCTGATCCGGGACATTCAACTTGCCCGACATAATATCGAGATTGTGTTTTACATCTGGCAGCCGGGCGGCATGGCGGACCAGGTAGCCGAATCGCTGATGGCGGCTGCACGTCGCGGTATCCATTGCCGCCTGATGCTGGACTCCGCCGGCAGCGTGGCCTTTTTCCGCAGTCCGTGGGCCGGCATGATGCGCAATGCCGGTATCGAGGTGGTCGAGGCGTTGAAGGTGAATCTTTTCCGCGTATTTCTGCGGCGCATGGATCTCCGCCAGCACCGAAAAATGGTTCTGATCGATAACTATATCGCTTACACCGGCAGCATGAATATGGTTGACCCCCGCTTCTTCAAACAGGATTCCGGCGTGGGGCAATGGATTGATTTGATGGCTCGCATGGAAGGCCCGGTGGCAACGTCTATGGGCATCGTCTACTCCTGCGACTGGGAAATTGAAACCGGCAAACGCATTCTTCCCCCGCCGCCGGACGGCAATATCATGCCGTTTGAGGAAGCCAGCGGGCACACTATTCATACCATTGCCTCCGGTCCTGGCTTCCCGGAAGATCTGATCCATCAGGCACTGCTTACCGCCGCGTACTCAGCACGTGAATATCTGATCATGACCACGCCCTATTTCGTTCCCAGCGACGACCTTCTGCATGCCATCTGTACGGCGGCGCAGCGCGGAGTGGATGTGAGCATTATTATGCCGCGCAAGAACGATTCCCTGCTGGTCGGGTGGGCAAGCCGTGCGTTCTTCAGCGAGCTGCTGGCCGCAGGCGTGAAAATCTATCAGTTCGAGGGCGGGTTGCTGCATACCAAGAGCGTGCTGGTGGACGGAGAGCTGAGCCTGGTGGGCACCGTCAACCTCGATATGCGGAGCCTGTGGCTGAATTTTGAAATTACGCTGGTCATCGATGACGCCGGGTTTGGCGGCGATCTGGCGGCGGTTCAGGACGATTATATTTCCCGTTCACGCCTGCTGGACGCCAGGCTGTGGGCGAAACGTCCGCTGTGGCAGCGAATTGCCGAACGACTGTTTTACTTCTTTAGTCCGTTGCTGTAAAACGTGCCCAACGATGTTTAACAGGTAGTCATCATGGAAATGGATCTGAACAATCGCCTGACCGAAGACGAAACGCTCGAGCAGGCCTACGATATTTTTCTCGAACTGGCGGTCGATAATCTCGACCCGGCTGATGTGATTCTTTTCAACCTGCAATTTGAAGAGCGTGGCGGCGCCGAGCTGTTCGATCCGTCTGAAGACTGGGCCGAACACGTCGATTTTGACCTCAACCCGGATTTCTTCGCCGAAGTGGTGATTGGCCTGGCGGACGAAGACGGCGGCGAAATTAACGACATCTTTGCGCGCGTGCTGCTGTGCCGCGAAAAAGACCACAAGCTGTGTCATATTCTCTGGCGCGAATAATAAAAAAGGCTGCCATCGCAGCCTTTTTTAATTAATCCGGTAAGACATTTCCACAGCGGTGACAAAACCGCGCGCCGGGTTCATGATTCCCCTGCTGACACCTCGTGCATTTACGCTGCCGTTTGCTGCCCTGAAACGCGCTGCTCATGTGGGTGGTAATTAACCCCGTCGGGATCGCTATCACCGAATAGCCGATCAGGATCAGAACGGATGCCACAATTCTTCCGAGCGGCGTATGCGGCGTAATATCCCCGTAGCCCACGGTCGTTACCGTGACGATGGCCCAGTAAACGGAAGCATTAAGCGTGGTAAACCCGTATTTCGGCCCTTCGATTAAATACATCAGAGAGCCAAAAACAATCATCACGATGGCAATAAACGAATAGAAGAGAATAAGCTGGTGGCGGGCGCTGACAATCGCGACCCAAAACACCCGCAGCGATGGCATAAAGCGCAGCAGCTTCAGAATGCGTAACACCCGAATCGCCCGCATTGCGCGCCAGGCAAACACATAGTTCAGGCTTATTTCCGGCCACAGCCACATGACGTACAGCGGCAGAATGGTGGCTAAATCAATAAAACCCCAAAAGCTAAAAACGTATTTTGCCGGATTTGGCCAGCTAATGACCCTGAGCACATATTCTGCGGTAAACACCAGCGTGACGATTAATTCCAGCCAGACAAAAACGTGCCACTCCTCATACGTCATGTGGTACTGCGTGCCGGCGCCGGATTCGATAAAGATAATAATGACGCTAATCAGCGCAAATAAACCGCACAGTCCTTCGAAGCGGCGACCGGAAACCGTTTCAGGATCAAATAAGAAATGATACAGCCGCTGACGGGCCGACGTGAGTAATCGCGACACATTAACCTCGAAAAAGAAGGGCTGACATCGTGTCAGCCCTTGCGATTATAACGGGTCTACTTTCAGGCAGGAAACCGCATGTCGGAAACTGCCTTCCAGAACCGGACGCGTTTTTGCACATTCCGGCCCGGCGATGGGGCACCGCGTACGGAATACGCAGCCTGAAGGCGGGTTAATCGGCGAAGGCAATTCGCCTTCCAGAAGCTGGATGGTTTTATTCTTTTCCAGATCGGGATCCGGAACGGGAACCGCAGACATCAGCGCTTTGGTGTAAGGATGCAGCGGATTGTGGTACACCTCGTCATAGGTGCCCAGCTCCACGGCGTGCCCCAGATACATCACCAGCACACGGTCTGAAATGTGTTTTACCACCGCCAGATCGTGGGCGATGAAGATCAGCGATAGCCCCATTTCCCGTTGCAGTTTCTGGAGCAGGTTAACAACCTGAGCCTGAATGGAAACGTCCAGCGCCGAAACCGGCTCATCACAGATAATCAGTTTCGGCTCAAGGATCAACGCACGTGCGATGCCGATACGCTGACACTGACCGCCGGAAAACTCGTGCGGATAGCGGTTGATGAGGTTAGGCAACAGACCCACCTTGAGCATCATCGCTTTCACGCGGTCGCGCACTTCCTGACGCGGCATCTTCGGATGATAGGTACGCAGCGGCTCGGCAATGATTTCACCGATGGTCATACGCGGATTCAGGGACGCCAGCGGATCCTGGAAAATCATCTGAATATCGCTGCGCACGTCGCGCCACTCATCCGGCTTCATCCCCAGCAGATCTTTACCCAGCCAGGCCACTTTTCCGTCGGTGGCTTTCACCAGGCCGATAATCGCACGCGCAAACGTCGATTTGCCGCATCCGGATTCGCCCACCACGCCCAGGGTTTCCCCTTCGTACAGGCGCAGCGTAACGCCATCCACCGCTTTCAGGGTTTTGGCAGGCTGCCAGAACCACTGTTTGCCGTCTTTGATATCGAAATGGACCTTCAGGTCAGCGATTTCGAGCAGCACATTTCTTTTTTCGTCGATTGCGTTCATACCAGCTCCTCCTGCGGCTTAAAGCAGGCGCGCAGACGGCCTGGGGCAAACGCTTCCAGCGGCGGTGCGCTGTTACAAATTTCCATCGCGTGCGGACAACGCGGCTGGAACGGACAACCTTTCGGCAGACGCAGCAGGTTTGGCGGGTTGCCCGGGATGGTCAGCAGCGACTCCCCTTCCGCATCAAGGCGCGGTACGGCATTCAGCAGGCCAATAGAGTACGGATGGGCTGGCTGGTAGAAGACATCGCGTGCATTACCGTACTCCATCGTGCGGCCTGCATACATGACCAACACTTTGTCGCAAATCCCGGCAACGACGCCCAAATCGTGGGTGATCATGATTATCGCGGTGTTGAACTCACGCTTAAGCTCGTTCAGCAGCGTCATGATCTGCGCCTGAACGGTCACGTCCAGGGCGGTGGTCGGTTCATCCGCGATCAGCAGTTTTGGCCGGCAAAGCAACGCCATCGCGATCATGACGCGCTGGCGCATCCCGCCGGAGAACTCGTGCGGATACATGCGCATGCGCTTACGTGCCTCAGGCATTTTCACCGCATCCAGCATTTTGACAGACTCTTCAAACGCTTCGGCTTTGCCCAGGCCCTTGTGGAGCATCAGCACTTCCATCAACTGCTCGCCCACACGCATATAGGGGTTCAGGGAGGTCATCGGATCCTGGAAAATCATTGAGATTTGCTCGGCGCGCAGCTTGTTCAACTCATGCTCCGGCAAATTCAGGATCTCTTTCCCGTTGAACTTCGCTGAACCGCCGATCGCACCGTTTGACGCCAGCAGGCCCATCAGCGCAAATGCGGTCTGGGATTTACCGGACCCGGATTCGCCCACAATGCCCAGCGTTTCACCGGCACGCAGGTCGAAGTTGAGATCGTTAACGGCAGTCACATCGCCGTCGGGGGTTTTAAACGTCACACGGAGGTCTTTCACGTCCAGCAGTGCACTGGATCGCTGTTGCGCCTGTGGCGCGCTTGCCGTTTCAATAATGGTCATGACGGCGCTCCTTAACGGTCTTTCGGGTCGAGGGCATCACGCAGGCCATCGCCGATAAAGTTGAAACAGAACAGAGTGACCACCAGGAAGCCCGCCGGATACAGCAGTAACCACGGTGATACTTCCATGGAGTTTGCGCCATCGCTTAACAGCGCGCCCCAGCTGCTCAGCGGCTCTTGCGTACCTAATCCCAGGAAGCTCAGGAAGGATTCAAACAGGATCATACTTGGCACCAGCAGGGAGGCGTACACCACTACCACGCCCAGCACGTTAGGAACGATATGACGCACCACGATATTGGCGGTAGAAACCCCACCAACCTGTGCCGCTTCTATAAACTCCTTACGTTTAAGGCTCAGCGTCTGGCCGCGCACAATACGCGCCATGTCCAGCCAGGAGACCATCCCGATAGCCACGAAAATCAGCAGGATATTTTGACCAAAGAAGGTCACCAGCAGAATAACGAAGAACATGAACGGGAAGGAGTTCAGGATTTCAAGCAGACGCATCATTACGGAGTCCACTTTCCCGCCAAGGTAACCGGAAAGCGAACCGTACAGCGTACCGACGATTACCGCCACCAGCGCCGCCGCGATGCCGACCATCAGGGAAATGCGGCCACCGATCGCCACGCGCACCAGCAGGTCACGGCCGGATGAATCGGTACCAAAATAGTGCCCGGATTCCATATCCGGCGCGCTGGACATCATGCCCCAGTCCGTATCGAAATAGGTGAACTGCGACAGCATTGGCGCCAGGGTGACGAACAGCGCAATAAGCACCAGCACGACCAGGCTGGCAACGGCGGCGCGGTTATGCATAAAACGACGGCGGGCGTCCTGCCAAAGGCTACGACCTTCAACCTCCAGCTTTTCACTGAAGTTTTCCAGCGCCTCGCTGTTTTTCTTACTCAACATCATGGCGTGCTCCAGTTAGTAACGGATTTTCGGGTCGATAACGGCATACAGCACATCGACAACGGCATTAAACAGAATGGTCAGCGCGCCCACGAGGATCGTAAGGCTCAGCACCAGCGAGTAGTCACGGTTAAGCGCCCCGTTAACAAACAGCTGTCCGATGCCCGGCAGGCCATAAATGGTTTCGATTACCATTGAACCGGTAATGATGCCGACGAAAGCAGGCCCCATGTAGGAGAGCACCGGTAACAGTGCAGGCTTGAGTGCATGACGGAAAATAATCCGGCGCATCGGCAGCCCTTTCGCACGGGCGGTACGGATGAAGTTCGAGTGCAGAACTTCAATCATTGAACCGCGGGTAATACGCGCGATGCTGGCAATGTACGCCAGAGATAATGCCACCATCGGCAGTATCATGAACTTCAGGGCCCCGCCGTTCCAGCCGCCACCGGGCAGCCATTTCAGGGTGATGGCGAATATCATGACCAGCAACGGCGCGACAACGAAGCTGGGGATAACCACCCCGGTCATTGCGACCCCCATAACGGTATAATCCCATCGGGTATTTTGTTTTAGCGCGGCGATAACGCCCGCAGTGACCCCGAGAACAACGGCCAGGATAAAAGCAGCAGCCCCTAATTTAGCCGATACCGGGAAGCTGGACGCCACCAGGTCGTTAACGGAATAGTCTTTATATTTGAATGACGGTCCAAAATCACCGTGCGCAAGTTGCTTCAGATAATTGAAGTACTGCGTGGTAATGGGATCGTTTAAATGGTATTTCGCTTCGATGTTGGCCATGACTTCTGGCGGCAGCGTACGTTCACCGGTAAATGGACTGCCCGGCGCAAGGCGCATCATGAAGAAGGAAATTGTAATTAGAATAAATAACGTTGGAATCGCTTCAAGACAGCGACGCAGGATAAATTTCAACATTGCCCGTACCTTCTGGCGTGTGCCTGATGAATGTTACAAAATAGACACAGTGGGGCAAGCTCGCTCGCCCCACGTATTGCCATTAATGCTTGATAATATAAAGATTCTTAACGGAAATATTATCCAACGGGTCTTTACCGGTATAACCCCCTACCCACGGTTTCACCAGGCGGGCGTTGACGTAGTAGTAAACCGGTACGATCGCAGAGTCTTTATCGAGCTGTTGTTCTGATTTCGCGTACAGATCGGCGCGCTGGGCGTCGTCTGCCACTTTCAGGGTCTCGCCAATCAGCTTATCAAACGCCGGGCTCTTATAGTGTGCCGTGTTGTTTGAGCTGTCGCTGAGCATGGTGTTCAGGAAGGAGGTCGGTTCGTTATAGTCCGCACACCAGCCGGCGCGCGCCACGTCAAACGTTCCCTGGTGGCGCGTATCGAGGAAGGTTTTCCATTCCTGGTTTTCCAGCTTCACGTTCACGCCCAGGTTTTTCTTCCAGATTGACGCCACGGCGATAGCCAGTTTTTTATGCAGATCCGAGGTGTTGTACAGCAGGTTAAACGTCAGCGGCTTATCAGCAGTGTACCCGGCTTCAGCCAGCAGTTTTTTCGCTTCTTCGTTACGTTTTTCCTGAGACCATTTAAACCATTCAGGCTCAACCAGTTTCATACCGTCGGTATAAGGCGGAGTGTAGCTGTAAGCTGGCAGGTCGCCCTGATTCTTCACTTTATTAACGATAATATCGCGATCCAGGGCCAGCTTCAGTGCGGTACGCACGCGCACGTCGGTGAATGGTGCTTTCTGGTTGTTAATTTCGTAGTAGTAGGTGCACAGATAAGGATCGACGTGCACTTCTTTCGGGATCTCTTTTTTCAACTTCTGGAACAGTTCAATCGGCATGTTGTTATAGGTCATGTCGATTTCACCGCTGCGGTAGCGGTTGACGTCCGTCACTTCTGAAGAAATTGGCAGGTAGGTGACCTGATTGATTACGGTCTTCGCGTTATCCCAATACTGCGGGTTGCGCTCCAGTACCATACGTTCATTAACGACCCAGCTTTTCAGCTTGTACGCACCGTTGGTCACGATATTCGCAGGCTGCGTCCATTTTTCACCGAATTTCTCTACAGCGGATTTTGGTACCGGGGAAACAGACGGGTGAACCAGCAGCTTATAGAAGTACGGAACAGGCTCGCTCAACGTCACTTCAAAGGTGTTGGCATCAATGGCTTTTACGCCCAGATCGGTAACAGGCTTTTTGCCCGTGATGATGTCATCAATATTGGCAATATGACCGTACTGAAGGTAACTCGCATACGGGGAGGCGGTATTCGGATCCGCCAGACGCTGCCAGCTGTAAACGAAATCTTCGGCGGTAACCGGCGTACCGTCGGACCATTTGGCATCCTTACGCAGATGGAAGGTCCAGACTTTAAAATCTTTATTGTCCCATTTTTCCGCCACGCCCGGCGCCGGGTGGCCGTCTACGTCAGTCACCAACAGACCTTCAAACAGATCGCGGTTAACGTTAGATTCTGGAACACCTTCAATTTTGTGCGGATCGAGAGACTGCACTTCCGCACCGTTATTACGCACCAGCGCTTGCTTCTCAGCCAGCTGAACACCGTCAGGAACGTCCGCAGCCATTGCAGCGTTTCCCGCGATTAGCGCAGTTAAAATCCCCGCCGCTACCAGACTTTTTTTTGTGATGATGGACATTGTGTTGATACTCCACTCATTATAATGACTGGCCTTCGCCAGTTGTGTAATCCCCTGTCGGGGCCTGTACAGCGCAGGAGATTTTTTTGCTACTGTCAGGTTCTTTTTTTACTTCTTGCTATCACCGACTTCATTATTACTGACCGCTCGTACGGCGATCTTGCGTCGATTCTTGACACCTCTCCCCTGTCAGAGAGATGCATTGGATATCTTTCGCGAGGTCTATATGAAAATAGTTCTCATCAACTTGATTAATGCTGCGAAATATAAGGCCGGAAAGTACCAAATGGTGCCAACTCTCGCCAATACATTTTGCAAATTTGTTAAGCATTTCTCTTTTACGGTGGTTGGCTCATCTAAGCCATAAATCTCCAACCCCACCAAAACAAAGTAAAAACACTCAAAATCAAGCGATTACAAGATTGTCTCGCTGAGAGCGTAATGCCATGACCAATCTGAACGATTTTTCACGAAAATTTAACAATTGGTTATTATTTAGCACATTCGTCTGGGTCAGCGTCGAAATTACTAATATCATTTCGGTTATCTGTCAGCAAGCCCCAGAGTATCATGTGAGTAAAATAACAGAGGGTTCGAAGGATTTATGCGCAGAGGGGGAAGCTGAAAATAAACAACCTCTTGAAAAATAACAAGAGAGCGTTATTAGTAGAACTTATTATGGCTGGACCGTAATTCAACTTTATTTATATGATTTGCTGATAATCACGTAAAAAAACGGAGCCGTCGGCTCCGCTCTTTCAAATGAAAGTCAATGTAATAATCCGGGGAATATGCTTTTTATACCGGTAACGATAAATTCGATGCCCAACGCCATTAACAGCAGGCCCATGATACGGGTGATCACGTTGATGCCCGTTTGACCCAGCAAGCGAACCAGCCATGGCGCCATGCGAAATACGCCCCAACAGCACAGCGCGAACAGCGCAATGGCGACAGAAAAGCCAATCAGATGCATCAGGCTGTGATAGCGCGTTCCCCAGACGATGGTTGAGCTGATTGCCCCCGGGCCTGCCATCAGCGGCAATGCCAGCGGCACTACGCCGATGCTTTCGCGGATCGCGGTCTCTGATTTCTCCTGCTTGTTCTGTTTATCCTCACCCAGCTTGCCGCTGATCATCGACATCGCAATTGTCACCACCAGGATCCCACCCGCTATTCGGAACGAATCAATCGAGATGCCGAAGACCTGAAGGATGGCGTCCCCCAGATAAAGAGAGGTCAGCAAGATGATAGCCACCGACAGGTTTGCCGTCAGGTTGGTTTTGTTTCTTGCGGCGGCCGTTTGATAGCTGGTCATACTAATAAAGACAGGGATGATCCCTACCGGGTTGACTAGCGCAAACAAACCGATAAAAAACTTAAAATATGTAGGGAAATCAAAGAGCGTTTGAATCACATTAAGCTCCGCAATTGAGCATGGCCAGGGAGAAACAGCGTGTCATAATAAATCCGCGCTGAAGATACGCTTTTTAGCCGCACACTTCACCAGAAATCTGTTCTAAACGTTATCAATTCATGATGTTAAACGTTTGTATAATCAATGATAGCGCCACTTCCAATAGTTACTTAATTATTTAACACTGGAATAATTAGCACAAAATAACCCTGCTGAAAGGTATCAGCTTAGGACAAAATTGATCCTGATCATAATTTTCGTACTCAGAAGTGAGTAATCTTGGTTACGCCGCCAGGGAGATCACCTATCAAAAAGGTATGATGCTAAGGTAAGGCTCTTTTAGTAAATTAGTGAGCATAAGCAGTGAGTAATCCTTTGTTTTACTGTGTGTTACGCAAGAGGGATCGGCACTGACTATACTGTCAGACGTATCGAGCGCTGGTTTACTAAAAGAGTTTAAACATTATCAGGAGAGCATTATGGCTGTTACCAATATCGCTGAACTGAACGCCCTCGTCGAGCGCGTTAAAAAAGCCCAGCGTGAATATGCCAATTTCACCCAAGAACAGGTTGATAAAATCTTCCGCGCGGCCGCTCTGGCTGCTGCTGATGCTCGAATCCCTCTCGCTAAAATGGCCGTTGCCGAATCCGGCATGGGTATCGTTGAAGATAAAGTGATTAAAAACCACTTTGCTTCAGAGTATATCTACAACGCCTATAAAGATGAGAAAACCTGCGGCGTGCTGTCAGAAGACGATACTTTCGGCACCATCACCATAGCAGAACCGATCGGCATCATTTGCGGTATCGTTCCAACCACTAACCCAACCTCTACCGCCATCTTCAAATCTCTTATCAGCCTGAAGACACGTAACGCAATCATTTTCTCCCCGCATCCACGTGCGAAAGACGCCACTAACAAAGCAGCAGACATCGTGCTCCAGGCGGCCATTGCGGCGGGCGCACCAAAAGATCTGATCGGCTGGATCGACCAACCTTCTGTCGAGCTGTCCAACGCCCTGATGCATCACCCGGACATTAACCTGATCCTGGCGACCGGTGGTCCTGGCATGGTTAAAGCCGCTTACAGCTCCGGTAAACCCGCTATCGGCGTAGGCGCGGGTAACACCCCGGTTGTTATTGACGAAACCGCTGACATCAAACGCGCCGTCGCGTCTGTGCTGATGTCTAAAACCTTCGATAACGGCGTTATCTGTGCATCTGAACAGTCCGTTGTCGTTGTTGACTCTGTATACGACGCCGTTCGTGAACGTTTCGCCAGCCACGGCGGCTACCTGTTGCAGGGTAAAGAGCTGAAAGCCGTTCAGGACGTGATTCTCAAAAATGGCGCGCTGAACGCCGCTATCGTGGGTCAGCCAGCCTATAAAATTGCCGAACTCGCCGGCTTTAGCGTTCCTGCTTCCACCAAGATCCTGATTGGTGAAGTTAACGTCGTTGATGAAAGCGAGCCGTTTGCTCACGAAAAACTGTCTCCGACGCTGGCTATGTACCGTGCGAAAGATTTCGATGACGCGGTAGAAAAAGCAGAGAAACTGGTTGCCATGGGCGGTATCGGTCACACCTCTTGCCTGTACACCGACCAGGATAACCAGCCTGAGCGTGTTGCACACTTCGGTCAGAAGATGAAAACGGCACGTATCCTGATTAACACCCCTGCTTCTCAGGGTGGTATCGGTGACCTGTACAACTTCAAACTCGCACCTTCCCTGACTCTGGGTTGTGGTTCCTGGGGTGGTAACTCCATCTCTGAAAACGTTGGTCCAAAACACCTGATCAACAAGAAAACCGTTGCTAAGCGAGCTGAAAACATGTTGTGGCACAAACTTCCAAAATCTATCTACTTCCGTCGTGGCTCACTGCCAATCGCGCTGGATGAAGTGATTACTGATGGCCACAAGCGTGCGCTCATCGTGACTGACCGTTTCCTGTTCAACAATGGCTATGCTGACCAGATCACCTCTGTTCTGAAAGCGTCTGGCGTCGAAACCGAAGTCTTCTTTGAAGTTGAAGCTGATCCAACCCTGAGCGTTGTCCGTAAAGGTGCTGAACTGGCGAACTCCTTCAAACCCGATGTGATCATCGCACTGGGTGGCGGTTCCCCAATGGACGCCGCGAAAATCATGTGGGTCATGTACGAGCATCCGGAAACTCACTTCGAAGAACTGGCGCTGCGCTTTATGGATATCCGTAAACGTATCTACAAGTTCCCGAAAATGGGCGTGAAAGCGAAAATGATCGCCGTCACCACCACTTCCGGTACCGGTTCAGAAGTCACGCCATTTGCGGTTGTGACGGATGACGCAACGGGTCAGAAATACCCGCTGGCCGACTACGCGCTGACGCCAGATATGGCTATCGTTGACGCCAACCTGGTGATGGACATGCCGAAATCACTGTGTGCGTTCGGTGGTCTGGATGCGGTGACCCACGCTCTGGAAGCTTACGTTTCCGTACTGGCTTCCGAGTTCTCTGACGGTCAGGCCTTGCAGGCGCTGAAACTGCTGAAAGAAAACCTGCCAGCCTCTTACAACGAAGGTTCAAAAAACCCTGTTGCGCGTGAACGTGTGCACAGTGCTGCAACCATCGCGGGCATCGCGTTTGCTAACGCCTTCCTGGGCGTGTGTCACTCCATGGCGCACAAGCTGGGTTCACAGTTCCACATTCCTCACGGTCTGGCGAACGCCCTGTTGATCAGCAACGTTATCCGCTATAACGCCAACGACAACCCAACCAAGCAGACTGCATTTAGCCAGTACGACCGTCCTCAGGCTCGTCGTCGCTACGCTGAAATCGCAGATCACCTGGGTCTGAGCGCACCGGGCGACCGTACTGCCGCGAAGATCGAGAAACTGCTGGCATGGCTGGAAAGCCTGAAGGCTGAACTGGGTATTCCTAAATCTATCCGCGAAGCGGGCGTTCAGGAAGCTGACTTCCTCGCTCACGTAGATAAGCTGTCTGAAGATGCATTCGATGACCAGTGTACTGGTGCTAACCCACGCTACCCACTGATTTCCGAACTGAAACAGATCCTGCTGGATACTTACTACGGTCGTAACTTCACTGAAAGCGATGTCGCTGCTGTGAAAGCTGACATCCCGGCAGTGGTAAAGGCTGACAAGAAAGCGAAGAAAAACGCTTAATTGACAGTGTGACAAAAAAACCCGCCGATGGCGGGTTTTTTTATATCTGAAAAAGAGTAAAAAATTCTTGTTACTTTCGACTGTCGCCCTGTAACGCCGTCAGCGAGCCTACAACCAGCGCCTCTTTATAATGCTTGCGGCAGACCGAGACATAGCGTTCATTGCCCCCTATCACCACCTGCTCGCCATCAGCATAAGGTTTACCGGACTGGTCAAGACGAAGAACCATGCTCGCCTTACGGCCACAAAAGCAGATCGTTTTTAGCTCTACCAGTTTATCCGACCAGGCAAGTAAATATTGGCTGCCGGCAAATAGCTCACCGCGAAAATCGGTGCGTAAACCATAGCAAAGAACGGGAATATCCAGCTCATCCACGACCTCAGAAAGCGCATGGACCTGCTCACGGGTCAGGAACTGGCTTTCGTCTACCAGGACGCAATGGACAGGCTTAGAGGCGTGCTCAGCACGAATGTCCTCAAGCAGGTCCGTTTCAGGGTTAAACAGCCTTGCAGGCGACGAGAGGCCTATTCTGGAGCTTACCTTCCCCGCCCCGAAGCGATCGTCAATTTCGGCGGTATAAACAACGGTACGCATCCCCCGCTCCTGATAATTGTATGAGGATTGCAGTAACGCCGTCGATTTCCCTGCATTCATTGCCGAATAGTAGAAATAAAGTTGTGCCATTGGCCAAAGAACCCTAATCAATGTGTAATATTCCCGATGAATCATTGTACCATATTTTGTACCGTCATCAGCCGTGGGCTGCGCGCGCAAGGCTCTTCTGCACCAATAAACCCTTTGTGGGTAGCGCAAAATAATGCGTTAAAACAGGTAGTAAAGGCATTAATCACGGACAATAAGGCGAGCCCGGAACCAGAGATAACACTTCTTTTTATAGTGGCTTCTCCGTTCATTAAAATTCACTATTTATTAACTATTCTGGCCTTCGCTACGCTTAGCGGGGGTAATACAAAAGGCTGATATTTATCAGCCGCAACTATAATTCCTGAGGTAAAAGTCACAAAACAAACATGCAAATGACAAGCTTTTGCCGTTTGAAACGATATCTCACAGACCCAGCTAACAATGAAATTTAAGTTAGCGTAATTAATAATAGCGTCGTTAATTTTGTATTTTTTGAATTCCTTACATTCCCACCTATTGCACAAGTGAAATTAACGCTCTATTATTAGGACAACAAACCCACCCCCATTATAAGTTTGAGATTACTACAATGAGCGAAGCACTTAAAATTCTGAACAACATCCGTACTCTTCGTGCGCAGGCAAGAGAATGTACCCTTGAGACGCTTGAAGAAATGCTCGAAAAATTAGAAGTTGTCGTTAACGAACGTCGTGAAGAAGAAAGCGCAGCTGCGGCTGAAATCGAAGAACGTACACGTAAACTGCAACAGTATCGCGAAATGCTGATTGCCGATGGTATCGATCCAAACGAATTGCTGAACAGCATGGCTGCGGCTAAAACCGGCACCAAAGCAAAACGTGCAGCACGTCCAGCTAAATATAGCTACATCGATGAGAACGGCGAAGAGAAAACCTGGACTGGCCAGGGTCGTACTCCTGCTGTAATCAAGAAAGCCATGGACGAACAAGGTAAACAACTGGATGACTTCCTGATCAAGGATTAATCTGGAAAGATTCTGAAAAATCCCGCCTGGTGCGGGATTTTTTATGCCCATAATATTTGCCCGAACATCTCCTTACATTCTGTCATATTGCGAGATTCACTATTTAACGTCCTTGACAATCCGCAGTCATTTACCAGGCGACAGGCATAAAAAAACCGGTGGGCATCGCCACACCGGTCTTGTTCGGTAGCCTGTGGGTTTATTACTTAATACCCATGCTGCCTTTGAGCCAGGCTTTAAATTCTTCACCCAGGCTGTTATGGCGAATACCATATTCCACGAACGCCTGCATATAACCGAGTTTATTCCCGCAGTCATGGCTCTTACCTTTCATATGGTAGGCTTCTACGGTCTCTTTCTCGATCAGCATATCGATAGCATCCGTCAGCTGGATCTCATCGCCCGCACCTGGAGGCGTTTTCGCCAGCAGCGCCCAGATTTCAGCGCTCAGTACGTAACGACCCACGACAGCAAGGTTAGACGGCGCGACGTCAGCTTTAGGCTTTTCAACAACGCCAACCATCGGTACGCTTTCGCCAGGCTTCAGAGCAACGCCTTTGCAGTCAACCACACCGTAAGCGGTCACGTCGTCAACGGGCTCAACCATAATCTGGCTGCTGCCGGTTTCATCAAAGCGTTTAATCATCTCTGCCAGGTTTTCCTGGGAAAGATCGGACTCGTACTCATCAAGAATCACGTCCGGCAGAATAACCGCGACCGGCTCATCACCCACTACCGGGTGTGCACACAATACCGCGTGCCCCAGACCTTTCGCCAGGCCCTGACGAACCTGCATAATGGTAACGTGCGGAGGGCAAATAGACTGCACTTCCTCCAGCAGCTGGCGCTTAACGCGTTTTTCCAGCATCGCTTCAAGTTCGAAACTGGTATCAAAATGGTTTTCGATAGAGTTTTTAGATGAATGCGTAACCAGCACAATTTCGGTGATGCCTGCTGCAATACATTCATTCACGACATACTGGATTAATGGCTTATCAACCAGAGGCAGCATCTCTTTTGGGATTGCCTTCGTTGCTGGCAACATCCTGGTACCCAATCCCGCCACCGGGATAACGGCCTTTCTGACTTTCGAATTTAGGGCAGCCATTGAAATTCTCCTGAACTGTTCAAGTTTTGAACTTTTATGCATTGAATAACGCGTTGAGTATACAGTCTCAGCCACTAATACGGGTCTGAAAAGAACGCGTTGCCGATCAATTAAGACAAATACGCATGAAACTTGCCGCGATAGTAGCACCGCCAGCAAAAACACAGGTAAAGCAATCTGAAAAATAAAATCTGACTGCTTACTCTGTGGACAACATTAAGCGTAACCGCCCCCCTGTCCCCCAAATTTGGCACTGCCATGAGGTGCAGCGGTGGCTAATTTGATTAAGATAAGTATTACCCAGCGTGCCCAACGGCACGCCGTTACTCACCTGAATATGGTGTTCTCCGGTATTCAGTGTGGCATTTAAACCCGCAGACACCAGAATAAGGTTATTTAACCCGCTGTGATAATAGCCAACCAGAAGCGGGAACTGCCCCGGTAAATTGGCCTGGCGAAAAAGTTGGTTCACCTGTTTTAGCAAACTGCCTAACTCAGGAAGCCGTTGTCCCTGATGGGATAATTGTTCCTGTAGCAATCCATTAAAGAGCGCGCGCAGTAATAAGGCCGCCAAAACGCCGTTATCTCCCGCTCGGGTAACATCCAGGCAATAAAAGGCGAGGTCAGCATCCGATAACGGCGCAATATCCAGCACCAGTCCAGGCTGGTCAGCCGCTACCAACTGGCGATAATTTACTCTGCAATGAGAAATATTTTGCTGCACCGGAGGCTGAAGTTCCTGAAGCAGCTTCGCCGCCGCGAGCGGATTACTGACTAAGGCATCCCAGTCCTGAAAAAGACGCTCCTCTTCTTCAACGCGGGAATTAAACATATTGGGATACAGGCAGGCCAATACCGTTTCACGCAGCCGGTTTAAATCTTTGACCGGTTTGAGCAGGATATCCTGCACCCCCAAACGCAATGCCCTGGCAATATCAGCCATATTTTCGGTGGCCGAGATCACGAGTATCGGTGTCTGGTAACCTTCATTACGCAGGTTTTCCACCAGCATTAAGCCGTTCATCCGCGGCATCTCGAGATCGCAGATCATCAGGTCAGGCGCAATGCTGGCCATCTTTTCCAGCGCCTCGACGCCATCTTCGGCAAGGGACGTGGTTGCACCCAGCGAGGATAACCACGAATCCAGTAGCGATCGGAAAACGGGCTCGTCTTCAACTATCAAAATGTGTTTTCCGGCCAATGGCTGTGTCATGGTTCCTCCCCTGGCTGACAGTTACTCAATAGTGGCATGCTATTAGTACTATCGCCTGTCAGATTTTGCTGAAGTAATCAAAAAAAGTGCTTAACGTGCTGTACGCACAAAAGGCAACAGTTCATCTATTTTCTTTTCGACGGCTAACGAGCCCGCTGCTATGGCGGCCTCAGCCCGGTGGAAATCAAGTGTAGAGATTTGCGGACAATAGGGTTGAATAAGAATATCCGGAGGATCGCCCGCCATACGGTTTCGCTTCAGGCGATTCTCGAGAATTTGTATCGAAGTCGTCATGATTTCAACGGCGTTCGGTGCGGTCACCGCACGACGCGCAGTCAGGCGCCCTATTCTGCCGCGTAAACGCGCATGCCATGCAAGTTTCTCTTCTTCGGCATCATTGCTGTGAAGATTAACCGACATCAAATCCTGCTGCATAAGGTGAGCGTCGTGTTGTAAATCTACGGCGATGACGATATCCGCCCCCATGGCCCGCGTCAGTGAGATAGGGACAGGATTCACTACGCCACCGTCAACGAGCCAGTAGCCGTTATGAGGCACAGGCGCCATTAACCCAGGTATACTACAGGAGGCACGTACGGCGAGATGGATATCCCCTTCGGTGAGCCATAACTCCCTGCCCGTACTGAGGTTGGTTGCAACGGCACCAAAAGGCATTTGGCAGTGACTGAAGTCAGCGAGAGGCATTATCTTACGAAACTGATTGAACACGCGTTCGCCGCGCAGCAGGCCACCCCGCTGCCAGGAGAGATCCATCAGGCGCAGCACATCCCAGTAACTGAAGGAGCGCACCCAGCTTTCAAGCTCCGGGAGCTTACCGCAGGCGTACGCGGATCCGACCAGCGACCCTATCGAACACCCTGCAACAATATCAACGTCAATTCCCATCTGCTTTAAAGCATTGATAACGCCAATATGCGACCAGCCCCGGGCGGCACCTGAGCCCAACGCCAGTCCAATTTTTACCTTTCTCATTAGCCCTGTTTTACTACCCCTGGATTCCCGACATAGCGTCAACGTAACTGCTCAGTTAACATATTGCTACCTTAAGCGTTTAACGCCTTATTTTTTGTTCCAGGAAAAGAATTGTGTCTCAACTCTGCCCCTGTGGTAGCGCTCTGGAGTATAGCCTATGTTGCCAGCGATATCTTTCTGGCGAGCAGGTTGCACCAGACCCGTCACACCTTATGCGCTCACGGTATACTGCTTTTGTGATCAAAAACGCAGACTACCTGATTAAAACCTGGCATCCGTCCTGCCATGCGGCCGATTTTCGACAAGAGATTGAAGCCGGATTTGCCAACACCGTCTGGCTGGGCCTCACCGTCTTTGATGCCGCTCCCGGCCGCGATGCCAATGAAGGCTATGTCAGTTTTGTCGCCCGCTTTAGCGAACAAAACAGACCTGGCGCCATCATTGAACGCTCCCGGTTCTTAAAGGACAGCGGGCAATGGTATTATATTGACGGCACACGTCCGCAGCTCGGTCGTAACGATCCCTGCCCCTGTGGTTCAGGAAAAAAATTTAAAAAGTGTTGCGGCAGTAATGCCTGACAACTCAGACTTCGCAAATACACAAACAGGATTTCCCGGCGATGCAATCACTACAACGTAAAGTTCTGCGCACAATCTGTCCCGATCAAAAAGGGCTGATCGCACGAATCACCAACATTTGCTACAAGCATGAACTGAATATCGTGCAGAACAACGAGTTTGTTGACCACCGTACCGGTCGCTTCTTTATGCGTACCGAGCTGGAAGGCATTTTCAACGACACCACCCTGCTTGCCGATCTGGACAGCGCCCTGCCGGAAGGCTCGGTGCGCGAACTGAACCCGGCGGGTCGTCGCCGCATCGTGATTCTGGTCACCAAAGAGGCGCACTGCCTGGGCGATCTGCTGATGAAAGCCAACTACGGTGGCCTGGACGTCGAAATTGCTGCCGTCATCGGCAACCATGAAACGCTGCGTACTCTGGTTGAGCGCTTCGACATTCCGTTCGAGCTGGTCAGCCATGAAGGCCATACCCGTGAAGAACATGATAACCTTATGGCGCAAGCCATCGAGGCGCATAACCCGGACTACGTTGTGCTGGCAAAATACATGCGCGTCCTGACGCCGTCCTTCGTGGCACGCTTCCCGAATAAAATCATCAACATTCACCATTCGTTCCTGCCAGCTTTCATTGGCGCGCGTCCATATCACCAGGCTTACGAGCGTGGGGTGAAGATCATTGGTGCGACCGCCCACTATGTGAATGATAATCTGGACGAAGGTCCAATCATCATGCAGGACGTGATTCACGTAGATCACACCTACACGGCAGAAGATATGATGCGAGCAGGCCGTGACGTTGAGAAGAACGTGCTGAGCCGTGCGCTGTATCAGGTTCTTGCCCAACGCGTCTTCGTGTACGGCAACAGAACGATTATTCTTTAATCCTTTGTAAAATGAATTGATTAGCTTTGCGCCTTTACGGATAAAAAGCAGGCAAACAGCGTCATTTCCCTAAAGGAATGCTTTACAGGGGCGTCTCATTTGATATGATGCGCCCCGCTTCCAACAGGAAGCAGGCCAGTAAAAAGCATTACCCCGTGGTGGGGTTCCCGAGCGGCCAAAGGGAGCAGACTGTAAATCTGCCGTCATCGACTTCGAAGGTTCGAATCCTTCCCCCACCACCATCACTTTTTAGATCCTTCAGCACTCTCCATAAGCACAGTGCGCCATGTTTCTCCAGTGCGGGGAAGGATGAGAAGCTTCGACCAAGGTTCGATTCGAGCGTAGCGAGAAAGCGTTGCCGCAGGCAACGACCCGAAGGGCGAGGCGCAACGCGCCGAGTAATCCTTCCCCCACCACCATCACTTCCAGATCCTTCAGCACTCTCCAAAAGCACAATGCGCCATGTATACCGATGCCGGGATTAATCCTTTCCTGCCTGTTTTCCCCGGTGGCGCTTCGCTTACCGGGGCTACAACTATATTTGTAGGCCGGGTAAGGCGCAGCCGCCACCCGGCATCCGACCGCGACATCCGCGCTAAACCCAGGCACCAGGCAAAAAAAAACCCCGCAAAAGCGGGGTTCTTTCAAAACAACGGAATCAGCGACGAGCACGCACTACCTGATATTTGCGCGTCAGGTACTCCACCGGCGCGCTCCAGATATGCACCAGACGGGAGAACGGGAACAGCACAAACAGCGTCATACCCAGCACCAGGTGAACGCGGAAGATAAACGCCACGCCGTCCAGATGCTCAGATGCACCGCCGTGGAAGGTCACGACGGACTGCGCCCACCCCACCAGCTTCATCATTTCACTGCCGTCCATATGTTGCGCAGAGAATGGAATAGTCAGCAGCCCCAGCGCGCATTGCACCATCAGCAGGGAGAGGATCAGGATGTCCGCGCCTGTGGTGGTAGCCCGCACGCGTGGGCTGAACAGACGACGTTTCAGCAGCAGCAGGCCACCCACCAGGGTCATCACGCCGCAGGCACCGCCGGCGATCATCGCCATCTTCTGCTTCACTTCAATCGGCAGCCACGCTTCGTACATCCAGTGCGGCGTCAGCATTCCCAGGAAGTGACCGGCGAAAATCCCCAAAATCCCGATGTGGAACAGGTTTGACGCCAGGTTCATCCCCTTACGATCCAGCATCTGGCTGGAGGCAGCACGCCAGGTGTACTGGCCATAGTCATAACGCAGCCAGCTTCCCACCAGGAACACGGTGCCCGCTATATACGGGTAAATGTCAAAGAAGAACATATTCAGGAAGTGCATTAGTGCTGTCCTCCGTTAGAGATATTCAAATATTGCGGAGCCACCGCTCCGGCAAAACGACGCTGATGCGCAGAGATTTCAGACTCGCCACAGTTCTGGTCAGCAAAGAATTTCACCTGCTCTTCTTCCCAGACGGCGTCCAGCGCTTGTGGGGTATCGTCGCGAGCTTCATCCGCGATTTTCTCCGCCACTTTTTCGCTGTCGACCGAGGCGTTCGCCAGCTTCACCAGCAGCTCGAACAGTACGGCATAGCGGCTCTCACGCTGCTGTAGACGCGCGCCGAGCAGCGCCAGAATGGGAGCGATGTCCTGCAAACCACCCAGGGCCTCTTCTTTCGGCAGCTGCGCCAGATACTCCAGGTACAGCGGCAGGTGATCCGGCAGCTCGCGGCTGTCGAGTTGCAGGCCGTGCTGTTCGTACTGGGCCATCAGATCCACCATCGCCTGACCACGGTCGCGGGATTCACCGTGAACGTGTTCAAACAGCAGCAGAGACGTCGCACGACCACGGTCAAACAGCTGGCTGTAGTCCGCCTGCGCATCGAGAAGATCGCGCGCCAGCAGGTCGCGGAGGAAAACGCCCAGCTTCTGGGCATCCTCTTTATCCAGGTTTTCAGATGACGCGAGTGCATCAAAGAGTTCCTGTTGATGCTGCGCAAGCGCAGCGTCAGGGTACTCGAGCAGGCGCGAAACAATGACGAGTTCGATCATTGGTGCGGCTCCGTTTTGCTGGTCACATCCATCGCGTCGATGCGGCGGCTGTTGAACAGGTTGAATTTACTGTCTGACCCGTGGCAACCGTCGCCAAAGGTAAAGCCACACCCGCTTTTCTCCGGGAAGGCCTCGCGAGCCAGCTCGCGGTGGCTGCTTGGCACCACGAAACGATCTTCGTAGTTAGCGATTGCCAGATAGCGGTACATCTCCTGCGCCTGCGCTTCGGTCAGGCCGACCTCTTCCAGCGCGCGGGTATCGTTAACGCCGTCAACGGTTTCCGCACGTTTGAAGTGACGCATCGCCAGCATACGTTTCAGCGCCAGCAGCACCGGCTGGGTATCTCCGGCGGTCAGCAGGTTTGCCAGGTACTGAACCGGGATACGCAGGCTTTCCACGTCCGGCAGAATACCGTTGCTGCCCAGCTCGCCCGCGTCCGCCGCAGACTGAATCGGCGACAGAGGCGGCACGTACCAGACCATCGGCAGCGTGCGGTATTCCGGGTGCAGCGGCAGGGCCAACTTCCAGTCCATCGCCATTTTGTACACCGGAGACTGCTGCGCGGCGTCAATCACGCTCTGCGGTACGCCGTCTTTCAGCGCCTGCTCAATCACCTTCGGATCGTTTGGATCGAGGAAGACATCCAGCTGACGCTGATAGAGATCTTTCTCGTTCTCGGTGCTTGCGGCATTTTCAATCGCGTCCGCGTCGTACAGCAGCACGCCGAGGTAGCGGATACGACCAACGCAGCTCTCGGAGCAGACGGTCGGCATACCGGCTTCGATGCGCGGATAGCAGAAGATGCACTTCTCTGACTTACCGCTCTTCCAGTTGAAGTAGATTTTTTTGTACGGGCAGCCGGTGATGCACATGCGCCAGCCGCGGCACTTGTCCTGGTCGATCAGCACGATGCCGTCTTCTTCACGCTTGTAGATGGCGCCGCTCGGGCAAGTCGCGACGCACGCCGGGTTCAGGCAGTGTTCGCACAGGCGCGGCAGATACATCATGAAGGTGTTTTCGAACTGGCCGTACATCGCCTTCTGCATATTCTCGAAGTTCTGGTCCTTCGCGCGTTTTTCGAACTCGCCGCCCAGAATTTCTTCCCAGTTTGGACCGCTGGTAATTTTGTCCATGCGCTTACCGGTGATCAGCGAGCGAGGACGGGCGATCGGCTGGTGTTTGCTTTCCGGCGCGTTGTGCAGGTTCTGATAGTCGTAATCAAACGGCTCGTAGTAATCGTCGATGCCCGGCAGATGCGGGTTAGCAAAGATTTTACCGAGCAGCATCGCACGGTTACCCATGCGCGGTTGCAGTTTGCCGTTGATTTTACGGATCCAGCCGCCCTTCCACTTCTCCTGGTTTTCCCAGTCGGTCGGGAAGCCGGTGCCCGGCTTGCTTTCCACGTTGTTAAACCAGGCGTACTCCATACCTTCACGGCTGGTCCAGACGTTTTTACAGGTGACCGAGCAGGTATGACAGCCGATGCATTTATCCAGATTCAGCACCATGCCGACTTGTGAACGAATTTTCATTTTACGCTCTCCTGTACCTGGTCATTACCTTCGCCGTCTAACCAGTTAATATTCTTCATCTTACGTACCACCACGAACTCATCGCGGTTCGATCCTACGGTGCCGTAGTAGTTAAAGCCGTAGGCCAGCTGGGCATAGCCACCGATCATATGGGTCGGCTTCGGCGTAATACGGGTCACGGAGTTATGAATACCGCCGCGCTGCTCGGTGATCTCTGAACCCGGCAGGTTAACGATACGTTCCTGCGCGTGATACATCATGGTCATCCCGGCCGGCACACGCTGGCTCACCACGGCTCGTGCCGTCAGGGCACCGTTACTGTTGAACACTTCGATCCAGTCGTTATCTTCGATACCCAGATCTTTGGCGTCCGCTTCGCTCATCCAGACAATCGGACCGCCGCGTGACAGCGTCAGCATCAGCAGGTTGTCGCTGTAGGTGGAGTGGATACCCCACTTCTGGTGCGGCGTCAGGAAGTTCAGCGCCTTCTCAGGGTTACCGTTCGATTTCGCGCCCATCACCGCTTTCACGGAGCGGGTGTCGATTGGCGGACGGTACACCAGCAGGCTCTCACCGAAGTCGCGCATCCACTGGTGGTCCTGATACAGAGACTGACGACCAGAAAGCGTGCGCCAAGGGATCAGCTCGTGAACGTTGGTATAGCCAGCGTTATAGGACACATGCTCATCTTCCAGACCTGACCAGGTCGGGCTGGAGATAATTTTTCGCGGCTGGGCCTGAATATCGCGGAAGCGAATTTTCTCTTCCTCTTTATTTTTCGCCAGATGCGTGTGGTCACGACCGGTAAATTCACTCAGGGCCGCCCACGCTTTCACCGCCACGTGGCCGTTGGTTTCCGGTGCCAGGGTCAGGATCATCTCCGCCGCATCAATTGCCGTGTTCAGCATTGGCTGGCCTTTGGCCGGGCCGTCTGCTTTGGTGTAATTGAGCTTGCGCAGCAGGTCCATTTCGCTCTGGGTATTCCAGGCGATGCCTTTGCCGCCGTTACCGATTTTTTCCATCAGCGGACCGATAGAGGTAAAGCGCTCGTAGGTTGCCGGGTAATCACGTTCAACCGGAATGATGTGCGGCGCGGTCACTCCCGGGATCAGGTCGCACTCGCCTTTTTTCCAGTCCTTCACGTCAAGCGGCTGCGCTAGTTCGGCAGCGGAGTCGTGCTGGATTGGCAGCGTCACCACGTCGGTCTCTTTGCCCAGGTGACCTACGCAGACTTCGGAGAATTTCTTCGCGATGTCTTTGTAGATATCCCAGTCGCTTTTCGATTCCCACGCCGGGTCAACGGCGGCAGACAGCGGATGAATAAACGGATGCATGTCCGAGGTATTCATGTCGTCTTTTTCGTACCAGGTGGCGGTTGGCAGCACGATATCGGAGTACAGGCAGGTGCTGGACAGACGGAAGTCCAGCGTCACCACCAGATCCAGCTTGCCGTCCAGACCGTTGTCTTTCCATTCCACTTCTTCTGGCTTCACGCCGCCCTGCTTGCCGAGGTCTTTGCCCTGAATACCGTTCTCGGTGCCCAGCAGGTATTTAAGCATGTACTCGTGGCCTTTACCGGACGAGCCCAGCAGGTTGGAGCGCCAGATGAACAGGTTGCGCGGATGGTTTTTACCATTTTCAGGCTGTTCTGCCGCGAAACGAATTGAGCCTTCCTTGAGCGATTTCACGGTGTAATCCACCGGCGACATGCCCGCCTGCTTCGCCTCTTGTGCAATGCGCAGCGGGTTAGTGCCCAGCTGCGGCGCCGACGGCAGCCAGCCCATGCGTTCAGCGCGCACGTTGAAATCAATCAGGTGGCCGCTGTAGCGGGATTTATCCGCCATCGGCGACAGCAGTTCCTGCGCGGTAACCGTCTCGTAGCGCCACTGGCTGGAGTGGTTATAGAAGTAGGAGGTGCTGTTCATGTGACGTGCCGGGCGCTGCCAGTCAAGGGCAAACGCCAGCGGCTGCCAGCCGGTCTGCGGACGCAGTTTTTCCTGGCCCACGTAGTGCGCCCAGCCGCCGCCGCTCTGACCGACGCAGCCACAGAAGATCAGCATGTTGATCAGGCCGCGATAGTTCATATCGAGGTGATACCAGTGGTTCAGACCGGCACCCACGATGATCATCGAACGACCGTGAGTTTTGTCGGCGTTTTCCGCAAATTCACGCGCGATACGGGTGATCTGCGCGCGCGGCACGCCGGTGATCTGCTCCGCCCAGGCCGGGGTATACGCCTTCACGTCGTCGTAGCTGGTTGCGCAGTTTTCGTCGTTCAGACCGCGCTCCAGGCCGTAGTTCGCCATGGTCAGGTCGTAGACCGTCGTGACCAGCGCGGTAGAGCCGTCCGCCAGTTGCAGGCGCTTAACCGGCAGTTTGTGCATCAGGACGTTTTGCAGCTCAACCTTGTTGAAGTGCTCGGAACCTTCACCACCAAAGTACGGGAAGCCGACATCGGCGATCTCGTCCTGGCTGCCCAGCATGCTGAGGCGCAGCTCCGTCTCTTCGCCGGTGGTGCCGTTACGCTGCTCCAGGTTCCATTTGCCTTTCTCGCCCCAGCGGAAGCCGATAGAACCGTTAGGTGCCACCAGCTCGCCGTTGCTGTTGCAGGCGACCGTTTTCCACTCTGGGTTGTTTTCCTGACCCAGCGCGTCCACCAGATCCGCAGCACGCAGCATACGGCCCGCCGCGTAGTAACCGTCGCGCTCTTCGAGCATCACCAGCATAGGCATGTCGGTGTAGCGACGGACGTAATCGGTGAAGTACTGGCTTGGCTTGTCGAGGTGGAACTCACGCAGCATGACGTGGCCCATCGCCAGCGCCATTGCGGCATCGGTGCCCTGTTTCGGAGCCAGCCACAGGTCGCACAGCTTAGCGATTTCCGCGTAGTCCGGCGTTACCGCGACGGTTTTCGTCCCTTTGTAGCGCACCTCGGTAAAGAAGTGCGCATCCGGGGTACGGGTCTGCGGCACATTAGAGCCCCAGGCAATGATGTAGCTGGAGTTGTACCAGTCGGCCGATTCCGGCACATCGGTCTGCTCACCCCAGGTCTGCGGTGACGCAGGCGGCAGGTCACAGTACCAGTCGTAGAAACTCAGGCAGGTCCCGCCGATAAGCGACAGGTAGCGCGCGCCGGAAGCGTAAGATACCATCGACATCGCCGGGATTGGCGAGAAGCCCGCCACGCGGTCAGGACCGTAAGTCTTCACGGTATAGACGTTGGAGGCGGCAATTAGCTCGTTCACCTCTTTCCAGGAAGAGCGAACGAAACCACCGCGACCGCGCGCCTGCTTGAAGCTTTTCGCTTTGTCGGCATCTTCAATGATAGAGGCCCACGCATCAACCGGATCGCTGTGCTGCACTTTCGCTTCACGCCACATTTTCATCAGGCGTTTACGCATCAGCGGATATTTCAGACGGTTGGCGCTATAGAGATACCAGGAGTAGCTGGCCCCACGCGGACAGCCGCGCGGTTCATGGTTCGGCATATCCGGACGGGTACGCGGATAGTCGGTCTGCTGCATTTCCCAGGTCACCAGACCGTTTTTAACGAAAATCTTCCAGCTACATGAGCCAGTGCAGTTTACGCCGTGGGTAGAACGGACAACTTTGTCATGCTGCCAGCGTTGACGGTAACCGTCTTCCCAGTCCCGGTTGGTATCCAGAACCTGGCCGTGCCCATCGGCAAAAGTTTCACCCTTCTGTTTGAAGTAGCGAAACCGGTCCAAAAATTTGCTCATCGGGTATCTCCTGTGTGGAGCCTGTGGCTCTCTAAATCGACATTGCTGATTTGCAGCGAAGGTAACGCTATGAAAGATGGTGAGAATTGATAACGATCAAGGCGAAGGGGGTCTGTCATGGGGGGTATTAGATCAAATACCACCAAAGCGGTAGCTGTTATTATTTCTTATATTCATGATTTATATGATTATTTTTTATTTATCGTACAAAAGGCGGAGTAAAATTTAACATCTTAGGTATTAAGGGGTAGAAACGCCTGTGAAGCGATGATGATCACAGTGTTGCCAGCGAGTAAAGGGGAATAAACCTTTAGTATGTTGTAACTAAGGAAGCATGAAAAAAAGCGCGGCACTGAGGCCGCGCAAACGGATAATCAAGCTTACTTGTTTTTCTTGGTATTACGGCCGTATACCAGCCACGTGATGGCCACGCAGGCGATATAGAAGACGAGGAAGACTTTCATCGCACCTGCCGGAGAGCCGGTCAGATCCAGTGAGATACCGAACGCTTTTGGAATAAAGAAGCCACCAATCGCGCCAATTGCAGAGATAAATCCAAGTGCCGCAGCGGTATCGGTAGCGGCTTCACGCATCGCCTGCTCGTCGCTCCCACCCTGCGCCTTCACGCGGTCCATGGTCAGCTTGCGGAAGATGACAGAGATCATCTGGAAGGTAGACGCACTGCCCAGCCCGGCCGTCAGGAACAGCACCATGAAGACACCGAAGAAGGCAAAGAAGTTACCGCCCTGACCATCAACAGGCAGCGTCAGGAACAGCAGCGCGCAGAAGATAGCCATCACAACAAAGTTCACCAGCGTAACGCGGGTCCCGCCCAGGCGGTCGGAGATCATCCCGCCCAGCGAACGTGCCAGCGCGCCAATAAACGGACCGAAGAAGGCAAACTGAAGGATCTGCACGTCCGGGAACTGGGTTTTCGACAGCATCGCAAAGCCTGCGGAGAAGCCGATGAACGAGCCGAAGGTTGCCAGATACAGCAGCGCCATCACCCACAGGTGGCCGCGTTTCAGCACCGGCAGCTGCTCGCTCAGGGAAGCTTTGGACGCCGACAGATCGTTCATGAAGAACCACGCCGCCAGGGTGAAGACCACCAGGAACGGTACCCAGATCCAGGCTGCGTTTTGCAGGAACAGCATTGAACCGTCAGGCTGCGTCACGCCACCGCCACCAAAGGCGGCAAAGATGGAGACGGAGATCGCCAGCGGCGCAAGCAGTTGCATCACGCTCACGCCCATGTTACCCAGACCGCCGTTAATGCCCAGCGCACCGCCCTGCTTCGCTTTCGGGAAGAAGAAGCTGATGTTCGCCATGCTGGACGCAAAGTTCGCACCCGCAAAACCGCACAGCAGAGAGATAATCACGAACACGCTAAACGGCGTGGAGGTATCCTGCACCGCAAAACCGAGCCACACGCACGGAACGATCATGATCCCGGTACTGAAAGCCGTCCAGCGACGACCGCCGAAGACAGGCACCATAAATGCGTAAGGCACGCGCAGCAGCGCACCTGAAAGCGACGGCAACGCGGTCAGCATAAACAGCTGATCGGTGGTAAAGGTAAAGCCCACTTTAGGCAGGTTAACCGCAACCGCACTGAACAACATCCAGACGCAAAACGCCAGTAACAGACATGGAACGGAAATCCACAGATTACGACTTGCTACACGGTGGCCGCGCTGTTGCCAGAACGCCGGATCCTCTGGACGCCAGTCTGTAATTACGGCACCAGTTTCCCTTTCGGGAGCGGAAGAGTGACTCATAGACACCTCTGATTCTCGAATGATGCTGCAAACATTAGGGCTTTAGGGCGGCGGTAAGTTGATATAAATCAAAGGAAAAGTGGGAGGTTTCGCGGTGAAAAAAAAGCCATCACTCTTAATGAGTAGATGCAAAACGTAAAAAAGGTGTGGTTTTTCACAGTGCTGACGCATCCCTGCTTCGTCCACCCACTAACCGTTACCCCTCCGGCAATTTAGAGGTAATCCTTTATTGGTATGGGTATACTCCGGGGTATGCACCAGAATAGCGCCATTCCTGCAAGCAGGTCACGTCAGGAGCCCGTCAACTCTATGTTAAAAAGATGTTTATCTCCGCTGACGCTGGTTAACCAGCTGGCGCTTATCGTTCTGCTGTCCACCGCTATCGGTGTGACCGGCATGGCTATTTCTGCCTGGCTGGTACAGGGTGTACAGGGTAATGCGCATGCCATCAACGAGGCAGGCTCGCTACGCATGCAGAGTTACCGGCTTCTGGCGTCGGTTCCGCTGACGCAGGCTGACCAGCCGCTTATCGACGAAATGGAGCGTACCGCATTCAGCCCTGAACTGGAAAGAGCCGCTATTCGTGACGGCCAACAATCTCAGCTTAAGGCGCTTCAGGGCTACTGGCACACCCAGCTGGCGCCTGGGCTAAAGCGGGCGGAAAATCGGGAAACGGTCGCGCAGGATGTCGCCGGGTTTGTGTCACGCATCGACCATCTTGTCAGCTCCTTCGATCGCACGACAGAGTTACGCATTGACCGTGTGGTGATGGTTCATCGCGCGATGGCGTTGTTTATGGGTTTGCTACTGATTTTCACGGTTATCTGGCTGCGCGCGCGGCTGCTGAACCCCTGGAAACAGCTTCTGGCGATGGCCCGCGCCGTCACCCAGCGCGATTTTACCCAACGCACGCACATCAGCGGGCGCAACGAAATGGCGATGCTCGGCGAGGCGCTCAATACCATGTCGGCTGAACTTTCGGAAAGCTACGCGGTACTGGAAAAACGCGTTCAGGAGAAAACCGCCGGGCTTGAGCAGAAAAACGAGATCCTCTCTTTCCTTTGGCAGGCGAACCGTCGCCTGCATATGCAGGTACCGCTTTGCGAGCGTCTCTCGCCGGTACTGAACGGCCTGCAAAACCTGACCCTGCTCCGCGATCTTGAGCTACGGGTTTACGACATTGAAGACGAAGAAAACCACCAGGAATTTACCTGTCAGTCGGACATCTCCTGCGACGATAAAGGGTGTCATTTGTGCCCGCGCGGCTTGCCTCCGCTGACCACCAGCGGCACGACCCTCAAGTGGCGGCTGATGGACAGCCATACCCAGTACGGCATTCTGCTGGCAACCCTGCCAGCCGGGCGTCACCTCAGCCACGACCAGCAGCAGCTTGTGGATACCCTGGTTGAGCAGCTCACGGCCACCCTCGCGCTCGATCGTCACCAGGAAAAACAGCAGCAGCTGATTGTTATGGAGGAGCGCGCCACCATCGCCCGCGAGCTGCACGACTCTATCGCCCAGTCCCTCTCCTGCATGAAAATGCAGGTGAGTTGCCTGCAAATGCAGGACGAAGGCATGCCCGAAAGCAACAAACAGCTGCTCAGCCAGATCCGCAACGAGCTTAACACCTCATGGGTTCAGCTTCGCGAGCTGCTGACCACCTTCCGTTTGCAGCTCACCGAGCCTGGGCTGCGCCCGGCGCTGGAATCCAGTTGCCAGGAATTTAGTGCCCGGCTGGGCTTCCCGGTGAAGCTGGATTACCAGCTGCCGCCGCGTTTTGTCCCCTCTCACCAGGCGATCCATGTGCTGCAAATTGCCCGTGAAGCCCTGAGCAACGTACTCAAGCATGCCGAGGCAACGACCGTTACGGTCACCGTCAGCTGCCAGGATAATCAGGTGAAGCTCAAGGTTCAGGATAACGGTCGCGGCGTGCCGGAAAATGCCGAACGAACGAACCATTATGGTTTAATTATCATGCGAGACCGCGCGCAAAGCCTGCGCGGTGATTGCCAGGTTCGCCGGGGAGAGTCAGGTGGCACCGAAGTCGTGGTCACCTTTATACCCGAAAAGTCCCTTATAACTGCTCAAGGAGAAAACCATGACTAATCAGGAACCGGCATCGATCCTGTTGATTGACGATCACCCGATGCTGCGCACTGGCGTTAAACAGCTTGTCAGTATGGCGCCGGATATCACCGTCGTCGGTGAAGCCAGCAACGGTGAACAGGGGATTGAACTTGCCGAATCGCTCGATCCTGATTTGATCTTGCTCGATCTCAACATGCCGGGCATGAATGGCCTGGAAACCCTCGACAAGCTGCGGGAGAAATCCCTTTCTGGCCGGGTGGTCGTCTTCAGCGTCTCCAACCACGAGGAAGACGTGGTTACCGCCCTCAAGCGGGGGGCAGACGGCTATCTGTTGAAGGATATGGAGCCGGAAGATCTGCTCAAGGCGCTGCAACAGGCTGCCGCAGGCGAGATGGTGCTGAGCGAAGCGTTAACGCCGGTGCTGGCCGCCAGCCTGCGTGCGAACCGCGCTACGTCCGATCGTGACGTCAGCCAGCTGACCCCGCGCGAGCGTGACATTCTGAAGCTGATTGCGCAGGGACTGCCTAACAAAATGATCGCCCGCCGTCTGGACATCACTGAAAGTACGGTCAAGGTGCATGTCAAACACATGCTGAAGAAAATGAAGCTAAAATCCCGCGTCGAAGCTGCCGTCTGGGTGCATCAGGAACGCATTTTTTAACCTATTCGTCCGGCAGCAACTTCCACCGTGGATCGTCGTCAGGCATTGCGACGAGCGGTTGCACCACGGAAAGCGTGATCTCATTGGAGGAGACACGCTGCCCATCCTTATCTTCCACCACGGCCGCAAGCCGCCATTCGTTTTTCGCCCCTTCCGCGTCGTTCCAGGCGGGCATAATCACGCTCCAGCCATCGCTGCTGTTGCTGTTTGCCGGTGAGGTAAGGCTGAGCGCCTGGGTATCACCCAGCCAGTGGATCTGACGGATACCGTGGGTGCTGCGAATTTGCAGCTTCAGCATGACGGTTTCGCCCGGCTTAAGATCCCACGGCGGCGTAGCCAGGTAGACCGAGAGGGTTTTTCGCTGACGAAACTCCATGACGGGCAGATTGTCGCGCTCAGGTGAATCATAGCGGCTTCCCCGCAGCGAGCGCGTCGCCGCCACTTCCCCGGCGGAAAGCTGTTTCGCCAGCGGCACGCCAAACCGATAGTTGAGCTTCAGCCCGAGGTTATTCTGGCTAACCCCGCTCTCCCCCTGCTTATGGGCAGCCGTCAGGGTGACCAGTGGAACGGGGGTATAGTTCAGCCCCAGATTGACCGCGACCGGGTTGTGATACCCCGTACCGCTGTTAAACAGATCGACGTTATCGCCGAAATACTGTTCAACGCTGACGCTGGTGTTCAGATGATGAAACCAGGGTAGCCAGGCTTTGGCCGTTACGTCGTACCCGCGCGCCATGCGCTGCTCCCGAATGTCGGAACCCGGCTGCCAGCCGGCAAACGGCTGGTAGTAATTGGCCGACAGGCGCAGATTTTCTCCCCACGCCTCTGCGCCCAATCCGGCGCGTTGCAGGTTGTCTTCAAGCAGGTTGTCGTAAAAGGTGTTGTAGCCAAGCAGCCACTTTCCGGCCACCCAGCGCTGACCAATCCCTACGTTGCTCACCAGCCCATCCGTCTGCTGCGTCAGGCCCAGCTGGCTCCAGCTCAGATAACGGCTGTTATCGTTCCAGGGGATAAACCAGCTGCCGCTGCTGCCGTTGAAGTTCCCTTCGTCATCCACCAGCACGTTGACGCTGGCATTCCCCCAGGGCGAAAGCCAGGATTCAATCTGCTCGTTAACTTCCCCGCTCACGGCATCCCGCACCTTGCCAAACGCGAACTCTCGCGCCTGCTGCCCGGCGGTCAGGCCGTTATCGGTCATGCTGGCTTCCCCAAAGGCTTTTGCCATTTCAGCCAGGTGCTTTTCGCCCTCGCTCGTTGGTTGCGCCATACCCAGATCCGGCAGACTATCGCCATTGTTATCAAACGGGTTTTGTGCCTGCTGCACGAAGGATTTCGGCGCACCGTGAACGGCTCCAGCCGAAATAAGGGGGAGTAACAGCAAAAAACGGATGCGGGACGATACAGCCTTCAACGTCGTCAATAAGAACCTGTGTTTTTGAACAAACACTTATATGTTAACGCCATAAGCCCTGAAAACCAGTCTTAACAGAAATTTCAGGAATATCCTGAAAAGATTTGTCGGGTAAGGCGTACCCGACACCATTATCCTAACAGCCCTTTTAGCTCCGGCACGCAGGAGCCGCAGTTAGTCCCGCAGCGCAGCTTCACACCCAGCGCTGACGCAGAATCACAGCCTCCGGCTATCGCCTGGCGTATCGTGTTTTCACCCACGCTAAAGCAGCTACAGATAATTCGTCCGGGATCGGTACCTTCACCCGGCCGTTGTCCGTGCAGCAGCGCATGGCGTTCAGCGATTTGTACGGGCGCAGAATTAAAAGCTTCTTCAATAAACGCATGCGCCAGCGCCGGCAGCGTATGGCCCTCCCAGAAGCCAAGCATTAGCTCGCCAAGATGCCAGGCCAGTACGCTACTGCGTTCCCCCGTCTGAGCCACCTGTAGCTGCCAGCCCCGGACGCTGGCATACGCCATAATCCACAACAGCAGAGGCCGATCACCCGCTACCGTCAGACGTGAGGCTTTACGCCACCAGCAGACTGACGACGGCAGTGCCGGCAGCTCGTGGGCATACAGTTCTCCCTGCCAGGCGGGGAGCCAGGGCATGATCCTTACCGCCGTTTGTTTACTCTCAGGCTGGCCGGAACAGGCATCAACCCGTCCCTCTACCAGCGCATTGACCTTCCCCTGCCGGGCAAACTGCGCGTTCCAGTGCATTGGCGCAAACAGCTCGCCTGCACGCTGTGCGGGGGAAATACGGACTCTGGCAACCATCACTCCGCGCGGGGAGCTTATCCGCGCCAGCTGAGCGTCCGTCAGGGCCGCGCGAGCCGCATCGGCTGCGCTTATCTCAACAAATGGCTCGTCGATATGCTGCATCAGGCGCGGAACATACCCCGTGCGCGTCATGGTGTGCCACTGATCGCGGATGCGCCCGCTGTTCAGTATTAACGGGTACAGTTCGTTGACGCAGGCCCCATGCGTTGAGGGCTCAACCGGAACAACCGTTCTTTGCGGGAAATCACCGGCGCGCCACTGGTACGGCGCCAGATCGTCCCACGCCTCCCGCGTCAACGACGCCAGCTCGTGCAGGTTCAGGGCCCGTTCGCCGTTATTTTCATACGCCGTCAGCGCTGCGTGTTCACAAAAGATCTCCTGAGGATGTTCCCAGGCGAAGGCCTCGCCATAGCCGAGCTGCTCTGCGATCCGGGCGACGATCCACCAGTCCGGTTTGGCCTCGCCGGGCGCAGGCAGAAAGGCGCGCTGGCGGGAAATACGGCGTTCAGAGTTCGTCACCGTGCCGTTTTTCTCGCCCCACCCCAGGGCGGGAAAACGGATATGGGCAAACCGGCTGGTGTCCGTCTCCTGCATCACTTCAGAAACAATCACCAGCGGACAGGCCGCCAGCGCCTGGCACACCGCGTGGCTGTCCGGCAGCGACACGGCGGGGTTGGTGCCCATGATCCACACTGCTTTCACCTCGCCGCGGGCAATGGCGTCAAACAGTTCTACCGCCATCAGGCCGGGGGTCTGCGCCAGCCGCTCGGTGCCCCAGAAGCGGGCCACGCGCGCGAGATCGTCAGGCTCAAAATTCATGTGTGCCGCCAGCTGATTCGCCAGCCCGCCCACTTCCCGCCCCCCCATGGCGTTTGGCTGTCCGGTCAGCGAAAACGGGCCGCAGCCCGGACGGTTGAACTTCCCGCTGGAAAGATGCACGTTAATGATGGCATTACACTTGTCGCTGCCGCTGGAGGACTGGTTGATCCCCATGGTGTAGAGCGTGATCGCGCGGGGCGCGGTGACAAACCAGTCGTAGAAGGTGCCAATCTCCTCTGGCGACAGGTCGCAAAACGCCGCCACGCGAGGAATAGTCCACTCGCCGTTCCCCTGAATCAGATTGAGCAATCCCACAAACAGCCCGGCGTCGCTGCCGGGTTTCAGCGCCAGATGCAGGTCTGCGACATCGCAGGTGGCGGTTTTGCGCGGATCGATCGCTACCACTTTCATCTGCGGATTGTTGTGTTTTGCCTGCACCAGACGCTGATACAGCACCGGATGCGTCCAGGCCGCGTTGGACCCGACCAGCACCACCAGATCGCTGTTTTCCACATCTTCGTAGCTGCACGGAACCACGTCTTCACCGAAAGCGCGTTTGTAGCCCACCACCGCCGAGGACATACACAGCCGCGAGTTGGTATCAATGTTCGCCGCTCCGATAAATCCTTTCATCAGCTTGTTGGCGGCATAGTAATCCTCGGTCAACAGCTGGCCGGAGGCGTAAAACGCTACCGCCTGCGGGCCCCATTCGTTGATGATGTTCCGCAGCCGCTCGCCCGCTTCGCCCAGCGCCTCGGGCCAGTCGACCTCCAGGCCGTCGACCATCGGGCGCAGCAGGCGTCCCTGCAACCCCGTCGTTTCCCCGAGGGCCGACCCCTTCACGCACAGTCGCCCAAAATTCGCAGGATGGGTTTCATCTCCCCGGATGCTTACCTTTTCGCCCTCTACGCTGGCGACCACCCCGCAGCCCACGCCGCAGTAAGGGCACGTTGTCCGGGTTTCCGTCATGAGGCCTCCGCACGCATCACCAGCTCTTCGTTGCCAACCCACACCTTGCCATTTTCAATTTTTACCGGCCAGGCGCGCACCGCGGGTTCGCCGCTCTCCACCTGACAGCCGTCGCGCAGGCGAATGCGCTGCTTGTATAGCGGAGAGACAACGACCGGCTCGCCCGCCGCATCGCCGAGGATGCCGCGCGAAAGCACGTTCGCGCGGCTGCCCGGCTCCCGATCGTCGAGGGCATAAACGGTTTGACCAAAGCGGAACAGCGCGATCGGTTTGCGCCCAAGATGCGCGCCGATGCCCGCCTGCTCCGGTATATCGTCGATGCCGCAAATTTCCTGCCAGCGCTTGCTTTCCTCCTCGACAGGGAGGTTCACCGCGGTGCGGAACAGCGCCAGGCGGTCAGGATCGTTAAGGGTGGTTTGCCACTCACACTGGTACGTCTCAACCACCCGGGCCATCTCCTGCTCCAGCTCGTGGGCGATCCCGAGGCTATCGTTCAGGATCACCTCACGCAGATAGTCGAGGCCGCCTTCCAGGTTGTCCATCCAGGTACTGGTGCGTTGCAGGCGATCTGCCGTGCGAATGTAGAACATCAGGAAGCGGTCGACGGTGCGGATCAGCGTTTCGTCGTCCAGATCGCTGGCGAAGAGATCCGCGTGGCGCGGCTTCATCCCGCCGTTGCCGCACAGGTAAAGGTTCCAGCCTTTATCCGTGGCAATCACCCCCACGTCCTTGCTCTGCGCCTCTGCGCACTCGCGGGTACAGCCGGAAACCGCCATTTTAATTTTGTGCGGCGCGCGCAGCCCCTTGTAGCGGTGCTCCAGCCTGACCGCGAGGCCGGTTGAGTCCTGAACGCCGTAGCGGCACCAGGTCGATCCGACGCAGGATTTCACCGTGCGCAGGGATTTTCCATAGGCGTGCCCGGTTTCAAACCCTGCCCCGACCAGCGCCTGCCAGATCTCCGGCAACTGTTCGAGCGTGGCGCCAAACAGGTCGATACGCTGCCCACCGGTGATTTTGCTGTAAAGGCTATAGCGTTTCGCAATCTGGCCTATGGCGATCAGCCCGTCGGCGGTCACTTCACCCGCAGGCATGCGCGGCACGATGGAGTACGTTCCGTCCTTCTGGATATTGGCGAAGTATCGGTCGTTGGTATCCTGCAACGGCAGGTGCGCTGGTTTGAGCAGATACTCGTTCCAGCAGGAGGCCAGCACGGACCCCACCAGCGGCTTACAGATCTCGCACCCGTGCCCCTGACCGTAGCGGCTGATAAGCTGGTCGAAGGTTCGGATATGGTTGACGCGTACCAGGTGGTAAATCTCCTGGCGCGAGTACGGGAAGTGTTCGCAGATGTCCTTTTTCACCTCCACGCCCTGCTCCGCAAGCTGGAACTCCATCACCTGCTTCACCAGCGCGCTACAGCCACCGCAGCCGGTCGCCGCTCTGGTGCACTGCTTAATAGCGCCGAGATCCGTTGCCCCCGCGCTCACCGCGTGACAAATATCGCCTTTGCTGACGTTATGACACGAACAGATCTGCGCGCTATCCGGCAGCGCCGCCACGCCCAGCGCTTTCGGCGCGCTGCCTGACGAAGCCGGTAAGATCAGCGTTTCTGGCTCTTTTGGCAGACTGATGCCGTTGAGCATCATCTGCACCAGCGTGGCGTATTCGCTGGCATCGCCCACCAGCACGCCACCTAGCAGGGTTTTGCTGTCGTGGCTGACCACGATTTTTTTGTAGATTTGCTGTGGCCCATGCGTCCACTGGTAGCTTAGCGCCCCCGGCGTGCGCCCGTGGGCATCCCCAAACGACGCCACGTCCACGCCGAGCAGCTTGAGCTTAGTGCTCATATCCGCGCCGGTGAAGCACTTCTCCTCACCCGCCAGCACGGCGGCGGCCACGCGCGCCATCTGGTAGCCCGGGGCCACCAGACCAAAGATTTTTCCCTCCCACAGCGCGCATTCACCGATGGCAAACACGTTCGGATCGGAGGTCCGGCAGGCGTCGTCAATGCAGATCCCGCCGCGCTCACCGATAGCCAGCCCGCTGCTGCGCGCCAGCGCGTCCTGCGGACGAATGCCGGCAGAGAAGACCACCATGTCCGCATCAAGCTGTTCATCGTCGGCGAAGCGCAGCACCAGCCCGTCGGCCGTCGAAGCAATTTCCGTGGTGGCTTTACTGGTGTGAACGCCAACGCCCAGCGCCTCGATTTTCCTGCGCAGCATCGCCGCGCCGTCACTGTCGAGCTGCACCGCCATCAGATTCGGCGCGAACTCCACCACGTGGGTTTCCAGCCCAAGCTGTTTGAGTGCATTTGCCGCCTCCAGCCCGAGCAGGCCGCCGCCAATCACCACGCCGCGGCGCGAGCCCGCCGCGTGGGCCGCGATATGGTCAAGGTCGTCAAGGGTGCGGTAGACAAAACACCCCGGCAGATCGTTGCCCGGTACCGGCGGCACGAATGGGTACGAGCCTGTGGCCAGCACCAGCTTGTCCCAGTGGGTCTCATGGCCGCTGGCGGTACGCACCACGTGCGCTTCACGATCGACAGCGACGATCTGCTGCGACAGGCGCAGCTCAATGCCGTTGTCGGCAAAGAAATCCCCCTCCACCAGCGAGAGCGAGTCCGCGCTGCGTCCGCCAAAATACTCCGACAGATGCACGCGGTCGTAGGCGGCATAGCGCTCTTCGCCAAAGACAACGATCTGATACTGCTGATGCAGATTGCGGTTAACGCAGTCTTCGAGGAAATGATGGCCGACCATACCGTGCCCAACCACCACCAGAGTAGGTTTTGTCATAGCGTTCTGTCCTGCAACCTGCGGTTGCGTTGTGAAACGATCGAACAGCCAGTCCGCGTGTGCGGGCGCAGCCGTTGCCAGTAAATCGGTAAAAGTCGCCGCGCTGCGGCAGTCGCCCATCAGCAGCACGCCAGCCAGCGCCCCGCGATGGATCAGTAAACGACGATAGTGGCGGGTCAGCGGATCCCATGAGCTCCAGACCACATCGTCCGCCCGCACCGTGGCGCGACCGAGGCTAAACAGCTCCACGCCGGTCACCTTTAGGCGCACGCCGTTGTCAGTCAGGGTAAAGGGCGCGGTTACGTCACCGGCGAGGCGCGCGGCGAGGATGTCCGCCTGCACCAGACAGGGGGCGACCAGGCCAAACGTCTGGCCGTCAATTTCGCAGCACTCGCCAATGGCGTAGATATTCGGCACGGAGGTTTGCATCTGCTGATCCACCACAATGCCGCGCACGCAGCGAATGCCGTTGGCCCGCGCCAGCGCAACGTTGGGCTGCACGCCAGTCGCCAGCACCACGCGCGCGGCGTCGACGCGGCGTCCGCTGAGCAGCGTCACGCTATTCGCGTTGATAGCCGCGATGCCGGAGGCGAGCTCACAGCGCACGCCCCGCTCCGCCAGCGCCTCTTCCAGCAGCACGCCCGCCTGCTGGTCAAGCTGCTGCTCCATCAGCCACGGGCCGCGATGCACGAGCGTGACGTTGTCACCTGAACGGGCCAGCGCTGCCGCCGCCTCTACGCCGAGCACCCCGCCGCCCAGCACGACTGCCGGTCCGGAGATCTTCTGAATGGCACAGGTTTCTGCCAGGGTGCGAAAGGTAAACACGTGCGGCGCGTCGCCGCCGGGGATCGGCGGCACAACGGGTGTCGACCCGGTGGCAAACACCAGCGCATCCCAGCTCAGCGTGCGGGCGGTGGTACGCACTTCATGCGCGTTCAGGTCAACGCCGAGCGCCGTTTCTCCTCGCAACACCATCACGCCACGTGCCGTATACCAGCCTTCATCGTGCAGACAGAGGTGCTCCGCCTGCTTTTCTCCGCCGAGAACCGGTGAAAGCTGGATGCGGTTATAGGCGTGCTGCGGCTCGTCACCGATTACCGTAATCGCAACGCGACCGGGAGCACGCTCGGTCAGCGAGGCAATCAGCCGGGTTGCCGCCATACCATTACCGATAATGACCAGTCGCATCGTGCCTCCTCGTTACGCCGCTTTCGGCTGTTTTTCGTAGAGGAAATGGAGGATTTGCTGGCGCATGTGGTGATAGCGACCGTCGTCCGCCAGCTGCACCCGGTTGCGTGGGCGCGGCAAATCGACGCGCAGGATCTCGCCCACGGTGGCCGCCGGGCCGTTGGTCATCATCAGCACCCGGTCAGAGAGCAGCACCGCCTCGTCCACGTCGTGGGTGATGAGCACAATGGTGGTGTTCAGTGCCTGCTGGATCTGCATCACCGAGTCCTGCAAATGGGCTCGCGTCAGGGCATCCAGCGCGCCAAACGGCTCATCCATCAGCAGCACTTTGGGTTTCATCGCCAGCGCCCGGGCAATCCCCACGCGCTGCTTCATGCCGCCGGAGATCTCCCCGGGGCGCTTATGCAGCGCATGGCCCATCTGCACGCGGTCGAGGTTGTGCTCAATCCACTCTTTGCGCTCGGCCTTGCTCATGGCGTGACGGAAGACCTGATCCACCGCCAGCGCCACGTTGTCGAAGCAGGTTAACCACGGCAGCAGCGAATGGTTCTGGAACACCACCGCGCGCTCTGGCCCCGGCCCGGCGATTTCGCGGTTGTCGCAAATCAGTCCGCCTTCCGTAGGCAGCGCGATCCCGGCGATCAGGTTTAACAGCGTCGACTTGCCGCAGCCGGAGTGACCAATCAGACTGACGGTTTCGCCCTCGTGAATATCGAAAGAGACGTTTTGTAGCGCCAGAAACTCGCCGCTGGCAGTGGAAAAACGCTGGCTCACGGCCTGGACCTGAATTAACGGTTTCATCTTTGCTCCTTATTTTTCCTGCCAGCTAAAGCGACGGGCGATCAGCATCAGCCCTTGCTCCAGCAGCAACCCGACCACGCCAATAATGACGATGGCGATGAGAATGTTTTCTACGTTGAGGTTGTTCCACTCGTTCCAGATCCAGAAGCCAATGCCCAGGCCCCCGGTGAGCATCTCGGCGGCGACAATCACCAGCCAGGCAATGCCGATGGAGAGGCGTACCCCGGTCAGCACCGCAGGCAGCACGGCAGGAAAAAGAATGCGGCGCATGATGGTCCACTCGGAGAGTTGCAGCACGCGGGCCACGTTCAGGTAGTCCTGCGGAATGCGGCGCACCCCTTCGGCGGTGTTTATGACCATTGGCCAGATGGAGCAGATAAAAATGGTCCAGCTCGATGCCGGCTCCGCCTTCTGGAACAGCAGCAGGCCGATGGGCAGCCAGGCCAGCGGGCTGACCGGGCGCAGGAGCGCGATCAGCGGGTTAAACATGCGTGAGAAAAAGGTGAAGCGGCCAATCAAAAAGCCCAGCGGGATGCCCGCCAGTGCCGCCAGGCCAAAACCGATGGCGACGCGCTGCAACGACGCAAGCACGTTCCAGCCGATGCCCATATCGTTTGGCCCGTCACGATAAAACGGATCGGCGAACAGGGTTATGGCCGAATCAAGCGTGCTGAGCGGCGTCGGAAAGCCTTTACTGCTTATCGCTGCCAGCTGCCAGAGCATCACCAGCAGCCCGAGGCCGAGCAGCGCCGGGATGACGCGCTGTAAAAAATCGTTCATCCGGCGCGCAAAGGCGGGCGTGCGGCGGCGAACCTGTAACGGAGGCAGGACAATCACTTCCCCGCTCTCTGACGTCTCTTGTGGTTTCCTGTTTTGCAGATGCGGCATAATCAGACCCCTTTACGGTGAATGGCGAAGCGGTTGGCGTATCCTTCAGGATCGGTGCCGTTCCAGACGGTGCCGTCCATCAGGGTGCTGCTGCGATACGGTGATGACGGCGTGGACATGCCGCCCACGGCGGTAGCGGCATCCTGCCAGACCGCGGTCTGGTTAATGCGCTGTGCGATGCCCGCGTAGTCCGGCGCGGCGTTAAGCAAGCCCCAGCGGCGGAACTGGGTTAAGAACCACATCCCGTCAGAGAGGTACGGGTAGCTCACGGCCCCCTCGTTGAAGCAGCGGATCGGGTGCGCATCCTGCCAGCGCTGGCCCAGGCCGTTGTCGTACTCGCCGAGCATGCGTCCGGTGAGGTACTGTTCTTTGCAGTTCAGCCAGGCGCGGCGAGAGAGGATTTGCGCGGTTTCACGTTTGTTTTCCGCCGACGCGTCGATCCAGCGCGCGGCTTCCATTACGGCGCTCACCAGCGCCCGCGCGGTATGCGGATTTTTCTCCACCCAGTCGCGGCGGGTGCCGAGGATTTTTTCCGGGTGATCGGCCCAGATGGACTGCGACGTGGCGGCGGTAAAGCCGATGCGGTCGTTAATCGCCCGCGCGTTCCACGGCTCGCCGACGCAAAACCCGAACATGTTGCCGATGCGCATGTTCATTACCATCTGCGGTGGCGGCACCACCACGGTGCGGACGTCGTCAAAGGGATTGATGCCCGCGCTGGCCAGCCAGTAGTAGAGCCACATGGCGTGGGTCCCCGTCGGGAAGGTATGCGCGAAGGTGTAGGTTCCCGGCGCCTGCTGCCCGATCAGTTTTTTCAGCCCGTCGAGGTCACGAACGCCCTTCTCCGCCAGATCGCCTGAAAGCGTGATGGCCTGACCGTTCTGATTGAGGGTCATCAGGTTCGCCATCTGCTGTGGCTTGCCCGCGATCCCCAGCTCCAGCCCGTACAGCAGGCCGTACAGAATGTGCGCGGCGTCCAGTTCGCCCGCCACCAGCTTGTCGCGCACCGCCGCCCAGCTCGCCTCTTTGGTCGGCACAATAGTAATGCCATGCTTTTTATCGAACCCCTTCAGGGCCGCGATAACCACTGGCGCGCAGTCGGTCAGGGGAATAAACCCAATACGCACGGTATCCTGCTCTGGCTTATCTGACCCCGCCGCCCACGCGGCCTGCATGACACCCGGCAACAGCATCGCGCCACTCGCCAGTAGGCTGGCCTGCAATAACCGCCGTCTCGACAAATCCGCCATAATCGCTCCTGAAAAAAAGCAAAAAAAAAAGCGTCCGACGGTGCTGAAGCACCGCTGGACGCCTTTATCCCGAAGACGCATGCACCGCCGTTGGCGCATCGTCAGAAATGGTTAATCTGTTAATGCAAAGGTAATGCCAGCTTTTAATCCCTTGTTTTTCAGACCTTACTTTGCCTGAATGTGATTTGACGCACTCGAAACAGGCAGAAAATGCCCACCGATCGTGCAACTACTCCTTAGGGATGACTGGCCAGAGATTCCTGACGGTGAGCAGCGCACGGGCGATATCCACCATGCGCTGGTTTTTATCCATCGCCATTTTGCGCAGGGCAGCCCACGCCTGCTCTTCGCTCATATTCTGGTGGGCAATCAGTACGCTTTTGGCTTTGTCGATGGTCTTTCGCTCTTCCAGCGTATCGCGCAGCGAGGCAAGCTGGCGGGAAAGCTGTTCTATCTCGCGCGCCTGCTGGCGCACCAGCGTAAGCAGAGGTTTATCCGGGTAAGGCGCGAGAGGTTCATCGGGATCGCTTAACCGGCCGAGGTCGTTCTCGCTGCGAAGACGTTCCTCCACCGTCAGCATCAGGTCGGCGATCATCCCCTCCTCGAGCGTGCGCAGATGCTCGAGGCGGCTTGTCTGTAAGGTAAACCACGTCAGCGCGACGTTACCGCCGTTAGCACCGGGCTGGCGGGTACAGGCCACGCGTCTCAGCTGCTCGGTTTCCAGACCCGGCAGGCAGTTCTGGGCAAACGCCTCCTGCACCCCGGCGCGGCTGTGAGAGAGAAAGATGTCGAAGCATGCCTGCTGCCCGTCGATCCGGTCCACCAGCCTCTGGCGGGTTTCATCATCAAAAAATCCCAGGGTAAAACCAATTGCCCCCAGCGCGCGCTCCTGCCCCACCAGCTCTTTGCCCTGCATCAGGCTGAAAAGCGCGACGAAACGGCCCGCAATGTGCGGATCGTCAATGCTGTCATTGAGCTGCGGGACAATACTGAGCAGATGGCGAAGCATCCGGCTATAGTGCTCCATCGCCTGAGGAGCGGTAATACTCTGCTGCGTCACGCCCTCGCGAAGGGCCGGCAGCGTCTCCAGGCATTGCAGCGCAACGGCGATGCGTTCACAGACGGCACTTCCCGGCAGCGGCGCCTGGCCATTCAGCAGGGTAAGCAATACCGCCAGGTTTTCATCCACCAGCCCCCGGCTGGCTTTGCATTCCGGGGCATACAGTTTGCCTTGCGAGCAAAGCCAGACGTTTGACGCGCCGCGCTCACACTGTAGCATATGCACCAGTTGGCTAATGCTGTTCACCAGCTCACCCAGTTGCGCAAGTCTGCTGAGCTGTTCCCTGCGCTGATATGTTGCGCGCTGGAACCATTCGGTTGCGCCGGGTAAACGGCCAGTGATTGTCGTCATCTTCTCTCTCCCGGATCGGTCATCTCCGCTGAGACAAGCAATATTCGTGCCTTTAAAAGAACAGGAGTCAACATGCAAAAAATCGTTATCGTCGCCAACGGGGCGGCCTACGGCAGCGAATCCCTCTTTAACAGCTTGCGTCTGGCGATCGCCCTGCGCGAAAAAGAGAGCGAAACCGATTTGCGGCTGTTTTTGATGTCGGATGCGGTCACCGCGGGGCTGAAAGGTCAAAAACCGGCTGAAGGCTACAACATTCAGCAGATGCTGGAGATCCTCACGGCGCAAGATGTGCCGGTCAAACTGTGTAAAACCTGCACGGACGGGCGCGGCATTACCGGGCTGCCGCTGATTGATGGGGTTGAGATCGGCACGCTGCCTGAGCTTGCCGAGTGGACGCTGGCTGCGGACAAGGTGTTAACTTTTTAAGGCGAGCAGTGGACGCCCGTTCAGCCGGGCGTCGTGTTCAGGCAAAACCGGGGCGCAGCGTATTGCTGAGCGGGTTGCCCTCCAATAGAGTTTTCACCTTCACCACCAGCTCGCTCAGACAGTCGTCCTGCATACCGAGACGCTTCAGCTCCTGATCGAGCGAAAAAAGATACTGGGCGTTCGTGCCCAGCGGTCCGCTGGCGGCGGCAATCAGCGGGGCAATCACCTGGGTTCGGGTGTCGGCTTCATAGAGTGGATGGCGCGGATCCATAATAAACACCAGCGCGTTTACGGTACGGCCATCGTCCAGTTCCAGCCTGCACCAGCTGGGCATATAGCAGCCGGTAATCATCTCGCGCTTCCACAGCAGCGTCAGTTCGTCTTCCAGGGTGGCATCCGGCAGGCGGTATGCCACACCCGTGGTGCGTCCGCCCTCTTTTAGTGCAAGCATGCGGCCAGGCTGACAGGCGCTGCCGCGTCCGGCCGTCAGGCGCAAACAGAACGCGCGGTGCCAGCCCGGCAGCGTACCGGTTGCCGATTCGACATACTCCAGCGCCGGGTTCCACATCAGCGAGCCATAGCCAAAAATCCAGACCGGTCCATCATCCGGGCGGCAAGCCAGCGTTGCTGCAAGCGACGCCGCACGTTGTTCAGCCGACCACAGAAGCGATTCCTCAATAGCACCAAATGCCGTTTTACAATCTGCCTTCATCAAGAAATCACGCGTTAACACATTACACCTCCGCCACTGCATGCTTCCTTGCGACATCTGTAGTTCGCCTTCCCGGCATTCTGCGCTGTTCATTTTAACAGCAGCCGAGCAACGATAAGCAATTCGCGGGCCAGATGCAATACAACGGCAGGTCAACCGCCTGAAAAGTCAAAACGAAGGCAGCGTATTAGCTGGCGGCTATTTCTTTTTATGCCACTTATCATCGTCCCCCTTTTCATAGTCATTTTTTACGGCGGCCCAGGCTACCTTATGCGCCGTCTCTTCACGGCTGGCATCATCCCGGCGGTCCTCTTTATCTTTGTACTGATCCCAGGCGCTGTTAAAGGCTTCTTTATAGATATCCTGCGCGTGGGCAGGCAATACGTTTTGCACGTTATCCGGTAATTCGCTTTTCGATTTGTATGGCATCGTTAACCTCTCTTTTTGGCTAAAAGATAAGTGTGGACGAGGATACGCCAGGGTGCCAGCCGACAGGAAGAAATGAACGATTTAAGATCACAACCTGTTGTTATTTAATTATTATTTCATGAAGATGAGGTATTATAACCATCAAGATCAAAAAACATAGCAAAGGGTAAAATTAAGTAAAAAACAAAGGGTATTTAACAGATTTCTGTTAGTTTAATGTCCTCAAAATCTATCTATAATTACAAGCACCTGCATTGACGGAGAAGCACATGACAGCAACACACGAGGCGGTAAAGACCCGCCACAAGGAGACGTCTCTCATTTTCCCGGTTCTGGCACTGGCTGTGCTGCTCTTCTGGGGAAGCAGTCAGTCACTGCCAGTGGTGGTCGGGATCAATATTCTGGCGCTGGTAGGTATTTTAACCAGCGCATTTAGCGTCGTCCGCCATGCGGATGTCTTAGCACACCGTCTGGGAGAGCCGTACGGCTCATTAATATTAAGTCTTTCGGTTGTTATTCTTGAAGTTAGCTTAATTTCCGCATTGATGGCGACCGGCGACGCCGCGCCAACGTTAATGCGCGATACGCTCTATTCCATCATCATGATTGTCACCGGCGGCCTGGTCGGTTTCTCGCTTTTACTCGGTGGCCGTAAATTTGCCACCCAGTACATGAACCTCTTTGGCATTAAACAGTATCTGATTGCCCTGTTCCCGCTGGCGATTATCGTGCTGGTATTCCCGATGGCGCTGCCGGGTGCAAACTTCTCCACCGGCCAGGCGCTGCTGGTCGCGCTGATTTCTGCGGCGATGTACGGCGTATTCCTGCTCATTCAGACCAAAACGCACCAGAGCCTGTTTGTTTACGAACATGAAGATGACAGCGACGACGATGACCCGCACCACGGCAAGCCGTCGGCCCACAGCAGCGCGTGGCACACGGTTTGGCTGATCGTGCATCTGATTGCGGTTATCGCGGTCACCAAGATGAACGCCAACCCGCTGGAAACGCTGTTAACCGAACTGAACGCGCCGGTCGCCTTTACCGGTTTCCTGGTGGCACTGTTGATCCTGTCGCCAGAAGGCCTGGGTGCGCTGAAAGCGGTGCTGAACAATCAGGTGCAGCGTGCGATGAACCTGTTCTTCGGCTCCGTACTGGCGACCATCTCCCTTACCGTTCCGGTGGTAACGTTGATTGCCTTTATGACGGGGAATGAATTGCAGTTTGCGCTGGGGGCGCCTGAGATGATTGTGATGGTGGCGTCGCTGCTGCTGTGCCAGATCTCTTTCTCTACCGGTCGCACCAATGTGCTTAACGGCGCGGCACATATGGCGCTGTTTATTGCGTATCTGATGACGATATTTGCGTAGTGTTTTTGCCGGGTGGCGCTGCGCTTACCCGGCCTACAAAACCCGTAGGCCCGTGCAAGCGTAGCGCCGCCGGGCAAATAAAAAACCCGCCGAAGCGGGTTTTTTATTAGTTGCTGGTATCCAGCTCGTCGAAGCTCTTCACCAGATCGTCAATCGCCTTGATCTGCTTCAGGAACGGCTCCAGCTTATCCAGCGGCAGCGCGGATGGGCCGTCGCATTTCGCGTTAGCCGGATCCGGGTGCGCTTCAATGAACAGGCCCGCCAGGCCGGTTGCCATCCCGGCGCGCGCCAGTTCGGTCACCTGCGCACGACGGCCGCCGGACGCTGCGCCAAACGGGTCGCGGCATTGCAGAGAGTGGGTTACGTCGAAAATCACTGGAGACTGGTTAGAGACGTTCTTCATCACGCTGAAGCCCAGCATATCCACAACCAGGTTGTCGTAACCGAAGTTAGAACCACGGTCGCACAGGATCACCTGGTCGTTACCGCCTTCGATAAACTTGTCGACGATGTTACCCATCTGGCCTGGGCTCACAAACTGCGGCTTCTTCACGTTAATCACGGCACCGGTTTTCGCCATCGCTTCAACCAGGTCAGTCTGGCGAGCCAGGAACGCCGGAAGCTGAATCACGTCTACTACGTCAGCCACGGGCTGCGCCTGAGAGGCTTCGTGCACGTCGGTGATCACTTTCACGCCAAACGTCTGTTTCAGCTCCTGGAAAATCTTCATCCCCTCTTCCAGGCCCGGGCCACGGTAGGAGTGAATGGAGGAGCGGTTGGCTTTGTCAAAAGAGGCTTTAAACACGTACGGAATGCCCAGCTTTTGGGTCACGGTCACGTAGTGTTCGCAGATGCGCATAGCGAGATCGCGGGATTCCAGCACGTTCATACCGCCAAACAGCACGAACGGCAGGTCGTTTGCCACGTTGATATCACCAATGCTAACCACTTTTTGTTTCATAGGATCGCCTTATTCAGGTGTGAATCGGAATTAAGATTAATGCAGTGTAATGTGTTTATGCGCGATCGCGTTGATCTGCGCGCGAATCATTTCGCTGATCGGATCTTCCGGACATTGCTCGACGAAATAATTCAAATCATTCAGCGCCACGTGCTCACAGTCGAGCTGTGCATAAATCAGGCCGCGATCGCGGATTTCGTACGGATCTTCCGGATTGAACTGCAACAGCACTTCGCTTGCGCGCAGGGCCAGCTCCATCTGACGCTCTTCCATCAGCGCAGACTTCAGTGTATCCAGCAGCTTGCGGATCACCTCAGCGTTGTCGGCTTCATCGAGATCTTCATTGAAGAGCTCAGCTATCGGGCTAATATTGCCCTTCAGCCACACGTCCAGCGTATGTTCATCCAGCGTGTCGCCGTTAAACGGATTGATTAACCACATCTCCCCGTCCAGCCACTCCGCCCGCAAAATCATCTGCGTCGGGAAAATGACCGGTACCAGCGGAATATCCAGCCGGTGCGCAACCCACAGTAAAATGGCGCCCAACGCGACGGCGCTGCCCTGACGATTTTTCAACACCTGGTCCAGCCACAGTGCGTCAGACAGGCGGTATACGCCTCGCGTGTCGCAGAAACCCCATTCGCCGTAGAAAAGCTCTATCAGCTTCTCTAATTGCCAGTCCTGCGGACGTGCCTGATTGATCTCTTCGCGCGCCAGGCTGACCAGATTTTCCAGTTCAGCGTAAACGTACTGCGACGTGAAATCGTCGCGGATCATCTCTGAAATCAGGATCATGCCATCGCAGAGCGGCACTTTGTTAAATTCGAAATCGGCTAAGGACCTCATGACTTACCCCAGTAACGGTATTCTTGTGGTGGCGAGTTTAATGATGATGTACAGCACCACCAGACCCAGCAAAAAGCGTGCTGGCTGCGCGGACGGTAACGCCTACGCGCGATAAAACCCAAAACGATGTAGATGATAACGCCAAACAGCGTCTCAGTCAGCCATGCGCCTTTATCAGTAAATGGCGTATCGACTGCTTTCATGCCCACTGCCCCAGCGTGAGGCGTTCGTTGCCGCCGTAATCCCGGCAGGTTTCCACCGCGGCGTATCCGGCACGCGTAAACAGCGCTCGCACCGCCTCCCCCTGCGTCCAGCCATGTTCCACCAGCAGCCAGCCACCGGGAAGCAAATGTTGCCGTGACGTTGTCACAATGTGATCGAGATCCGCAAGTCCGTGATTCGCAGCGACCAGCGCCGTCAGCGGTTCAAAGCGAACGTCGCCCTGCGCAAGATGCGGATCGTCTTCGTCAATGTAGGGTGGATTGCTGACAATCATGTCGAACATGCGGTTTTCAAGCGCGGCGAACCAACTGCTTTGCAGAACGTAAACATTGCTCAGCCCCAGGCGCGCAATGTTACGCTGCGCCAGCGTGACCGCATCAGGCATCACGTCCACCGCCATGACGGTGCAGTCCGGCCGCTCGCTGGCCAGCGCCAGCGCAATCGCGCCGGTGCCGGTACCGAGGTCGAGAACAGGGCAGCCCTGCGCCGGCAGCCGCGCCAGCGCCTGCTCGACCAGACACTCGGTGTCCGGGCGCGGGATCAGCGTGGCCGCCGAGACGTACAGCGGCAGCGACCAGAACTCACGTTCGCCCACCAGATGCGCCACCGGCTCGCCGGTTTTACGGCGGTCAAGGAGCACTTCCAGCTGCGCCTGCTGTTCAGCGGTCAGTTCGGTTTCACCGAAGGCCAGCAAATACGTCCGGGCTTTGCCCGTCACGTGTTCCAGCAGGATTTCAGCGTCGCGCTTCGGGCTTTCGCTCGCGGAAAGCGCGCTGGCGGCATGGCGTAGCCAGCGTTGAAAATCCATTAATCCTGCTCGGACAGCGCCGCCAGCTGGTCGGCCTGGTATTCCTGCACGATAGGCTCAATCAGCATATCGAGCTTACCTTCCATCGCCTCATCCAGACGGTAGAGCGTCAGGTTAATGCGGTGATCGGTGACGCGGCCCTGCGGGAAGTTATAGGTGCGGTTACGGTCGCTGCGATCGCCGCTGCCCAGCAGGTTACGGCGGGTAGACGCTTCCGCCTGCTGGCGTTTCGCCATCTCCGCCGCGTGAATGCGCGCGCCCAGCACGGACAACGCCTTGGCTTTGTTTTTGTGCTGGGAACGTTCGTCCTGACACTCCACCACAATCCCGGTCGGCAGGTGAGTAATACGGATGGCGGAGTCGGTGGTGTTAACGTGCTGACCGCCCGCCCCTGACGAGCGGAAGGTGTCGATACGCAGATCCGCCGGGTTGATGTCCGGCAGTTCCGCTTCCGGCAGCTCGGGCATGACCGCCACCGTGCAGGCTGAGGTGTGAATACGCCCCTGCGATTCGGTCGCCGGCACGCGCTGCACGCGGTGACCGCCAGATTCAAACTTCAGCCGACCATAGACGCCGTCGCCGCTGATTTTTGCGATAACCTCTTTGTAGCCGCCATGCTCGCCTTCGTTGGCGCTCATGATCTCCACGCGCCAGCGGCGTGATTCCGCATAACGGCTGTACATACGGAACAGGTCCCCGGCAAACAGCGCCGCTTCGTCGCCGCCGGTACCGGCGCGCACTTCCACAAAGGCGTTACGCTCATCGTCCGGATCTTTCGGCAGCAGAAGTACCTGAAGCTGCTGCTCCATCTCTTCTGAACGCGCTTTGGCGTCCTGTAACTCTTCCTGCGCCATCTCGCGCATTTCAGGATCGTCGAGCATCATCTGCGCGGTTTCGATATCTTCCTGGACCTGTCGCCAGTCGGTAAAGCATTTTGAAACATCACTTAACTGCGCGTATTCACGCGACAGCGCGCGAAAACGTTCCTGGTCGGCAATGGTCCCGGCATCGCCGAGCAGCGCCTGGACTTCTTCATGGCGCTCGTGCAGAGCTTCCAGTTTAGCGACGATAGAAGGCTTCATAGGCGTAAATGCACCTTGTCATAGAAAATGGGTATAGGGCGCTATTCCAGCCCGAGGCTGTTGCGCAGAATAGTCAGGCGTTCATCGTCCCCGTCACGGGCAGCCTGCTGAAGAGATTTGGTTGGCGCATGGATCAGGCGGTTGGTCAGTTTCCAGGCCAGATCCTGCATAATCGCCTGCGCGTCGCCGCCCTGTTCAAGGGCCGCCAGCGCTTTGGCCGTCAGGTCATCACGCACCTGCTCCGCCTGACCGCGGTACTCGCGGATAGTCTCGCTGACGCTTTGCGCGCGCAGCCAGGCCATAAATTCACTGGTTTCCTGCTCAACGATAGTTTCCGCCTGCACTGCCGCCGCTTTACGCTGGGCAAGGTTGTGCGAAATGATGGTTTGCAGGTCGTCCACGCTGTAGAGGTAGGCGTTGGCCAGTTTGCCCACTTCCGGTTCGACATCGCGCGGAACGGCGATATCCACCAGCAGCATAGGCTGATTGCGGCGGGATTTCAGCGCACGCTCGACCATCCCTTTCCCGATGATCGGCAGCGGGCTGGCGGTAGAACTGATAATAATGTCCGCCTCTTTCAGACGTTCATCGATGTCGCTCAGCGCAATCACCTCAGCGCCCACTTCATCTGCCAGCACCTGCGCACGTTCGCGGGTGCGGTTGGCGATGATCATTTTTTTCACTTTGTGTTCACGCAGATGGCGCGCCACCAGCTCGATGGTTTCGCCCGCCCCCACCAGCAGTACGGTGACGGTCGACAGCGATTCAAAGATTTGACGGGCAAGGGTACAGGCCGCGAAAGCAACCGAAACCGCACTGGCACCAATGTCGGTTTCGGTTCGCACACGCTTCGCCACGGAGAATGACTTCTGGAACATACGCTCCAGCTCGCTGGCTTTCAGATGCCCTTTCTGGGAATCCGCGAAGGCTTTTTTCACCTGGCCGAGGATCTGCGGCTCGCCCAGCACCAGCGAATCCAGACCGCTGGCCACACGCATCAGATGGCTGACCGCATCGTTATCCTGATGCCAGTACAGGCTGTTGCGCAGCTCTTCTTCGTTGAGGTTGTGGTAGTCACATAGCCAGCGGATCAGCGCCTCGTGCAGGTTGTCCTGCTCTTCTACGCTCAGATACAGCTCGGTACGGTTGCACGTCGACAGCACCACGCCGCCCTGCACCATTGGCTGTGCAAGCAGGCTGTCCAGCGCCAGGTCGAGCGTATCCGGCGAAAACGTAACGCGTTCTCGCAGTGAAACCGGGGCTGTTTTGTGGTTAATACCGAGTGCTAATAGGGTCATGTTGAGCGGGAGTAGTACCAGCGTTAATAAGGTTAGCAGGACGCATCATACAGGATGCGCGAGATCAATAAAAGAGACCGCACCCTTTCGGAGTAATAGGTTACTCAACGCTTTGAGATAATTTGAACGTAGACGGTGACACCCTTCAACGCTAGCATTAACAGTTATAACTGCAACGTATCTCAAGGATTTGTCATCATTATGACCCGAATGATTCGCCTGCTGCCTCTGGCGGCCCTGGTTCTGACCGCCTGTTCCGTTCATCAGCCGAAAGGCCCCGGCAAAAGCCCCGACTCACCGCAGTGGCGCCAACACCAGCAGGACGTGCTGAAGTTAAGCCAGTACCAGACCCGCGGTGCGTTTGCCTATCTCTCTGACGAACAAAAGGTTTACGCCCGTTTCTTCTGGCAGCAAACGGGTCAGGACAACTATCGTCTGCTGCTGCTGAACCCGCTGGGCAGCACCGAACTGGAGCTTAACGCGAAGCCTGGCGAAGCGCAGATTACCGATAATAAAGGCCAGCACTACACGGCCACCGACGCCGAAGAGATGATTGGCAAATTAACCGGGATGCCGATTCCGCTCAATAGCCTGCGCCAGTGGATCCTTGGCCTGCCGGGTGATGCGACCGACTATACGCTCGACGATCAATACCGTCTGAGCCAGGTAAACTACACCCAGGGCGGTAAAACCTGGAAAGTGGTCTACAGCGCGTATGACAGTAAGACGCAACCGTCGCTGCCGTCCAACATGGAGCTGACGCAGGGCAGCCAGCGTATCAAGCTGAAAATGGACAACTGGATCGTTAAATGATGACCCAGTGGCCCTCTCCTGCAAAACTGAACCTGTTTCTCTACATTACCGGGCAGCGCGCTGACGGCTATCATACCCTGCAAACGCTGTTTCAGTTTGTTGATTACGGCGACACGATTTTCATTGAACCGCGTCAGGATGGGCAGATTTGCCTGCTGACGCCGGTCGACGGCGTGGCGCATGAGGACAACCTGATCGTCCGCGCCGCGCGCCTGCTGATGAAAGCCGCCGCAGAATCGGGCCGTCTGCCTGCGGGAAGCGGTGCGGATATCCGTATCGACAAACGTCTGCCGATGGGCGGCGGGCTTGGTGGCGGCTCGTCAAACGCCGCGACCGTTTTGGTGGCACTTAACCATCTGTGGGGCTGCGGTCTGACAACGGACGAGCTGGCAGCGTTAGGGTTAACGTTGGGCGCAGATGTACCGGTATTTGTGCGCGGCCACGCGGCGTTCGCCGAGGGCGTGGGTGAAATCCTCACGCCGGTTAATCCGCCGGAAAAATGGTATCTGATTGTTCACCCCGGGGTGAGCATTCCTACCCCGGTCATCTTTAAAGATCCTGACCTGAAAAGAAATACCCCGGTACGGTCAATAGATACGTTATTAAATTGTGAATTCAGCAACGATTGCGAGGATATCGCAAGAAAACGTTTTCGCGAGGTTGATGCGGTGCTTTCCTGGCTGTTAGAATACGCGCCGTCGCGCCTGACCGGTACAGGGGCCTGTGTCTTTGCTGAATTTGACACCGAATCCGCCGCCCGTCAGGTGCTTGAGCAAGCGCCGGATTGGCTGCATGGTTTTGTAGCACGCGGGATGAACACCTCCCCCCTACAGCAGGCCATTCTGGCGCAGACTGAGTTTCGGTGACAACGTCACCCTGTTCCAGACGTTGCATCGCGCTCTTTAATACACCGCCTGGATAGCGTTTGCTTAGGCCCCGCAGTTTGCGGCGAACGCTATCCACCACTGGACGCATGCCTGAGGTTCTTCTCGTGCCTGATATGAAGCTTTTTGCTGGTAACGCCACCCCGGAACTAGCACAACGTATTGCCAACCGCCTGTACACTTCCCTCGGCGACGCCGCTGTAGGTCGCTTTAGCGACGGCGAAGTCAGCGTACAAATTAACGAAAATGTACGCGGTGGTGATATTTTCATCATCCAGTCCACCTGTGCTCCAACGAACGACAACCTGATGGAATTGGTTGTTATGGTCGACGCGCTGCGTCGCGCTTCTGCTGGCCGTATCACTGCTGTTATTCCTTACTTTGGCTATGCCCGCCAGGACCGTCGCGTCCGTTCCGCGCGTGTGCCAATCACCGCTAAAGTTGTCGCGGACTTCCTGTCCAGCGTCGGCGTTGACCGCGTACTGACGGTCGACCTGCACGCAGAGCAGATCCAGGGCTTCTTCGACGTTCCTGTTGATAACGTATTCGGCAGCCCAATCCTGCTGGAAGATATGCTGCAACTGAATCTGGACAACCCGATTGTGGTTTCTCCGGACATCGGCGGCGTGGTACGTGCTCGTGCTATCGCGAAGCTGCTGAACGATACCGACATGGCGATCATCGACAAACGCCGTCCGCGCGCTAACGTTTCTCAGGTGATGCACATCATCGGTGACGTAGCTGGCCGCGACTGCGTGTTGGTAGACGACATGATCGATACCGGCGGTACGCTGTGTAAAGCCGCAGAAGCGCTAAAAGAGCGCGGTGCGAAACGCGTATTCGCTTACGCAACTCACCCGATCTTCTCCGGCAATGCGGTGAACAACCTCCGTAACTCCGTCATTGATGAAGTTGTAGTGTGCGATACCATCCCACTGAGCGACGAGATCAAGGCACTGCCAAACGTGCGTACGTTGACCCTGTCCGGGATGCTGGCCGAAGCGATTCGTCGTATCAGCAACGAAGAATCCATCTCTGCAATGTTCGAACACTGATCGAGCACGGCCAAAAAACCCGCTACGGCGGGTTTTTTTGTTTATAATTTTCATTTGTATGACTTATGCCTCCTTCACCTGCCATTCATATGACAGATGATGCGCACACGGATGATAGATAATTGTGAAAAACGTAACCTCCTCACATGTTCTGCCCTTTCGCGCCCTCATCGACGCCTGCTGGAAAGAGAAATACACGTCGTCACGCTTTATCCGTGACCTCATAGCCGGGATCACCGTCGGGATTATTGCCATTCCGCTGGCGATGGCGCTGGCGATTGGTAGCGGCGTCGCGCCGCAGTACGGTCTGTACACGTCGGCAGTCGCCGGGATTGTGATTGCGCTGACGGGTGGGTCCCGCTTCAGCGTTTCCGGCCCAACCGCCGCCTTCGTGGTGATCCTTTATCCGGTTTCCCAACAGTTTGGTCTGGCAGGCCTGCTGGTCGCCACCCTGATGTCCGGCGTCTTTTTAATTCTGTTCGGTCTGGCCCGTTTCGGTCGCCTGATTGAATATATTCCTCTTTCCGTGACGCTGGGGTTCACCTCGGGGATTGGGATCACCATCGGGACCATGCAGATTAAGGATTTCCTCGGTCTGCAAATGACCCATGTTCCGGAGCACTATTTACAGAAAGTGGGCGCGCTGTTTATGGCGCTGCCGACGGCCAACCTGGGCGATGCGGCCATTGGCATCGTTACCCTCGGGACGCTTGTTTTCTGGCCTCGCCTGGGCATTCGTCTCCCGGGGCATCTGCCCGCCCTTCTGCTGGGCTGCGCGGTAATGGGCGTCGTCAACCTGCTTGGTGGACAGGTCGCCACTATCGGCTCGCAGTTCCACTATATTCTGGCGGACGGTTCACAGGGTAACGGTATTCCGCAGCTGCTGCCGCAGCTGGTTCTGCCGTGGGACATGCCAGGTTCGAGTTTCACCCTGAGCTGGGATTCCCTTCGCGCCCTGCTGCCCGCCGCGTTCTCCATGGCGATGCTGGGGGCGATTGAATCCCTGCTCTGCGCCGTGGTGCTCGACGGCATGACCGGGACAAAGCATAAAGCTAACAGCGAGCTGGTCGGCCAGGGCTTAGGGAACATCGTTGCGCCGTTCTTCGGCGGTATTACGGCAACGGCTGCGATCGCCCGTTCCGCCGCGAATGTTCGCGCAGGGGCGACATCGCCGGTGTCGGCGGTCATTCACTCTCTGCTGGTGATCATGGCGCTGCTGATCCTGGCCCCGCTGCTTTCGTGGCTTCCCCTCTCAGCCATGGCTGCCCTGCTGCTGATGGTGGCCTGGAACATGAGTGAGGCGCACAAAGTGGTGAATCTGCTGCGCCGTGCGCCGAAAGACGACATCATCGTGATGCTGATCTGTATGTCGCTGACCGTGCTGTTCGACATGGTTATCGCCATCAGCGTCGGCATTGTGCTGGCCTCGCTGCTGTTTATGCGCCGCATCGCGCAGATGACGCGTCTCTCTCCGGTTAACGTTGAGGTGCCTGACGATGTGCTGGTGCTGCGCGTGATTGGCCCTCTGTTCTTTGCTGCCGCAGAGGGATTGTTCAGCGATCTGGAGTCTCGTGTGGCGGGTAAACGGATTGTGGTACTGAAGTGGGATGCCGTCCCGGTTCTGGATGCCGGTGGTCTCGATGCCTTCCAGCGCTTTGTGAAACGTCTGCCGGAAGGCTGCGAGCTGCGGGTCAGCAACCTGGAATTCCAGCCCCTGCGCACCATGGCGCGTGCGGGCGTGCAGCCGATCCCTGGCCGCCTTGCCTTTTATCCTAACCGTGAAGCCGCGTTAGCGGATCTGTGAATTATCTAATGCAGAGAAACGTCTCTGCATCATCACCCCGATCGCCTGCTGGAGCCATGCAAGCACGGCAGGCGTCATCCAGGTTCCTTTCATGAGATGCGGCTCCTGCTGCATAGCCGTACGAAACTTTTGCTGGGTCTCGGGGTTGGTGCCTGCGTAGGACTGGAACAATGCCAGCCAGTTTTCAGCCAGCTTTTGCGCCTCCTTCGAGTCAGGAGCGATATTGTCCCGCTGCGCCTGATGCAGTTTCGCCACCAGCGGCGGCCACTCCATCATGCGGTCAAAGTAATGCGCCCGGGTAAAGGCCATCTCTTCGACAGTGAGATACTTCTCCCATATGCTGAGCTTAGATTCCGCAAACGCCCGCGTGATGTAATCTGTCATCTCCGGGGTGATGCCGGTCTGCGCCTGCATCTGTGGCTCTACGCTGTGCATCTCGTTCAGCCGGGCGAGAAACTCCGGCTTGCCCGCCGTGTCCTGTTCAAGACGTTCCATCCAGCGTGTCGCCAGATCCATCGCCCGCGCGTCAGTAACGGGTATATCCTGTTGCAGCAGCGCGTTAGCCTCTGCCACCAGCCCTGACCAGATAGCCGCCAGCGCATCCTTCTGTACCGCAAACGGCAACTGCTGTAATTCTTCTTTGCTAAACCAGCGATCGTACATATTCATTAACTCCAGAGTCTGTAGCCAGGACTCCAGATCCGGCGTCGCATCGTCGGTAAGCCCGGTACGCAGCTCCACCAGCCGGTCGCGCAGCGTGTGTATGCTGCGCAGCTGTTTATCCAGCAGCGTGATTTGCGCATCGAGTAGCTCGGTCAACGACAGCGACTCCTTTTCCAGAAAATCCCTGATTTCAGCAAGTCCCAGCCCCGCTTTTGCCAGCGCCTGGATCATGTGCAGACGCTGGACATCCGCCAGGTTGTAAAGCCGGTAACCTGCCGCGCTTCTGGCAGAAGGCAGCAACAGCCCTGTTTGCTCGTAGTGATGCAATGTCCGCACGGTGATACCGGCTCGTTTCGCCAGCTCCCCCACCTGAATCAACATAACTGCTCCTTTTTACTTTGCCAGTGCCACCACTCTGGAGCCTTACGTTACGTGAGGGTCAATATGCTATGCAAAAAAAAACGACTCCGGATGGAGTCGTTTCGATGTTCTTAATCATGCACTAGCTGTGCTTATGCTGGTCGCGACGACAACGTTTGTCGTAGTGGCGCACCCACCAGTATTTATCGCAGACTTCCTCATGTCCGCTTACGCGCGCCCCGGCGAGCCACAATACTGCACCGAGGAAGATGCTCAATACCGCGCCATGCGCGAAGTATTGTGGGAGATCAAGCTGCGGCAGTTGGTTTAAAATGGAATAACCTACGCCGACTACCATCACGAACAGTCCCAACCCCATTAGCACGTTACCGAGCATCGAAGCGTTTTTGCGTTTCATATGTCACCTCCGGAACTTTGGGTTGTCAGGGAAAAGCCCCTTCTCCTTGTGTGTAAAGTATAGACAACGCCTCTTATATGAGTTGCGCGAGCGATCACATTTACAGATAACGCCCAGACAAAAATTTACAAATAAGACATTGAACAGCTTGAAATTCTAATTGTTCAAATAAGAAATTATTCGCAATTCGATGTACAGCAGGCGGAACTTTGTCAAGCGGCGCGCCAGACAGTAAACTACGCACCAGATCTGGAACCCATTAGGAAGTAAATCGTGACGATTAAACTGATTGTCGGCCTCGCCAATCCGGGCGCAGAGTATGCCGCTACCCGCCATAATGCCGGCGCCTGGTATGTTGATCTACTGGCGGAGCGTCTGCGCGCGCCTCTGCGTGAAGAACCAAAGTTTTACGGGTATACCTCACGCATCAATCTTGCGGGTGCCGACGTGCGGTTGCTGGTGCCAACCACCTTTATGAACCTGAGCGGCAAGGCCGTGGCGGCCATGGCAACGTTCTACCGCATCAATCCGGATGAGATCCTGGTGGCCCACGACGAACTGGATCTGCCGCCAGGCGTGGCGAAGTTCAAACTGGGTGGCGGTCATGGTGGCCACAACGGTCTGAAAGATATCATCAGCAAGCTGGGCAATAACCCTAATTTCCACCGTTTGCGCGTGGGAATCGGTCATCCGGGCGATAAAAACAAAGTTGTCGGTTTCGTACTCGGTAAACCACCGGTTTCTGAGCAAAAGCTGATTGATGAAGCGGTAGACGAAGCGGCCCGCTGCACCGAGATTTGGCTTCAGGACGGCTTAACGAAAGCCACCAATCGACTGCACGCTTTCAAAGCGCAATAAACAAGCCCTTGCGGCATTTTTACCGCGCGGCGCGCGGGTTACGTGTATAATAGGCGTAGTTATTTACTTTTCTTCAATCGGTTATCGTTAACGGATTGATTATCAAGAGATTAAGGTGATTTAGAAATGGGATTCAAATGCGGTATCGTCGGTCTGCCTAACGTGGGCAAATCCACCCTGTTCAACGCGCTCACCAAAGCAGGTATTGAAGCGGCGAACTTCCCGTTCTGTACCATCGAGCCGAACACCGGCGTTGTGCCTATGCCCGATCCGCGTCTGGACCAGCTCGCGGAAATCGTGAAGCCGCAGCGTATTCTGCCCACCACCATGGAGTTCGTGGACATCGCGGGTCTGGTAAAAGGCGCATCCAAAGGTGAAGGTCTGGGCAATCAGTTTCTGACCAACATTCGTGAAACCGAAGCGATCGGCCACGTTGTGCGCTGCTTCGAGAACGACAACATCATCCACGTTAACAATAAAGTGGATCCGGCTGACGACATCGACGTCATCAACACCGAGCTGGCGCTCTCTGACCTCGACACCTGCGAGCGCGCAATTCACCGCGTGCAGAAGAAAGCCAAAGGCGGCGACAAGGACGCGAAAGCGGAACTGGCTGCGCTGGAAAAATGTCTGCCACAGCTGGAAAACGCGGGCATGCTCCGCGCGCTGAAAAACCTGACTGAAGAAGACAAGGCGGCGATCAAATACCTGAGCTTCCTGACCCTGAAGCCAACCATGTATATCGCCAACGTTAACGAAGACGGTTTCGAAAACAACCCGTACCTGGACAAAGTGCGTGAAATTGCCGCGGCTGAAGGTTCTGTGGTTGTAGCGGTTTGCGCTGCCGTTGAATCCGATATCGCCGAGCTGGACGACGCCGACCGTGAAGAGTTCATGGCCGAGCTGGGTCTGGAAGAGCCGGGCCTGAATCGCGTGATCCGCGCGGGCTATGAGCTGCTGAACCTGCAAACCTACTTTACCGCAGGCGTGAAAGAAGTGCGTGCGTGGACGATTCCAGTGGGTGCGACTGCGCCTCAGGCAGCGGGTAAGATCCACACCGACTTCGAGAAGGGCTTCATTCGTGCGCAGACTATCGCGTTTGAAGACTTTATCACCTACAAGGGTGAGCAAGGTGCGAAAGAAGCAGGCAAAATGCGTGCGGAAGGGAAAGACTACATCGTTAAAGATGGCGATGTGATGAACTTCTTGTTTAACGTTTAATTTGTTTTGTACGGAAAAAATCCACGCTTTGGCGTGGATTTTTTTATAGAGTAACGAACTTATCCCCTCTTGCGCAGATAGAACTCTAGATATTTTAGGTCTATCCTGAAACGCACGCTCTTTGCCGTAGTTATAAGCATCGTTAAAATATTTATACGCTTCCTCGAATTGATTCAACTCGTAACAGACCATACCCAAGTCGATTAACGGTGCAGTGTCTATATCCGATCTACGTGTCCGTAAAGTCGTCTCTCCCCATTTCTTTGCCTCAACGTAATCCGCAAGATCAAAATATGCGCTGTACATGCATGCAGAGATCCAGTTAGCAAGTTCTGATTCGGACTTTGGCTCAGGGAGAGCTTTCCAAGCTTTTTGATATTGCTCTAAAGCCTCGGCGTATTTTTGGTTGTCGTGTAACTTGCTTCCTTGTTCAATAGTATCTACTATAGCCGTTTTCATACTAAAGCCCTTGCCTTTTTAAATAAAAATCCTTTTCCAAGCAACAACAAAACATAATAAAATGCAACGCTAATTTTGCTTTTATATTATAAAGTTATTACATTACAATCGACCAACTTATAGCAAATATTTTTTAGTATTAATGACTCTATAACATCCCAATCACCTCCACCGAGGCCAGCGCCTATTCTCGGCATTTGTACTGAAAGGCGATTCACTAAAGCAAAGTCAGATAATTTTTCAAGACAAACGTCCAAGGATGCATAACACACGTATTGATTTTTGTCATTGACATTTTTCTTAATACCATCTTGTGCATACATATTAGCAATAAATATCTGTTCTTTAGCATCAACTAAGACAAAATCCACCGTACCTAATTCTGGGATATTATTTCCATTGAAGCTATTGAGATAGTATTTCTTTGCAGAAGGATATTTATTTGAAAGAGACAGAACAAAGCCCTTACCCCATTTCCCTTTATTATTCACAATGTGAGCTATAACTGTGGATTTTTTCAAAGGTTCCACAGCATTTCCAGACAAGTATTTTATTTGTTTTTTTTCTTGCAATGAACTCGTTGATGTTTTCCAGAAAGTTTCAAACTCCTCATTCGAAATTTCTTCAGCATCACTTAAGTCGAGATCGCTTTTTTTACCATCATACAGCAGAAAACCAACTTTATCATTTTTATCTAGCAAAGAGGAAGATGCATAATAATCACCATCTATGATGTTTATTTGTCGTGTGGCCACCTCTCCTATGAATTCATTAATAATAACTCCTTCACCTGCAATAAAATCAACGTTACCTTTATAATATTTTTTCACATCAACCACAACTCCTCCCACTTTTAACAATTCTTTTAGAGACATCAAGATCTTTTGAGTTTAAGATCAAGAATGTGTTTTTCCGGGGTTCAATTACATCTAGGCCAGTAACATCTATTTCAACAAAATGGCTTATACCTTTTAATTTTCTCGCATCACCATATATATCAGCTGCTAATTGGCCGAGAGACATTTTTCCAGTTCTCCCACATCTTTAAGTGTTCTTCCGCCAATCATTTCAGGTCTGATATTAGTGAAATATTGCCCATCCCCAAAACGAGCATGTATATCACCAGATGACGGTCTAATCACACCACTTTCCGTGATACCTTTCATACCTTCTTCAGTCGTGTAGTGAATCAATGTTTTAGGCGTCAACCCCCACGGATCCACCCACCCCAGCGCATTCGGCGCATACTGGTAAAGGTTTATCCCCCCCGCCAGCCCTATCGGGTCCTGCTGCGTAAACCGTCCACAATCCGGGTCATAATACCGAAACAGATTGTAGTGCAGCCCTGTCTCGCGGTCCAGGTATTGCCCCTGCATGCGCAGGTTCTGAGAATATCCTGATACCTGCGTTTCGCTTTCCCGCAACAGCTTGCCCCAGGCGCTGTTTACCCCTTCCCAGCGCACCTGCCCTTCGCTATCCGTCATCCGCTCCGGCGTGCCGTTCGGCTGGCAGTGGAACCAGAAGATCTCCGGGGCATCAACGCCATCGATACGCGCCAGCGGATCGTAGCTGTCCTGATCGCTGTAGACGTAGGTCAGTGGCACATCCCCGTGCACTTCCTGCAACAGCCAGAACCCTTCCCAGACAAACCGGGTGGTAACCGGCTTACCGGTTGGCTGGCCGCCCAGCATCTGGCGGCGCGTTTTGCTGATTCGTCGCCCGAGCGGATCGTAGCGGAAGCTGACCTGCGTCTGCGGCCTGTTGCGGTCCCGCGGCTGGCTGATCACCTCCGTCAGGCGGTGCTCACCGTCGTAGCGGTAGTGCCAGCGGGTCTGGCCGTTATCTTTCTCCACGGTACGACCGTGGACGTCATAACGCCATCGAATGCCGTTCAGCTGCGTCAGGCGGTTGTGCGTGACCTTCTCAGCAGAGCCTTCGGGCGGGTTACCGGTAACTATATCCCGGCGATGCAGGCGGCCAAGACGGTCATATTCGCTGCGGGTAGACAGCCCCCCTGCTTGCGCCTAGAGCGAGGGCTTATACGTGCTCAAGCTATAATGTATAAGGACTCCACGCCGACAAGGATAAGCCAGGCACGAAAGTAACGGACAAGATGGTTGTGGAAGGGGAAAATTACTTCTAATAGATTTCTATGAGATAATTTTTTATTTAACTTTTAATCGCTTTGAACAAAAAACGCCCCCCATGCGTGTTTTTAGTTCTCTATTATAATTGGCTAAAGTTAATTTTTACAAAGAACCTCATTGAGCGACTTATTTTGGTTTGTAGTAAAAAACCATCCTTATTACTGATCGACAGGTAATTATTAAAAATGAGGCCAATATTTTAGCTTTTCTTTTTTTCAATGGCTATTAAAACCTCATAAGCATCCTTTTCACTCATTTGAACTTTTTTGGCCTCATCAATGCTCAATTCTTCTTCCTCTTCTTTCATAACTATCCCCCCTGAATAAAACCTAATAAAAAAACGCCCTTCTCTTTCGATAAGGATTACTCCATAATTATTAAATATTATTTTATCCATTGCGCCTCCTTTTTTTTAATTTTTCAACGGTGTGATCTTTAATTGATTTAGCGGAGTAGGATCTATGGCCGCCTCTGGGATACCACCTGAAGTATATCCTCCCGGCAACCAAAATTCATTTGCTCCTCGTTCATTTCCTGTTGGCATTCTTAAACCTGTCGGATTATTAATATCAACTCTTAAAGGAGCGTCTCCGAGATCACCTGCATTTAACCCTAACAATCTCTCAAGCTTTGGAATGTTCCCACCTGAACGTCTAATTAAGTCATCAGCAACGGTCCTTGGCATAACAAAGTGGCCTCCTGGTGGACCTAAATGACTAAATTCAGGATTAATACCCCAAACGAACTTAGTAACCCCTCCCTTGAATAGTTCTAAATGCCTACTAATTTTTCCTGCATCAAGGTATGTGGCCGGATTAGGGAAATCTGGCTTTGAAATTCCATGAGTAGCTCGGTAGGCCCGTGCAGCATGACCTCTTGTAGCAAAAGCACCTCGAGTTTTGCTCTGGAAATCATTCCAGCTATTTCTGCACGACAACCCCCACGGATCCACCCACCCCAGCGCATTCGGCGCATACTGGTAAAGGTTTATCCCCCCCGCCAGCCCTATCGGGTCCTGCTGCGTAAACCTTCCGCAGTCCGGGTCGTAATACCGGAACAGATTGTAGTGCAGCCCTGTCTCGCGGTCCAGGTATTGCCCCTGCATACGCAGGTTCTGGGAATATCCTGATACCTGCGTCTCGCTTTCCCGCAACAGCTTGCCCCAGGCGCTGTTCACGCCCTCCCAGCGTACTTGCCCTTCGCTATCCGTCATCCGTTCCGGCGTGCCGTTCGGCTGGCAGTGGAACCAGAAGATCTCCGCGTCATCAATGCCATCGATACGCGCCAGCGGATCGTAGCTGTCCTGATCGCTGTAGACGTAGGTCAGCGGCACATCCCCGTGTACTTCCTGCAACAGCCGGAACCCTTCCCAGACAAACCGGGTGGTGACCGGCTTACCGGTTGGCTGGCCGCCCAGCATCTGGCAGCGCGTTTTGCTGATTCGTCGCCCGAGCGGATCGTAGCGGAAGCTGACCTGCGTCTGCGGCCTGTTGCGGTCCCGCG
>NZ_LVVA01000023.1:0-276670 GCF_001631805.1 Enterobacter genomosp. S | reverse complement strand
GCTGGTGCGTTATCGATCTGGTCGAAAGCACGAGCAGCACCGCCGTAGGTTTTAGCCAGTACGGTAGTGATTGCAGCGGTCAGCGTTGTTTTACCATGGTCAACGTGGCCGATAGTACCGACGTTAACGTGCGGTTTTGTACGTTCAAACTTTTCTTTAGACATCGATTGTCCCTCTAAGACACGGATAAATCGGTGATATCACCACATCAACCAGGCGAAAATGCCTGAACTGTTGAATACATTTACATTGAAACAGAGAGAAAGGGAGGGAGAAGTGAAGTGGTGCTGATACCCAGAGTCGAACTGGGGACCTCACCCTTACCAAGGGTGCGCTCTACCAACTGAGCCATATCAGCACGTATTGGAGCGGGCAGCGGGAATCGAACCCGCATCATCAGCTTGGAAGGCTGAGGTAATAGCCATTATACGATGCCCGCATCCTGAAACTCGGCTACCCAGTTCTTTCTGTAACAAAAAAAGAGATTTCTCTCTTTTCTGTTCGAGCTGGTCAATTTTTCCAACCAGCTCCGGCGGCGTTGACGCTGCCAGAAAGTGGTGGTGGGGGAAGGATTCGAACCTTCGAAGTCTGTGACGGCAGATTTACAGTCTGCTCCCTTTGGCCGCTCGGGAACCCCACCGGACTTGATGGTGCCGACTACCGGAATCGAACTGGTGACCTACTGATTACAAGTCAGTTGCTCTACCTACTGAGCTAAGTCGGCATCAAGTAGCGCGCATTCTATGGAGACCTGCGCAGTCATGCAACTAAAAAATTGCATAAAACGTTCTTTCGCTCACATTTTATTCGAAACCAGGGCTAACCGCTGTAAATTCATCCGCTCACGGTTAAAAATTCAACATGAACGGCTGATTTCGGTACGCTAGAGCCCCAAGTGATACCTATCCGGTTAAGCATCGCTTTCCCATATTTTTTCTTATTATTCCTCTCATCTGGTGTTAACCTCCTGCCCATTGTCCAAAATTAACTATGTGATGAGCCCGCACCCGCCGTTTCGTGATGGTTCACAGAAGCATGCTTATGAGCAAAAAAGAGCAAACGTTAATGACGCCCTATCTTCAGTTTAACCGTAGCCAGTGGGCAGCCCTGCGTGACTCCGTCCCTATGACGCTGACGGAAGGTGAAATCGCACGGCTAAAAGGGATAAACGAAGATCTCTCCCTGGAAGAGGTGGCAGAAATCTATCTCCCCCTCTCCCGCTTGCTTAACTTCTATATCAGCTCCAATTTGCGTCGTCAGGCCGTGCTGGAACAGTTCCTCGGCACGAACGGTCAACGTATTCCTTATATCATCAGTATTGCGGGCAGCGTGGCAGTGGGTAAAAGTACCACCGCGCGCGTGCTACAGGCGCTGCTGAGCCGCTGGCCGGAGCACCGCAGCGTGGAGCTGATCACCACCGATGGCTTCCTGCATCCCAATGAGGTGTTGAAAGAACGCGGCCTGATGAAGAAGAAGGGCTTCCCGCTTTCTTATGATATGCACCGCCTGGTGAAGTTTGTCTCTGATTTAAAATCGGGCGTGCCTAACGTCACCGCACCGGTTTACTCGCATCTGATTTACGACCGTATCCCGGATGGCGACAAAACGGTTGTTCAGCCCGACATCCTGATTCTGGAAGGGTTAAATGTTCTGCAAAGCGGGATGGATTATCCTCACGATCCGCATCACGTGTTTGTCTCTGACTTCGTCGATTTCTCAATTTATGTGGATGCGCCGGAAGATCTGCTGCAACGCTGGTATATCAACCGCTTCCTGAAGTTCCGTGAAGGGGCGTTCACCGACCCGGACTCCTACTTCCATAACTACGCCCAGCTCTCTGAAGAAGAAGCTATCAACGTGGCGACAGGGCTATGGAATGAGATCAACTACGTAAACCTGAAAGAGAACATCCTGCCGACGCGCGAACGTGCAAGCCTGATCCTCACCAAGAGCGAGAAACACGCTGTCGACCAGATTCGGCTACGGAAGTAGACCTCAGACGAAAAAAAACCGGCTTATCGCCGGTTTTTTTCTTTATGCCTGCGGCTTTTCGCCGTTTTCATCCTGATCGACTGCGAAGCAGGCCACCAGCTGTCCTCCATAATCCTTCAGCTGTGGCTGCAACTGCGTGCACGGACCAAAGCGGCGACGGCAGCGGGCGTTGAACGCGCAGCCCGGCGGCGGGTTCAGCGGGCTTGGCAGCTCGCCGGTCAGCTTGATTCGCTCACGGCGGTCATCCGGGTTAAGCCGCGGCGTCGCAGACAGCAGCGCCTGGGTGTACGGGTGACGCGGGTTAGTAAAGATCTGATCTTTCGTCCCCTTCTCCACGCAGCGCCCCAGGTACATCACCATCACCTCATCGGCAATGTGCTCAACCACGGACAGATCGTGCGAGATGAACACGTACGACAGCCCCAAATCCTGCTGCAAATCCATCATCAGGTTAAGCACCTGCGCGCGTACGGACACGTCGAGCGCCGAGACGGGCTCATCGGCAATCACCACGTCCGGATCAAGCATCAGACCGCGGGCGATGGCAATACGCTGGCGCTGGCCGCCAGAGAACATGTGTGGGTAGCGATCGTAATGCTCGGTTTTAAGGCCCACCTTCGCCATCATCGCCAGCGCTTTTTCACGACGCTGCTCTTTGCTCAGACTGCTGTTAATCAGCAGCGGCTCTTCCAGAATTTGCCCAACTTTCTTTCGCGGGTTCAGAGAGCCGTACGGGTTCTGAAACACGATCTGGATTTTCTGACGACGCAGCTTCTGCGCCTGCGGATCGTGCTTGAGCAGATCCTGGCCCTGATAGTAAAGCTCACCGCCGGTGGGCGTTTCAATCATCGTCAGCAGACGGCCCAGCGTGGATTTTCCGCAGCCTGACTCCCCTACTACCGCCAGCGTTTTACCGCGTTCGAGGCTAAAGGAGACGCCGTCCAGCGCTTTCACCAGGCGTTCAGGGGCAAAAATCCCCTTCTTCACCGGGTAATGTTTTTTCAGGTCGATAGCCTGCAACAGCGGCTGTTGCGTGGTGGCCTGGTGCGTACTCATAGTGTTGGCCTCCCGGCATCATCGAGTGGGTAGTGGCATTTTGACTGCCGACCGTCGGCCAGCAGATTCAGCTCTGGCTCCTCAACGCGGCATTTGTCCGTGGCATACGGGCAGCGCGGATTAAGCAGACAACCCTGCGGACGGTCGTATTTGCCCGGAACTACGCCCGGCAGCGACGCCAGACGCGCTTTGTCCTGAGCAAACTCCGGCAGCGCGCGCAGCAGTGCCTGCGTATACGGATGACGTGGCGCGCGGAAGATATCGTGCGAACTTCCGGTCTCAACCACCTGGCCTGCATACATCACGATGATCTTGTGTGCCGCTTCCGCCACCAGCGCCAGGTCGTGCGTAATCAGCACCAGCGCCATGTTCTCTTTCTGCTGCAACTCCAGCAGCAGCTCAATGATTTGCGCCTGGATGGTCACGTCCAGCGCGGTTGTCGGTTCATCCGCAATCAGCAGCTTTGGCCGACAGGCGATAGCCATAGCGATCATCACGCGCTGGCTCATCCCGCCGGAGAGCTGATGCGGGTAAACGTCCAGACGCGATGCCGGATCGGGAATACCCACCTGTGTCAGCAGATCGATAGCGCGCTGACGTCGGGTTTTCTTATTGCCGCCCTGATGCACCTTAATGGCTTCCATAATCTGGAAACCGACGGTGTAGCACGGGTTCAGGCTGGTCATGGGGTCCTGGAAGATCATTGCCACTTCCGCGCCCACCAACTGGCGGCGCTGTTTCTCGGAAATACGCTTCAGATCCTGACCGTTGAACGCCAGACTTTCCGCCATCACGCGGCCGGGATAATCAATCAGCCCCATGATCGCCAGCGAGCTGACGGATTTCCCCGAGCCCGACTCACCAACGATACCAACCACTTCGCCCTGATTTACGCTGTAGCTAATGCGGTCCACGGCGCGAAACGGTGTGCCTTCGTCGCCGAAGTGCACGGATAATTTATCTACATTTAATAACGCCATCTCGTGCCTCTTACTGCTTCAGTTTGGGATCAAGCGCATCACGCAGACCATCACCCATCAGGTTAAATGCCAGCACCGTCAGCAGAATCGCCAGACCCGGGAAGGTGACGACCCACCAGGCGCTTTGCGCGAACTGCAACACGTCGGAGAGCATGGTGCCCCACTCCGGTGTTGGCGGCTGCGCACCCATGCCAAGGAAGCCAAGAGCGGCCATATCGAGAATGGCGTTAGAGAAACCGAGCGACGCCTGAACGATCAGCGGCGCAAGGCAGTTCGGGAAGATATTAATGAACATCTGGCGCATCGCACCGGCACCCGCTACGCGAGACGCGGTAACGTAATCGCGGTTCACTTCCACCAGCACCGCCGCACGGGTTAAACGCACGTAGTGCGGTAGCGCAACAAACGTCAGCGCAAGCGCGGCGTTACCTATCGACGGGCCGAAGACCGCCACCAGCACCAGTGCCAGCAGCAGGCTAGGCAATGCCAGCATGATATCGACGATACGCATGATGACGTTGTCAACGATGCCGCCGAAGTAGCCCGCCACCAGGCCGAGCACCACGCCCATGATCAGCGACAACACCACCACGAGGCAGCCAACCAGCAGCGACAGGCGCGCGCCATACATCAGGCGCGACAGCACATCGCGGCCCACGTCATCGGTGCCCAGCAGATGGGCAACGCTGCCGCCGTCCTGCCAGACTGGCGGCACGAGCAGCGCATCGCGGAACTGATCCGCCGGGTTATACGGGGCGAGGAAGTTCGCAAACACCGCAATCAGGATCATGATGGACACATACACCAGCCCGACGACCGCGCCTTTGTTGCGCTTGAAGTAGTGCCAGAACTCCTGCATTGGCGTCATAGGCACCGGCGCAGAGACCGCTTTATTTTGAGTAACTTGTGACATGATGGCCCCTTACTTCTTATGACGAATACGCGGGTTCACCACGCCGTACAGCAAATCGACCAGCAGGTTGACGAGGATAATCATCGTCGCGACCAGCAGTACACCACCCTGCACCACCGGATAATCACGGCGTTGCAGCGCGTCAATCAGCCAGCGTCCGAGGCCCGGCCAGGAGAAGATGGTTTCGGTCAGGATCGCCCCCGCCAGTAGCGTACCCACCTGCAAACCGATAACGGTAACCACCGGCAGCATCGCGTTACGCAGGGCATGAATGATGATGACGCGCATACGGGTCAGGCCTTTGGCGCGGGCAGTACGAATATAGTCTTCGCCCAGCACTTCCAGCATGGAAGAACGGGTCATACGCACGATCACCGCCAGAGGTATGGTGCCCAGCACCATTGCGGGCAGGATCATGTGCGCAACCGCATCAATGAAGTTACCCTCTTCGCCCCAGATCGCCGTATCAATCAGCATGAAGCCGGTTAACGGGTTGGTGTCGTCAAGGAAGACCATATCGCTGACGCGTCCGGAGACCGGCGTCAGGTTCCACTGCACCGATACCAGCATGATCAGCATCATGCCCCACCAGAAGATAGGCATGGAATAGCCGGTCAGTGCCAGGCCAACGGCGGTGTGGTCGAAAATAGAGCCACGCTTAACGGCAGCCAGTACGCCAACGGGAATCCCCACCGCGGTCGCAAAGATCATGGCGCAGATGCCCAGTTCAAGCGTCGCCTGGAAACGCGGCACGAACTCGTCCCACACCGGAAGTCGGCTTTTCAGTGAAATGCCTAAATCGCCGTGCAAGACGCCCCAGATATAGTGGAGGTACTGCTGCCACATCGGCTTATCAAGGCCGAGTTCAGCCAGCAGTTGCGCATGACGTTCAGGGGAGATACCACGCTCGCCCGCCATAATCATCACCGGATCACCCGGGATCATATGGACGAAGGCAAAAGTGAGAAGGGTGATACCGATAAACGTCGGGATAACCAGTCCCAGACGTCGGAGGATGAACTGCAACATAACCCGGATTCTCTCTGATGACGCACGCTCAGTGGCGTGACGTCTGTATTGCTCACAAATGTAAATTCCCTCTCCCCATGGGAGAGGGTTAGGGTGAGGGGATGCATGCACGACCCTCACCCCTGCCCTCTCCCAAAGGGAGAGGGAGAACACCCTACTTATTATTCAACAGACACGTTTTCGAAGTGGTGTTTGCCCAGTGGATCAACCACGTAGCCTTTGACTTCTTTACGCACTGGCTCGTACACGGTGGAGTGAGCAACAATCAGCGCCGGAGCCTGATCGTGCATGACAACCTGCGCTTGCTTGTACAGTTCAATACGTTTGTTGTGATCGTCGGTCGCACGCGCCGGCTGGATCAGGTCTTCAAACGGCTTGTAGCACCAGCGAGAGTAGTTGGAACCGTCTTTCGCTGCCGCACAGCTGAACAGGGTGGCGAAGAAGTTGTCCGGATCCCCGTTGTCACCGGTCCAGCCCATCATGACCGCCTGGTGCTCACCCGCTTTGGCGCGCTTCAGGTACTCACCCCACTCGTAGGTCACAATCTTGGCCTGTACGCCAATCTTCGCCCAGTCAGCCTGAACCATTTCCGCCATACGGCGTGCGTTCGGGTTGTAAGGACGCTGTACCGGCATCGCCCACAGCTCCACGGTGAAGCCTTTATCCTGGCCCGCTTCTTTCAGCAGCGCTTTCGCTTTCTCAGGATCGTAGGTGTAGTCCTTGATGTCGTCGTTATAGCCCCACATGGTTGGTGGGATCAGGTTCTTGGCTGCAACGCCCGCGCCCTGGTAAACGGCTTTGATGATCGCTTCTTTGTTCACCGCGTAGGTCAGCGCCTGACGCACTTTCACGTCATCGAACGGTTTCTTCTCGGTGTTGAAGGAGAGATAACCCACGTTCAGGCCCGCCTGCTCCATCAGGTTGATGTTTTTGTCCTGCTTCATGCGCGCGATGTCAGCCGGGTTTGGATACGGCATCACCTGACATTCGTTTTTCTGCAATTTTGCATAACGCACGGATGCATCAGGCGTGATGGAGAAGACCAGACGGTCGATCTGCGGCTTGGTGCCCCAGTAACCCGGGAAGGCTTTATACAGAATACGCGAATCTTTCTGGTACTGAAGCAGCTGGAACGGGCCGGTACCGATTGGGTTCAAATCCACTTTTTCCGGGGTGCCGGCTTTCAGCATGTTGTCCGCGTACTCTTTAGAGAGAATAGAGGCGAAGTCCATGGCCAGGTCAGCCAGGAATGGCGCTTCCGGACGCGTCAGCACGAACTGAACGGTTTTATCGTCCACTTTCTTCACTTCAGCGATCAGGTCCGGCAGGCCCATCCCTTCGAAGTATTCATAGCTGCCGCCAGAGACCTTATGGTACGGGTTCTGGGCATTTTTCTGACGGTCGAAGGAGAACACCACGTCGTCGGCGTTAAGGTCGCGCGTAGGTTTAAATTCTTTGCTGTCCTGCCACTTCACGCCCTGGCGCAGGTGGAAGGTATAGGTTTTACCGTCTTCGCTGATATCCCACTTTTCAGCCAGGCCAGGAATGACTTCCGTGGTGCCGGTTTTAAATTCAACCAGACGGTTATAGATCGGTACAGAGCTTGCGTCGTAAGTCGTACCAGAGGTAAAGAGCTGTGGGTTAAAGCCTTCCGGAGAGCCCTCAGAACAGTAAACCAGGGTTTTTGCCTGTACGCTTGCTGCAACGGTCATAGCCACCAGGCTCAGACCAAGCTTCAGCATCCCTGACTTCTTCAAGGAAATACTCATTATTGTGCTCCAATGTGATGTTTTGCTTTGTTGTGTTACGCCGCCTGACCTTTATTTATTTTTTACCCGGTCCGGTCGGTGATGCCCGAAGGCGTTAAAAGGGATAGAGAATCCTTTCAGAAGAGCGTTTGAGTTGCAGCGCAGATCCTCCCTGAAATGCCCCTCGTGCCCTACAATCTGTCAACAGAATGTGAAAACGTCAATACAGGTGGCGGGGATTTACGTGCAGTGTGAGAAACCGCAAACAAAGATTAAAAAAACCCTGAATGCCAGTTTTCAGCAGAGAAATTTATGCTACTCGCCATGATGCAGCACAATTAACTTCATATTTCGCAACACTCAGTGATTAAGTTTTATTCAGATTGGGTAAATTTTCTTACGGAATGGTGATTATCTGAGCACTAAATACCGCGAACGTTAAAACGCACAGCGAAAAATGCTGAGGTTATCCATAAGCAACGCGAAAAAAGATCAAACTATATATAAAAAAATACAATGGATTATGTCACAAAACCGCAAGCAGGCAGGGGGAAGCAGGGCTAAGGGATATTTTGGCGACTCGGGCGGGGTAACGTGTTAATGCAAAAAGGGCTAACCTTGCGGTTAGCCCTTTTTAGAATGTGGTCGGCGAGAGAGGATTCGAACCTCCGACCCACTGGTCCCAAACCAGTTGCGCTACCAAGCTGCGCTACTCGCCGAATGCGGAGCGCATCTTACTGCTGAGGTGCGCCCCTCGTCAATCCCTTATTTTCAAAAAGCCATTCAACTGGCGATATTCTCGCCAGACCAGCTACTGCGCGGCTTTTGTGGTGTTATCAGGGAGTTTACACCAGTTGTTGTTTTCGTTAATCCCACCGTTCGGTGAGGTGTAGCCGAGACAGCCCATAATGGTGTCGTAGAGCTCAACGTGACGGCGCGGCACCTTGATCTCTGCCTGCTGCTTCAGATGGGCAAACATTTTGGCTTTGTCCGGGTTTTCCAGATACTTATCCGACATCCACATGATCATCGGCACGCGGAACTGCTCAGGCGGCGCCAGCTTGCGCGGTGTGCCGTGCAAATGCTCTTTCTCGTTGATGGATTCGCCGTGATCGGCCGCGTAAATCACAATCGCTTTCTTATCGCGAAGCTGGTCGATCACCCGGCTGAGGAAGGTATCCACATACAGAATCGAGTTATCATACGCATTAATCAGCTCCTGCTTGCTACAGTTTTTGTTAATGCCGACGCACTCAGGGGTCCATTTGGCGAAATCACGCGTGTAACGCTGATAATAGCTGTAGTGTGATCCTTTGGTATGCAGAACGATAAGGTGCTTACCCTGCGGATGGTTTTTCAGCGACTGTTCCATCTCGGAGAGCAGCAGCATGTCATCAACGTTCTTTCCACGGTTACGCGGCTCGGCGCCAATCTGCTCACGATAGGCAATGTTATCTGCCATGGTGTTGGTGTAGAACCACATTTCACTTTGCATGGCGAACAGATCGGAGCTAAATCCAAGCTGCTTCAGAACCGCAAACACGTTTTGCTCTTTAAGGGTACGCTGCGGGTTATCGCTCGCCCCGCCTTCACGCACAAACATACAGCGCAACGAGAGCTTCGTGGCGGTATCGCAGGAATAGCCGCGGTAAGCCACCAGATTCTTCTCCTGCGACAGTTTCGGCGTGGTATCGCGGTCATAGCCGAGCATACCCATATGATCCCACCGCGTCGTTTCGCCGATAACGAAGACCACGTATGTATCATCCAGCCCGTCAGCCGGCGCCTGATAGGTGAACTTTTTGGTCGGGTTAATCAGCGATTTCACATCGCTGGATTCGTCCGCCTGTGCCCAGGCGTAAAGACCTAACGCGGACAGCCAGTTGGACGGCAGATACGAGTTAGCCACCACGCCGCCATAGCTTGGCATATCCACACCCGTCGCTTTTTCGATGCGTTTCTGCTGTTTTTCCATCAGGCGAATCGGCGCCCACACCAGCAGGCCTGCCAGCAGAACGACGGCGACGTTGCGGATGCGCTGTCCCCGGGTACGCAGCTGGCGTAACAGGGTATAGCGGCAGGTATTGCTCCAGATAAAGAAGAGCGGGATCAGGCAGGTCAAAATCGTCCATATGATGAACCCTTGGCCCACCACCTCTTTCGAGAGGTCGATGTCCGTGGTCATCACCGAGGCGACAATACCGTAGCCAATGACCACGTTCATGAATGTCATGTAATAGCTTGCGGCGGCAGAGATAATCACCACCAGCGAGGCCAGAATTTGCCATGTACGTCGGCCAAAAAGCGAGAGCAGGCGTAACAGGAAGAAGGTTGCCAGGATAGAGCCAAACACTTCAATAACGGCAAAAATTCCATTTCTTACGGTGAGGTGTTCGAAATAACCTTCCACGCGTCTGAACAGTACCGCGCCATTCAGAAACAAACCGATATAGACAGCCAGCATCAGACACAAACGTTGCTGGGTAAGAGACCTAATATATTTCATGCAAACAACCCTGGGGGAAGGGGTATAAAGACCCGCCGAATCTCAGTGAGAAAGCTGACAGAGTAAGTAGGTGCGAGCGAAACCGTTATCAGAAACGTCTACAAGCGCGATAAGTAGACCACAGCGGGAAAGAAAAGTGGCAGCAGAGAGTGTGATCGAGGAAGATTTTTACAAAATAACAAGTCCGGAAGTGATAAAGAGATAAAAAAAGAGGCCCTGAGGCCCCTTTTCATCGAATCATGCATGCGCTTCTTTATAAGCCTCGCGCTGCGGCTGACGAATTGTGGTGGACAGCGCCAGCGAGATAATCAGCAAGGCAAATATCACGCAGAAGGTTACGTAGAAGCCACCGAACAGCGAGGCGATCAGCGACCCGCAGATACTGCCGATACCGAAGCCGAGATAAATGACGCCGTAGTTTTTCGCCAGATTGTTCAGGCCAAAGAACTCGCTCACCAGCGACGGGAAGACGGTAATGGTGCCACCGAAGTTAAAGGCGACGCAGGCAATCGCCGCAAAGAAGGTCGCCTCGTTCAGCGGTGCAAACAGCAGCGCCGCCATGCCCACCAGGGAGATCACCTGCCCCAGCGTAATCACGCGGATGCGGGCGATTTTGTCAGACAGGATACCCAGTACCAGACGACCCGAGAGGTTAGCGATGGAGATGACCGTTACCGCGTTCGCCGCCGTCGCCGCATCCAGTTTTACCATCCCCTGCGCGATATCTTTCGCCACGCCAATAACATACAGACCGCTCATGCAGGCCGTCAGGAACATCACCGCCAGCATCCAGTACTGCGGCTTACGCATGGACTGTGCGAGGGTGAAATCATTCTCCACCACGCCGTTTACGGTTTTCACTTCCTGCTGCGGGGCATCTTTCATCAGCGTGGCGCCGAAGAGGATCATCACCAGCACAATCACGCCCCAGATCATAAAGGTTTTCTCAAGTCCCACCGAAGCCAGCAGATGGGAGTCGATAAATTTGAACCCCAGGCTGCCCAAGCCATATGAACCAATGGCAAACGCGGAGATAAGCCCTTTACGCTCCGGGAACCACTTCACGCAGTTCGACAGCGTCAGCAGGTAACCTGCGCCGTCCGCCAGCCCCACCAGCACCCCGGCACTCAGCCACAGCATCATCAGGTTGTTTGAGTGTGCCGTCAGGAAGAAGCCCACGCCCAGCAGGATCCCGGAGGCCATGGTCACGCGCTTCACGCCGAAGCGCTCCTGAAGTTTGCCCGCCACGGAAGAGGAAATCGCTAATCCAAGACTCAGCAGGCCGAAGGAGAATGCCACCTGGCTTATCGGCGCGCCGAGCTTATCAGACAGGGCGCTGTTAAACAGGCTCCAGGTATAGACCGAGCCCAGTGCGAACTGGGTCACGATGGTGCCGAATAGCGTCAGCCAGCGCGTGCGGTTATAGGTTGATGTGTTCATGGCAGTGTCCTGCAAGATAAATTAAGGAAATTCGCTGAGGACACGATAAACAAAACCCCAAAACGCCAGGGGTAAAACGGCATGAAATGCAGGAGAAACGGAATGAAATGCCTGGAAGTGGGAATGAACGACCTTGCCGGTGAAGAAAACATTTAAAGGTGAGTGATCACTATCGCCACAACCCGCGCCTTTATTGTATTAAATATGTTACCGCAGCGTTTAAAAAAGTAACACCCTTAAAATTTGGCGCTTAAGCCCAGGGTATATAAATATTCTTCCTCCGACTGCTGGTTGTAGCTGATCTTCGCCCAGGGGTGTAAATCTCCGTACTGGGTATCCACACGCCACCCCAGCGAGTTCACGCTGGCATGCCAGAGAGGGTCGGTAAGCGTCTGCGTGGTGGTTGTATCACCATACGCATTCACCGTTGTGGGAGGCGTGCCATCAGAGCGCCACGCCATGACCGGCCCGGTCGTGAAATGTCCCGTCACGGGAAAATTCCAGCCAACGCTCAAAACGGTTTCCGCATCCGAACCGGAGGGGTCGTTCAGGGCAAAGCCCGCAGCAGTCTGCGAATGGTTAATACGCTCCGCGAGAATATCTTCATAACGAGGTTGGTGATCGGCGTCCCATGTATAGCGTTCCGTCATATTACTTTGTGCATCTGAAACGATATATTCCTGTTGCCACGCAAAAGCGGTGTTACCTATAAGCAGGCAGGCTGAGACACCCACCAGGCCAGAAGCAGCATGGCGACCACTGATTTTTTTTATCATCATCAAAGCGACTCCAGAAAGAGCCGAGTTCGGCGATATATGTCATTGTTCGAAGAGGTATTAGGGCGTATAGCCCTGTATTAACTATTGTCTCTTTAGCAGACACGTCAAGCCGGGCAGATTGAAATTTTTGCGTTACCGTATCAGGAAGGGAGATGACCTATGCAACGTTGCGGCTGGGTAAGCCAGGATCAGCTTTATATCGATTATCACGACAAGGAATGGGGCGTACCGGAAACCGACGGTAAAAAACTGTTTGAAATGATTTGTCTTGAAGGCCAGCAGGCCGGACTGTCGTGGATCACCGTTCTGAAAAAGCGTGAGAACTACCGCAATGCCTTCCACCGGTTCGATCCGGCTGCGGTGGCCGCCATGACCGACGACGACGTGGAAAGGCTGGTTCTGGACCCCGGTATCATCCGCCATCGCGGTAAAATTCAGGCCATTATTGGTAACGCGCGCGCTTATCTGGCAATGGAGCAAAACGGTGAACCCTTCTCAGCGTTTGTCTGGTCGTTTGTGGATAACGAGCCGAAGGTGACGCGGGCCGCCACGCTTGCGGAGATCCCAACCTCTACCCCCGCCTCGGATGCCCTGTCGAAAGCGCTGAAAAAACGCGGCTTTACGTTTGTGGGCACCACCATCTGTTACGCCTTTATGCAGGCCTGCGGGCTGGTCAATGACCATATTACGGGCTGCATCTGCCACCCGGAGGGCCACCATGATCCGCAAATGGCACAGTGAGAATACCGCTCAGCTCCTGAGACTGTGGCTTGAGAGCACTACCGAGGCGCATCCGTTTATCGACGCTGGCTACTGGAAAGCGAACGAAGCGCTGGTGCGGGATGAATACCTTCCCGCCGCAGAAACCTGGGTCTGGGAGGAGAACGGCACGCTGCGCGGCTTTATCAGCGTCATGCAGTCCCAGTTTGTGGGGGCGTTGTTTGTCGCCCCGGCGTTCATCGGAAGGGGTATCGGGCGTGCGCTGCTGAACCACGTTCAGCAGCGCTACCCGTATTTAACCCTGGAGGTGTATCAGAAAAACGTGCGGGCGGTGAATTTCTATCATGCTCAGGGTTTTCGCATTGAAGACAGCGCCTGGCAAGATGATACCCAACACCCGACGTGGATCATGAGCTGGCAGGCGGATCAAACGCCGTAAGGGTAGGCGCCGGCCCCTCATATTTCTCCACCCATGCCAGCGCCGTATTCCCCGCGCAGCCATTCCCCAGCTTCGAGCTGGGGAGATCTTTGGTCAGCACGTTTACGGCACCGTTCTTACAAATGCCGCCCTCGTCCAGCGCCAGATCCGGCCATGCGCCCTGATGAATGCAGAACACGCCAGGGCGGATCCCGTCGCTCACCACAGCGCCAGCCAGCACCTGCCCGCGCGCGTTCCAGACGCGCACGAGATCGCTGTCGTTAATTCCCCGCGCCTTTGCGTCATCGCTATTCAGCGCGATCGGCTCGCGGCCAGCCACCGCATACTGCTCGCGCAGAGCCGAATAGTTGAGCTGGCTGTGCAGGCGATGGGCAGGATGGGCAGACAGCAGCTGAAGCTGCCCCGGCTGCGCATTGCCATGCCATTCGTCCGGCTCCAGCCATGCCGGGTGCGGCGGGCAGTCCGCATAGCCAAAGCTGGCGATGCGTTCGCTGTAGATCACAATCTTCCCGCTCTCGGTTTTAAGCGGGTGATTTTCCGGGTCGCGACGGAAGTCAGCAAAGCGCACAAACCGCGCGTTCTGCTCGCTTTCCGGCATTTCGAAGAGTTGATTCGCCTCCCAGAATTCAGCAAATGGCGGCAGCGTCACGCCCTGCGCAGCCCCGCGCTGGCTGGCTATCTGGTAAAACGTTTCGAGCCATTGCAGATCCGTTTTGCCCTCGGTGAAACGCTCGCGCCCGCCCGCTTCCCATAGTTCACTCAGGTCAGCAAAGACGTCAAAATCATCACGCGCTTCATCCCGGGGGGCCACGACGCGCTTCATCGGAACCATGTGCTGGTTGCTGTAATCCCCGGTCATGGTGAGATCGTTACGCTCGAACGAGGTCGTGGCGGGCAACACGATGTCGGCATGTTTCGCTGACGCGGTCCAGAAGCACTCCGAGATCACCACCAGCTCCGGCTTCTGCCAGGCGCGGATCAGGCGGTTGGTATCCTGGTGATGGGTGAAGTTGGCCCCGCCCGCCCACCAGACAAACTTAATATCCGGGAAATGGCGATCCTGGCCGTTGTGCTGATAAAACCCGCCCGGGTTCTCCAGGGCCTCAACAATGCGCGCCACGGGAATTTTATCCACCGCGTCCACGCCACCCTGCACTGAGCCCTGCATGGACGCCAGCACCGCCGCTTTACGCGTTGGATTACCGCCGTTGGCAAAGTGATAGGAAAGCCCAAAACCGCCGCCGGGTGTGCCAATCTGCCCGAGCATCGCGGCGAGCGTCACCAGCATCCAGTGTTTTTGCTCGCCAAACTGCTGGCGCTGCATTCCCCAGCCGGACATCAGCATCGTGACGTTGCTATGGAATAACGCCGCCAGTTCGCGGATTTTAACGGCATCAACGCCGCAAACCGCAGCGGCCCACTCTGCGGTTTTGGCGACACCGTCGGTTTGGCCCGTCAGGTAGTCGGCAAATTTATCGAAGCCCGTTGTACAGCGCGTAAGAAAATCCGTATCGTGCCAGCCGTTCTCCACAAGGGTATGGGTGATACCCAGCATCATCGCCACGTCGGTGCCCATATGGGGCGCGATCCACTCGGCGCTGTCGCCGAAGAAATCCAGGGTTTCAGAGCGCATCGGATCGATACAGATGATGCGTTTGCCGCTTTTGCGCAGCGCGTCGAAGTAGGAAACGCCCTGCTCGTCGGACGCATTCCAGGCAATTTTCAGGGTATTGAGCGGGTTGGCGCTCCACAGCACCACCACGTCGGTATGCTCCAGCACCAGCGGCCAGCTGGTCTGCTGCTGATAAACCTCATTGCCGCCCACGACGTAAGGCATGATCGCCTGCGCTGCGCCGGTCGAGTAATCACCCAGATGGCCAGTATAGCCCCCGGCCAGGCTCATGTAGCGTTGCAGCAGGGTGGCGGCCTTATGCAGCACGCCATTTGAGCGCCAGCCATAGGAGCCGGCAAATACGGACGACGGGCCATAGCTGTCGCGGATGCGTTTATGCTGCGTATGGATTAACGCCAGCGCATCGTCCCAGCTCACGCGAACGAACTCATCCTGCCCGCGCACACCCTGCGGTTTATCCGGTGACACCAGAAAGCCTTTACGCACCATCGGCCAGCGTACGCGGGTTTTGCTGTGTACCTGATCGCGAACGACGGTCTGTAAAGAGTTGAGATGGCGCGAAGGCAAAGCCCCGCGAGACGACAGCACAGTGTCGCCATCGGTTTCGACCAGCATCGGCCCCCAGTGGGCGGCGGTCAGAATGGTTTTTGTTGAGGTGCTCAAAGCGTGCGCTCCTGGTTGCGTGCAGGTATGACGGCCTTTCGTTGAGGCAGTTTATCGTTTGTGACAAATTTCAGAGTTATACACTGAATTTTCTCCGTATTCGGACGTCATAATCCACTGCCACGTCCGTCGTGGCAAAGAATAAAAAGGATTAAGGAAATAAGATGAAAAAACGCGTACTCGTAATTGCCGCTCTGGTAAGCGGTGCACTGGCTGTTTCAGGCTGCACAACCAACCCTTATACCGGCGAACGCGAAGCGGGTAAATCCGGCATTGGCGCGGGTATTGGTTCCCTTGTCGGCGCTGGCGTTGGCGCGCTCTCCTCCTCCAAGAAAGATCGCGGCAAAGGCGCGCTGATTGGCGCAGCGGCAGGCGCAGCCCTGGGCGGTGGCGTAGGGTATTACATGGATGTGCAGGAAGCGAAGCTGCGTGACAAAATGAAAGGTACGGGCGTGAGCGTGACGCGCAGCGGTGACAATATCATCCTGAACATGCCAAACAACGTGACCTTTGACAGCAGCAGCGCGACGCTGAAACCTGCGGGCGCGAACACCCTCACCGGTGTGGCCGCGGTACTGAAAGAGTACAGTAAAACTGCCGTGAACGTGATTGGCTACACCGACAGCACCGGCAGCCGGGATCTGAACATGCGTCTGTCTCAGCAGCGTGCCGATTCCGTGGCCAGCTCCCTGATAACCCAGGGCGTTGAAGCAAACCGCATCCGCACCAGCGGCATGGGCCCTGCCAACCCTATCGCCAGCAACAGCACGGCGGAAGGTAAAGCGCAAAACCGTCGCGTAGAGATTACGTTGAGCCCGATTCAGTAATCGACGAGGGAGAGGGCCGGGGTGAGGGCAACAGACCGCACACCCCGGCATGAACCTCTTGCCATCGTTGATTTTCCCGCTAAGGTATTCTCACTAAATTCAGGGAAATCAGCGATGAGCAAACCAGCCCGGGCCACCATCAGCGACGTGGCGAAAGCCGCCAAAACCGGTAAAACCAGCATTTCGCGCTACCTCAACGGCGAGAAACACCTGCTTTCCGATGCGCTGCTGGCGCGGATCGAACAGGCCATTGCCGATCTCGATTACCGTCCCAGCCTGATGGCGCGCGGCCTCAAGCGTGGTCGCACCCGCCTGATTGGGCTTATCATCGCCGATATCACTAACCCCTACTCCGTTAACGTACTCAGCGGCATCGAAGCGGCGTGCCGGGAAAAAGGCTTTACCCCGCTGGTCTGTAACACCAATAACGAAGTTGATCAGGAGCTGCATTACCTCGATCTGCTGCGTAGCTACCAGGTGGAAGGGATCGTGGTCAATGCCGTCGGGATGCGCGAAGAGGGGCTAAATCGTCTGCAACAATCGTCTCTCCCGATGGTGCTTATTGACCGCAAAATCCCGGAATTTGCCTGCGATGTGGTCGGGCTGGATAACACCCAGGCCGCCACCACCGCCACCGAGCACCTTATCGAACAGGGTTTCGAAGCCATTCTGTTCCTGAGCGAACCGCTTGGTATGGTTAACACCCGTCGTGACCGCCTGGCTGCATTTCGCGCCACACTGGCGCGATATCCCGGCGCGATCGCCGAAAATGCCGAAATTCCCCTGCACGAAGCCGGGCTGCTGGATAACACCCTGCGCCAGTTCCATACTCGCCATCGGGGAATGCGTAAGGCGGTGATCTCCGCGAACGGGGCGCTCACGCTACAGGTTGCCCGCTCGCTTCAACGCATCGGCCTGCACTGGGGCAGCGACATCGGCTTACTCGGCTTTGATGAACTGGAGTGGGCAGAACTTGCAGGCGTGGGCATTACCACCCTCAAACAACCCACCTGGCAAATCGGCTATGCCGCGGTTGAGCAGGTGGTTCGCCGTATTGAAGGCACCCGCGATGCCGTACGCGAGCAGGTTTTTTCCGGCGAGCTGATCGTTCGCGGCTCTACCGCTCGCTAATTTCCCCTTCGTGACAGCGATCATAAATTCAACATCCCATTCTTTTCTTTGGAACCGGTTCCATCTAGCGTAATACTATCGATTACGCGTTGGAGTCAGGAAATGAGCAGGAAAATAATGGTGGTCACCGCCGCGTATGGCGCGGATCGGGTGCGACAGGCAGGCGGGCAACGGGCGATGCTTCCCGTTATTGCTGGCGCAGGGGCTGATGGCGTTGAAATCCGCCGCGAGCTCTTCAGCAGCGACGAGTTAATGGCTCTGCCTGCGCTCGGCGAGTCCATTGAGCTGCTGGGTTTACTGGCATGCTACTCCGCCCCGGCCCCCCTGTTTATGCCCGACGGCACGCTCAACCCGGATCTCCCCCGCTACCTCCACGAAGCCAGCATCCTGAACGCGCTATGGCTTAAGGTCTCGCTGGGTCATTTCAGCGACAAACACCCCCTTGAAGATTTGCGGACATTGCTGGATGAAAGCGGCATGACGCTGGTGGTGGAAAACGACCAGACCGACTGCGGGCAGCTCGCCCCAATGCAGCGCTTCAAAGCCGCCTGTCGGGTGATGGCGCTTCCGGTAACGCTGACGTTCGATATGGGCAACTGGCTGTGGGTCGGCGACTCCCCGGAAGAGGCTGCGCGTCAGCTGGCACCCGCCGTGAGCTATATTCACGTGAAAGCCGCGGTGCCGCATAAGGCGCAGTTCCGCGCCGTCGCGCCGGATCAAACCGATTCTCGCTGGCAGGATCTGCTTAATCAATTGCCTGCCGACGCGCCGCGCGGTATCGAATTTCCGCTCGAAGGGACGGATCTCACCGCCGTCACCCGCCATTACGTCAACCTGCTACGCGAGGAGTAAACCATGCACAAGACGCTGGACGTTATCACTATCGGCGAGGCCATGGCGATGTTTGTCGCCACCGAAACGGGCGAGCTGAACGCAGTAGAGCACTTTATCAAACGCGTGGCAGGCGCCGAGCTGAATGTCGCTACCGGCCTTGCACGGCTGGGGCTGAATGTCGGCTGGGTGAGCCGCGTGGGCAATGACAGCTTTGGCCATTTCGTTCTCGACTCGCTAAAAAAAGAGGGCATTGATGCCGCAGGCGTCACGCTCGACGGACGCTTCCCGACGGGCTTTCAGCTGAAATCGAAAGTTGAAAATGGAACCGATCCCACTGTTGAGTATTTCCGCAAAGGTTCAGCAGCAAGCCATCTCTCCGTAGAGGATTATCATGCCCCTTATTTCTCCTCCGCGCGCCATCTGCACCTGAGCGGCGTGGCGGCAGCGCTTTCGGCCAGTTCGTACGATTTACTGGATCACGCTGCATCGGCGATGAAAGCGCAGGGCAAAACGATCTCCTTTGATCCGAACCTTCGTCCGGTGCTGTGGAAAAGCGAAGCGGAGATGGTTGAGAAACTCAACCGACTGGCGTTTCAGGCGGACTGGGTACTGCCGGGCGTAAAAGAGGGAATGATCCTCACTGGCGAGACCACGCCGGAAGGCATTGCGGATTTTTATCTCAACAAGGGAGTTAAAGCCGTGGTGCTGAAAACCGGTGCCGACGGCGCATGGTTTAAAACCGCCGACGGTGAGCAAGGCGCTGTCGCAGCGGTAAAAGTCGACAACGTGGTCGATACCGTGGGCGCGGGCGATGGGTTTGCCGTCGGGGTCATTAGCGCCCTGCTGGAAGGCGAACCGCTGTCGCAGGCCGTGGCGCGGGGCAACAAAATTGGTTCGCTGGCGATCCAGGTGCAGGGCGATAGCGAAGGATTACCGACACGAGCAGAGCTCGGCGTCTGAATTCCCTCTCCCTGTGGGAGAGGGCCAGGGTGAGGGCAGCAATCCCCACCAGATAATTAAGCCACCGTGTACCCTACAGACAACGGCGGTAACAACCTCAACAACAGAGGCAAGCCTATGAACAGTTCGACCAATGCAGTCAAACGCTGGTGGTACATCATGCCCATCGTGTTTATCACGTACAGCCTGGCGTACCTTGATCGTGCCAACTTCAGTTTTGCATCCGCCGCCGGGATCAACGAAGACCTCGGGATCACCAAAGGGGTTTCCTCCCTGCTGGGCGCCCTCTTCTTCCTGGGCTATTTCTTCTTTCAGATCCCCGGCGCGATTTACGCTGAACGCCGCAGCGTGCGAAAGCTCATTTTCATCTGCCTGATCTTATGGGGTGCCTGCGCCTCCCTCACCGGCGTGGTGAATAACATTCCTGCACTGGCTGCCATTCGCTTTATTCTCGGCGTGGTGGAAGCGGCAGTGATGCCGGCAATGCTGATTTACATCAGCAACTGGTTCACAAAATCTGAGCGTTCACGTGCCAATACTTTCCTGATACTCGGTAACCCGGTCACGGTGCTGTGGATGTCGGTGGTGTCCGGCTACCTGATCCAGTCCTTCGGCTGGCGAGAGATGTTCATCATCGAAGGGGTTCCCGCCATCATCTGGGCCTTCTGCTGGTGGGTGCTGGTGAAAGATAAGCCAGCCCAGGCGAAATGGCTTTCGGAGGACGAAAAGGCTGCACTTCAGGCACAGCTGGATAAAGAGCAGCAGGGGCTGAAAGCGGTGCGTAACTACGGTGAAGCCTTCCGCTCCCGCAACGTGATCCTGCTGTGCGCGCAGTATTTTACCTGGAGTATTGGCGTGTACGGCTTTGTGCTGTGGCTGCCGTCGATTATCCGCAGCGGCGGTGAAAACCTTGGCATGGTGGAAGTGGGCTGGCTGTCATCGGTGCCTTATCTGGCTGCGACCATCGCAATGATTATCGTCTCCTGGGCATCGGACAAGCTGCAAAACCGTAAGCTGTTCGTCTGGCCGCTGCTGCTGATCGCTGCTTTTGCCTTCATTGGCTCCTGGGCCGTGGGCGCGAACCACTTCTGGGCCTCGTATACCCTGCTGGTGATTGCGGGTGCAGCCATGTATGCCCCGTATGGTCCGTTCTTTGCCATCATTCCGGAAATGCTGCCGCGTAACGTCGCAGGGGGCGCGATGGCCTTGATCAACAGTATGGGCGCGCTGGGTTCATTCTTCGGCTCGTGGTTTGTTGGCTATCTGAACGGCGCAACCGGCAGCCCGTCGGCCTCTTACATCTTTATGGGGGTGGCGCTTTTTGCCTCGGTATGGCTTACTCTGATCGTTAAGCCTGCTAATAATCAACAGCTACCCGTCGGCGCACGCCACGCCTGAACCCTTTTAAAATCAACGGAGATTAGCATGAAGCCGTCCGTCATTTTGTACAAAGCACTGCCTGAAGATCTGCAAAAACGCCTGGAGGAACACTTTACCGTTACCCGGGTGAAGAACCTCAGCCCGGAAACCGTGGCACAGCACGCCGACGCGTTTGCCAGCGCCGAAGGCCTGCTGGGTTCAAGCGAAAAGGTGGATGCAGCGCTGCTGGAGAAAATGCCGAAACTTCGTGCCACCTCAACCGTTTCTGTGGGATACGATAATTTCGACGTGGATGCGCTTAACGCGCGCAACGTTCTGCTGATGCACACGCCTCATGCCCTGACGGAAACCGTCGCCGACACGCTGATGGCGCTGGTGCTCAGCACCGCCCGTCGCGTGGTGGAAGTGGCCGAGCGCGTGAAAGCGGGCGAATGGACGAAAAGCATTGGCCCGGACTGGTTCGGCGTGGACGTACATGGCAAAACGCTGGGGATTGTGGGGATGGGGCGTATCGGCCTGGCGCTGGCACAGCGCGCCCATTTCGGCTTCAGCATGCCCATTCTGTATAACGCACGCCGTCATCACGCTGAAGCTGAAGAACGTTTCAACGCCCGCTACTGCGAGCTTGATACGCTGTTGCAGGAAGCCGACTTTGTCTGCCTGATCCTGCCGCTGACGGATGAAACGCGTCATCTCATCGGCAAAACGGCGTTTGAAAAGATGAAGAAATCGGCCATTTTCATCAACGCGGGTCGCGGCCCGGTGGTAGATGAAAAGGCGCTGATTGAGGCACTGCAAAACGGTGAGATCCACGCCGCCGGGCTGGACGTGTTTGAACAGGAGCCGCTGCCGGTGGATTCACCGCTGCTGACCATGCCCAACGTCGTCGCCCTGCCTCACATCGGCTCTGCGACACACGAAACACGTTACAACATGGCGGCGACCGCAGTGGATAACCTGATTGCCGCGCTTAGCGGTAAAGTGGATAAGAACTGCGTTAACCCACAGATACAACAGTAAAAACGAAAAAACCCGCCAGAAGGCGGGTTTTTGAATTTTGTGCTACTGGGTTGGAAGCTTACAGGCTTACAACGTTACCAGCTGCTGGGCCTTTAGCGCCGCTTTCGATGGTGAAGGAAACTTTCTGACCTTCATCCAGAGATTTGTAGCCATCGTTCTGGATAGCAGAGAAGTGTACGAACACGTCTTTAGAGCCATCGTCAGGAGTGATGAAGCCGAAACCTTTATCAGCGTTGAACCATTTTACCAGACCAGTCATTTTAGCAGACATAGAAATTACCTTATTAACAAATATATTGTGCCTTCCGGCTTGATGGATTGCGTTACAGATTTTTAAGCGATGAAGGAAGGGTCACTACGAAGGGTATCTATGGATAACAATCTGGACTGCTTTACTAAACTGCTTTAGGTCTGTGTAACAAACCGACGAACATAGTTATACCGATGTGGTAGATGAATGACAAGCGTTATTTTCATTAAGCATAAAAAAACCCCGCCAGAAGCGGGGATTTTTTCTTATTCCGTTGCAGCGACCGCTGCGCTCCACGCCTGGCTAAAGGCCTGGTGCTGGGACGCGAGCGGCCCGATCAGCGTATTGTACTGGCTCGCCTGCTGGGAGGTCGGGAACTGAATACCGTTAGAGACGAAGCTCACCTGCGTCCCCTGCTCACTGATAAAGTCACCCACCTGAACCAGCTGCTGAGTAAAGACCTGCGCTGCTGGGATCAACGGCTGCAAGGCGTTTGACGGTTTAGTTACCACTTTCTCATACACCTGGTCATAAACCGGCTTCAGGTCTTCGCCCTGCTTCAACGCGGAACGCGAGGCATCAGCCTGCATTTTGGCATTTTGCAGCTGCTGGCTCAGCACCCCGAGCGCGCCGTTGGACTGGCGCAGCGGTTCACGCTGGGTCACATAATCCTGTGGAACGCGGATGGCGTTCACGCTATCCACAACCGGGCGGATACCGGAATCCATCGCCTGGCTTACCTGCTGTGAATAGCCATACAGAATGGCGTAATCCGACACGAATGGACCAAACTGTTTTTTCTGATCCGCAGTCAGCGTTGGTAAACGCTCGCCGCTACGCATCACTGTATTCTGTAGAAAATCGATAAACGCTTTGCGCTGATCGCCTTCTTTATCGAAACACCCACTCAGGCTAACCACCATCAACAACGCCGCAATAGGCGCAAACCAGCGAGAGCAGGACTTTCCTGTCGCCATTTTATTACTCCTTTCACCCAAAAAAGCGCACACCGGCACACGCGTGCCCAACGCTGACAAGGATAGTCCAGGTCAGCCTTGCAAGATAGAGTTTTCATGCAAAACGGGTATTCCCGTTTTTGTACTGACTATTTACAAAAAAATACCTGTTCATTCCTACATATGACTAATCAGGTAATTAGCATAACTATCCATATAGCTGAAACGGGTAAAGCGATCGTGATCGCACAATTAATCACAGCCGTGACGATCCTGTGTTTGGTTTAGGGACTATTCTTAACATGCTCTCTGATGTTCATGATCCCGATGTGTGATTTATGAGGAGTTCTCAATGGAATTAAAAGATCCTGAGTTTGAGCTGCTGAGCAGCCTGGAACAGATTATTTTTAAAGATGTACCGCCGACGATTACCCTGAATCAAAAGTCCAATCCTTTTAGTGAATTTGAGCGTTTACGTAAAGGGTCGGGCCTGAAAACAGATGAATTCGCAAGAGCGATGGGTGTCAGCGTAGCGATGGTGCTGGAGTGGGAGTCAAAACGTGAAAAACCTACCCCAGCCGAGCTAAAGCTGATGCGCCTGATCCAGGCAAACCCTGACCTTCGCAAGCAGTTAGCCTGATTAAGTTTGTTTGCCCCCGCCCTTGCGGGGGCTTGTGTTTACAGCCTTTCACATCGCCATCCCGACTTTTCCCACACCAGCTCATGCGTCAGCTTTAATCCTGCCAAAAACGCTTCATCATGGGACACCACCAGCAGCGCGCCGGGGAAATCGGCCAGGGCCGCTTCAATGGCCTGCACGGAGGCCAGATCGAGGTGATTGGTCGGCTCATCCAGCAGCAACAGCTGCGTCGCCTCCTCACGCCACAGCGTGCAGGCCAGCGCGGCCTTCAGGCGCTCGCCGCCGCTTAGCGCGGCCAGAGGCAGCGTTACTTTCTCCGCGCCCAGCTGAAGCTGCGCTAAACGGGTACGTAGCGCCCCCTCCTCGAGCGGTGTATTGCTAAGGCTGAGGTGCGTCATTACCGACTGAGACAGATCCAGCCGGGAAAGATGCTGATCGAGACAGGCATGCCTGACGGAGACCTTACAGGTTCCCATAACAGGGGCGGTTTCGCCCAGGATCACTTTCAACAGCGTGGATTTTCCACAGCCGTTCGGCCCGCGTAGCGCCACACGCATCGGGCCATCCATTCGCCAGCCGATCGGGGGGACAGGCACGTGCGGAAGCACCAGTTCTTCCAGCACCAGCACCTGTTTCCCTTCCGGAATTTGACTGCCCGGCAGGGTAAACATCACCGCGTTATCCTCTTCAACCCGCTCGCGTGCCTGGTTAACCGCAGCGTTCAGGGCATGATTTTGATCGCTATGCTGTTTTTTCCAGGAACCAATACGCTCTTTCGCCGCCGCTTTGTATTTGACCCGCTCAAACGAGGCAATGTTAAGGCTGTCGACCTTGCGAAGCGTTTTGGCTGAACGCCGCTGGCTGTCGTCATGCTCTTTATGCATGCGGGCTCGGGTACGTTTGCGCTCAGTGGCAGCATGCTCCAGCGCGGCGCGGGCGGCCTGCTGCTCGGCATCACGCTGGGTTCGATAGTCAGCATAATTCCCGCCGTAGCTGCGCAAGCCCGAAGCACTCAGTTCAAGTATACGCGGCACCTGCGCCAGCAATTCCCGATCGTGAGAGGCCACCAGCACCCCGCCCTGATACCGGGCGAACTGCTCGTAGAACCACATGCGGCCCTGCCTGTCGAGGTGGTTGGTCGGTTCGTCCAGCAACAGGTAATCAGCATCTGCGGTGAATGCGCCGCACAGCAAGGCACGAATGCGCTCTCCGCCGCTCAGCTCTGCCGCGGGTTTATTCGGGTCAAAAGGTGGAAGCGAGGCCGCGATAAAAGCCTGGCTCAGCCGTTCAGCCAGATCCCAGTGGCCGTCGAGCGTGTCCAGATCGTCGGGTTCATAATGACCGCTGTCGATGCGCGTGCGCGCCGCAAAGATCGCGTCGTAGCCAAGCAGTTCGGCAAGCGTGGTATTCGCAGAAATATCCTGCTGCTGCGCCACATAGGCGTGTGTAGCAAAGCGCTCAATGTGACCGCTGGCGGGCTCATCAATACCTGCCAGCAGCCGCAGCAGGCGCGTTTTGCCGCTGCCGTTGCGGCCAACCAGCGCGCACGCTGACGCATCCAGAGAAAAAGACAGAGGACCAAAAAGGATATCGCCCGTCGCAAACTGACAGGTGACCTGATGCAAAATAAAAGAGGGGGACTGCGCAAAATGAGCCATAAGCACTCCTGAATGAAATCAAAACATCCCCTGCCGACGCGGTGCGTTTAACAAGGATCGAAATTCATCAGTCGTGTTTGTTCATTTTTGGGGGCGCTCCTGAGGGCGAAAGTTAACGGGGACAAGAATAACGGCAATGCGCCGCCCGTTTCAAGGTTAAATTTTCACCAACACGATTGTCAGCGTGAAAAAAAAACCCGCCGAAGCGGGTCTCTCAATCAGATAAACGCAAACGCATCGCCGAACAGACGATCTTCCCGCGCGTCACGCTCGTTGCAGAAGAGGTCGCGGGCAATTTTCGCCATTTCGAAGCGACCGGCGATGTAGATATCGTGCCCTGCCAGCGTTCCGTGATCCTGCAATACCGCAGTCAGCACCGTACCGCTGCGCCCGCGCCAGCCCTCTTCCGGCTGCTCGACAACCGGCTCGATGCGCAGGTTTGGATGATTGACGCTCAGCGCTTCCAGTTCAGACAGATCGTAAAGATGCTTCTCTTCACGGCCGCCCCAGTAGATGGTGATATCGCGATTTGGATTACGCGCCAGCGCCGTTAACAGAATAGAGCGGACATAGGAGAAGCCCGTACCGCCGGCAATCAGGATCAGCGGACGGTCTTCGTCTTCACGCAGCCAGGCCTCACCGTGAGGAATATCGACCACGATTTCACGCTCTTTCAGGATGCGGTCCATCACGGCCATCGCGTACAGGTTAAGCTCAGACGCACCAATATGCAGCTCAATAAATTCCTGCTCTGCTGGCGTTGAGGCCATAGAGAAAGGACGCTTATCACGCTCGTCCATCACGACCATCAGGTACTGACCGGCACGAAATGAAAATGCCGCTTCAGGAACCAAACGGACGCGATATACGGTGTCGGTAATAGCATCTACCGACGTCACTTTACAGCTTAAGGTTGTCATTCGCTCTCTCTGTCGGGAAGTCTATAGGGCTAAACGGTCTTATTCTGCCTTACCGTTACTCATTATGGCCAGCTCCTCCCAGATCGCGTCAATTCGCGCGGTCACGGCAGGATCTTTTACGATCGGGCGACCCCATTCACGGTCGGTTTCGCCAGGCCATTTGTTCGTGGCATCCAGTCCCATTTTTGAGCCAAGGCCGGAAACCGGCGAGGCAAAGTCCAGATAATCAATCGGCGTGTTTTCCACTAACACTGTGTCACGCGCCGGATCCATACGCGTGGTGATGGCCCAGATCACGTCATTCCAGTCGCGGGCATTGACGTCATCATCGCAGACAATCACAAACTTGGTATACATAAACTGGCGCAAGAAGGACCATACGCCCATCATTACGCGCTTAGCGTGACCGGCATACTGCTTCTTCATCGTCACCACCGCCAGGCGATATGAACACCCTTCCGGCGGCAGATAGAAATCCACTATTTCCGGGAACTGCTTTTGCAGGATCGGCACAAACACTTCGTTAAGCGCCACTCCCAGCACCGCCGGTTCGTCGGGTGGACGACCGGTGTAGGTGGAGTGATAAATAGCATCTTCACGCTGGGTAATGTGCGTGACGGTGAATACCGGGAAGTTATCCACTTCGTTGTAATAGCCGGTGTGATCGCCGTACGGCCCTTCGGGTGCCAGCTCGCCCTGTTCAATGTAACCTTCCAGCACGATCTCCGCGCTGGCGGGCACTTCCAGGTCATTGGAGATGCACTTCACCACTTCGGTTTTGGTGCCGCGCAGCAGCCCGGCAAAGGCATATTCAGACAGCGTATCCGGAACGGGCGTCACTGCGCCCAGAATCGTTGCCGGATCGGCACCCAGCGCGACGGATACCGGGAAGCGTTCGCCCGGACGGGCCGCGCACCACTCCTGGAAATCCAGCGCGCCGCCGCGGTGGGACAACCAGCGCATGATGAGCTTGTTCTTGCCAATCAGCTGCTGACGATAAATGCCGAGGTTTTGACGCTCTTTATGCGGCCCGCGCGTCACGGTGAGGCCCCAGGTGATCAGCGGTGCGGCATCTTCAGGCCAGCACTGCATGATCGGAATTTTGGTCAGATCAACCGCATCACCTTCCAGTACTTTTTGCTGGCACGGCGCACCGCGCAGGCGCTTTGTTGGCATGTTCAGCACCTGCTTAAACTGCGGCAGCTTGTCGAACAGGTCGCGGAACCCTTTTGGCGGCTCCGGCTCTTTCAGAAAGGCCAGCAGTTTGCCCACTTCACGCAGCGCCGTGACGTCTTCCTGTCCCATGCCCATCGCCACGCGGCGAGGTGTGCCAAACAGGTTGCACAGCACCGGCATGGCATAGCCTTTTGGGTTTTCAAACAGCAACGCCGGGCCGCCCGCGCGCAGGGTACGGTCGGCGATCTCTGTCATTTCCAGATACGGATCAACAGGAAGCGTAATGCGTTTGAGTTCGCCCTGCTTTTCCAGCAGCGCCAGGAAGTCGCGTAGATCGTGGTATTTCATGCAGTTAATCATGGCCTCTCTGTAAGCGCTTCATTATACGGCGTAAGACCGCGTGATGCTGTAATTTTGTTAAATTAGCGTGAACTTCCACGACTTACTCTCTTTTTCGCCATTATAATCACCTTAGCGATCCCGCCAGGGTTTTGGTATGCTTGCGCCCCGAACAATGGGAAGAGTGATTATGCAGGCCTGGTATTTACTGTATTGCAAACGCGGGCAACTTCAGCGCGCGCAGGAACATCTTGAACGTCAGTCTGTTAACTGCCTGACGCCCGTGATCACGCTTGAAAAAATGCAGCGTGGAAGACGCACGACCGTCAGTGAGCCTCTGTTCCCGAACTATCTGTTCGTTGAGTTCGACCCCGAAGTGATCCACACCACGACGATCAGCGCTACCCGCGGCGTCAGCCATTTTGTGCGTTTTGGCGCCCATCCGGCAAGAGTACCGTCATCGGTTATTCATCAGCTTTCTGTCTATCAGCAGCCTGACGATATTACCGACCCTGAAACCCCGTACGCCGGAGACAGCGTGGTGATTACCGAAGGTGCCTTTGAAGGGTTACAGGCCATCTTCTCTGAGCCGGACGGTGAAGCGCGTTCCATGCTGCTGCTCAACCTGCTGAACAAAGAGGTGTTGCAGAGCGTTAAAAACACCGATTTCCGCAAAGTTTAGAACTGCACGCCGAACAGACGACGCACGTTATCATCGGTTTGCGCTGCCAGCCACTGCGCATCTTCTCCGCGCCAGTGCGCCACTCGTTCAGCAATGTGCCCCAGATAAGCCGGTTCATTACGTCGTGATGTCGGTTTGGGCTGCATATCCCGGGGCAACAGATACGGCGCATCCGTTTCCAGCAGCAAACGATCGGCCGGGATAACGGGCAACAGCTCGCGCAACTCCAGCCCACGCCGCTCATCGCAAACCCAGCCCGTGATACCCAAATAAAGCCCGCGTTTCAGGCAATCCAGCGCCTCCTGACGGGAGCCCGTAAAGCAGTGCAATACCGCACCAGGCAGCTTCTCCAGCCAGGGTTCCAGCAGCGCCAGAAAACGTTCATGCGCATCGCGACAGTGCATAAACACCGGCATTCCCAGCTCTGCGGCCAGCGCGAGCTGGGCGGTAAATGCCCTCTCCTGGTCTTCAGGCGTTGAGAAGTTACGGTTGAAATCAAGCCCGCATTCGCCAATGGCAACCACTTCTGGCGTTTGTGCCAGGCGATGAAGCACCTCAGCGCTTTCATCCGTCCACTGGCTGCTGTCATGCGGATGCACGCCGGCGGTGGACCAGCAGTGTTGATAGCGTTGCGCCAGCTGCCGTGCCTGCTCACTCTCATGCAGGTTCGTTCCCGTCAGTAACAGTCCGTTCACGCCGGCGGCAAAGGCGCGCGCCACCACCTCATCGCGGTCTTTTGCAAACTGGGCACTGGTCAGGTTAAGGCCGATATCAAACATACGTATCCCCATATGACAACCGCCCTGACGGGCGGTTGGTTTTATTCTTTGGTGGTCTCTTCAGACGGCTCGTCTTCTTCGTCCCCGGTACGTCCCTTTCCTACGTAGAAACGTGCGAAGAACACGCCGACTTCAAACAGGCAGTACATGGGTATCGCCAGTAAGGTTTGCGAGAAGACGTCCGGTGGCGTCAGCAGCATACCTACGACAAACGCACCCACCAGGATATAAGGACGCTTCTTACGCAGATCGTCAGGCGTGGTCACGCCCACCCAGCAGAGCAGGACAATCGCTACGGGCACCTCGAAGGCGACACCAAAGGCCATAAACAGCGCCATGACGAAGCTGAGGTAGCTGGCGATGTCCGTCGAAACCTGTACCCCTTCCGGTGCGGTATGCGTCAGGAAGCCAAAGGCCAGCGGGAAGACAACGAAGTAGGCGAACGCCATGCCGATGTAAAACAGCAGCGAGCTGGATACCAGCAGCGGAATAACCAGCTTACGTTCATGCCTGTACAGCGCGGGCGCCACAAACGCCCAAACCTGATACAAAATGACCGGTGCAGATGCAATCAACGATACCCAGAAGGTCAGCTTGATAGGGGTAAAGAACGGTGAAGCAACGTCCGTTGCAATCATCGTCGCGCCCAGCGGCATCTGTTTAATCAGCGGCGCAGAAACCACCTGATAGATATCGTTGGCGAAATAGACCAGACATAAAAAAATGAGGAAAACCGCAATAATGCAGTTTAACAGGCGCTTACGCAGCTCAATGAGGTGCGCAATCAGCGGTTGAGTATCATCTACTGCCATGTTTACGCTTTATCACTCGACGAGGGGGATGATTCGGAAACAGGCGCGGCGGGTTTTACCTCAGCCGTTTTGACCACGGGCTCTTCCGGCGGCACCTGCTTTTTCACTTCGGGCTCCTGCGGCGATTGCTCTGGCGAAGCGGCCTGATGCTCCGCGCTGGAAGGCGTCACACCCTCGCGCTGCTCTTCGCTGCCCTTCACCACCGGATTATGGATGGTGTTTGCTTCATCGCTCGCCTTCTCAGGATCGTTAATGCTGTATGAGCGCTTCATGGATTCAGCCGCTTCGCGCAGCTCATCCATCGACGCTTTCAGCTCCGGCGTCAGGTTGTCCATGCTCGCCTTTTCAACCTTTTTCAGGCTGTCCTGAAATTCCTGAAGCTTTAATTCCTGCGCCAGCTCGTTCTGCACGGTCGTTGCCAGCGAGCGGAGCGCCCGCACCCAGCCCACGACGGTTTTCACCGCAACGGGTAAACGCTGCGGCCCCAGCACGATCAGACCAATCACAAAGACCAGCAGTAACTCACCAAAACCGATGTCGAACACGAATTACACCTGCTCTTTATCGTGACGTTTGGCCTCTTCCTTTTTGGCTTCGTCCTGCTTATCGGCGATAGATTTAGCGGTAAAATCAGCATCCTGACCGGTTTTTTCCTGCTTATTCTCATCATCGCTCATGGCTTTCTTGAAGCCTTTGATTGACGCACCCAGGTCGGAACCAATCGATCCCAGTTTTTTCGTGCCGAACAGCAGCACAACGATGACGGCAATGATCACTAACTGCCAGATACTGATACCACCCATGCGTGTTCCCCAGTGATAGATGATTAATTAGTCAGATCGCATTATACGTATGCAATCCATCGATAGCGACGCTAATTCAGCGCGTTTTTCGCCAGCCAGCAAGCCAGACAACCACGCCGGCAGCCATAATCCAGGCTGGCATCATTTCCCAGTCCGGACGATTGATCAACAGCAACGTGCCGCTTATCAACAGCGTCGCGCCAATTCCGAAGAGATAGCGGGACTGCCCCTGACGCACGCGACTGGATTGGAGCTCGTGCGCGATTTTATCCATGCTGTGCTGAAGGTTCTTGCTCTGACGCAAACTGTCGTAAACCAGTTCAGGAATTTCAGGCATTTTTTCAATCCAGAACGGGCCTTTCTCTTTGAGCGAGCGAACCAGCGCAGGAATACCGACCTGATCCTTAATCCAGGACTCAAGGAACGGTTTGGCGGTTTTCCACAAGTCTAACTGAGGATAGAGCTGGCGGCCTACGCCTTCAACGTAAAGTAATGTTTTCTGAAGTAAAACTAATTGTGGCTGCACTTCCATATTGAAACGGCGTGCGGTGTTGAACAGGTTCAGTAAAACGTGACCGAAGGAGATCTCCGACAGCGGCTTTTCAAAAATCGGCTCGCAGACGGTGCGGATCGCAAATTCAAACTCTTCCACGTTGGTATCTGGCGGAACCCAGCCTGAATCCACGTGCAGCTCGGCCACCTTACGGTAGTCGCGGTTGAAGAAAGCGATAAAGTTCTCGGCGAGATAACGCTTGTCCTCTTTATTCAGCGAGCCAACAATTCCGCAGTCGATGCCGATGTATTTCGGATCTTCCGGGTGCTCGTAGCTGACGAAAATATTGCCCGGATGCATGTCTGCGTGGAAGAAGCTATCGCGGAAAACCTGCGTGAAGAAGACCTGTACGCCGCGCTCGGCCAGCAGCTTCATGTTGGTGCCCTGCTTTTCCAGCGCCGCCACGTCCGAGACCGGAATGCCGTAGATACGTTCCATCACCATCATGTTCTGGCTGCAATAGTCAGAGTAGACTTCAGGAACATACAGCATCGGGCTGTCTTCAAAGTTACGACGCAGCTGAATGGCGTTCGCCGATTCACGCAGCAGGTTAAGCTCATCAATCAGCGTTTTTTCGTATTCCCGCACCACTTCCAGCGGACGCAAACGGCGGCCATCCGGCAACAGACGCGGCACCCAGCGGGCCAGACGATAGATTAACTTCATGTCCGCTCTGATAACCGGCAGGATATCCGGGCGAATCACCTTAATGACCACCTCTTTGCCATTTTCCTTCAGGCGCGCGGTGTGAACCTGCGCAATAGACGCAGAGGCCAGAGGCTGGATGTCGAAATCATCAAACCAGGTGTCGATGGGAATATTACCCATCGCCTCTTCGATTTGTTGCTTTGCTCTCTCCCCGTCAAACGGGGCGACGCGGTCCTGCAACAGCGCGAGCTGATCGGCAATCTGCGGCGGGAAAAGGTCGCGACGCGTTGAGAGCATCTGCCCAAACTTGATCCAGACAGGACCAAGCTCCTGCAACGCAAGACGCAGGCGTGCGCCCAGCTCCTGATCCTTATGGCGATTCGGCATCCAGAACAGCGTGCGCCGCCAAAGCCGAAGCGGCAGGGTGATACGCATTCTGGGGATAAGCTCGTCGAGCCCGTAGCTCAAAAAGGTGCGAACGATAAAGTAGAGGCGCCGAATTTCACCAGGCGTCATTTGCCCTCCAGTTTTTCCAGCCGTTTGGATAACGCATCAACTGCGCGCTCAACTGCCGCGGTCTCTTCAGCAAACCAGGCGACCTCTAAAGGCCCCGGCGCCATACGCCACTCTTCGGTCAGCACCTCGGCAGCATAGCGCTGTTGACGGAGCAGACCTTTGCGCAGGAAAGCGGAGCCCGTGCGCAGCGTTTTGCTTATCCCTTCGGCCGCAATGTCGCCGATATAGGGTGCCAGAAGTTCCGCCGGGTCGAATTCGGCCTGATCGCTGAGTGCAACGAAGTTCTGTACTACCTGAATATCGCCTTCGACCTCCAGCTCACCGCTGCGAATAAGCGCCGTCATCTGCTGACGGTCACGCAGTTTTGGCAGTACGCTCATGTGCGTAATCACCGAGCAGTCAGCCGTGCCTTCCCATTCACCCAGAACGTCAAGCTGGCGTTCGCTGAAGACCAGCACAAGCGGCGTCGAGAACTCCTTTAATACAATACGCAGTACCTTCCCGTTAAGCCGCTGACGTGCGGTTTTCAGCGCCGGTGCGCGATACAGAAAGGCATTCAGTACATTCTCAATGCCAGCGGTGACTAAGGGTTTAATGGGCACGGGAAACCTCCACTCAGAACTTGTAACCACGATGCAGCGCGACGACACCCGCCGTCAAATTGAAGTATTCCACGTTTTCAAACTCCGCATCCTGCATCATCGCTTTCAGCGTGTCCTGATCCGGGTGCATTCGGATGGATTCGGCCAGATAGCGGTAACTTTCGGCATCGTTCGCCACCAGCTCGCCAATGCGCGGCAGAACGTGGAAGGAATAGGCATCGTAAGCTTTGCTCAGCGGGTCGATAATGGGTTTTGAGAACTCGAGAACCAGCAGACGACCGCCCGGCTTCAGCACGCGGTACATGGAGCGCAGCGCCTTGTCTTTATCGGTCACGTTACGCAGACCGAAAGAGATGGTGATGCAGTCGAACGTATTGTCCGGGAAAGGCAGCGCTTCGGCGTTCGCCTGAACATATTCCACGTTTCCCACCACGCCGATGTTGCGCAGCTTTTCGCGGCCCATTTTCAGCATGGAGTCGTTGATATCCGCCAGCACCACGCGGCCCGTTTCGCCTACCAGACGGGAGAATTTTGCGGTCAGATCGCCCGTGCCCCCGGCTAAATCCAGCACCGTTTGTCCACGGCGCACGCCGCTGCAATCAATAGTAAAGCGCTTCCACAAGCGATGAATGCCGAATGACATCAAATCATTCATCACATCGTACTTCGCCGCCACGGAATGAAATACGTGGGCCACCATGTCAGCTTTCTGCGCTTTGGCGACAGTCTGAAAGCCAAAGTGCGTTGTGTCTTGTGAATCGTCAACCATCTCAGAGCCTGCTAATCAGTCAAATGTTCGTGAAGTGTAACAGATTGGGCGCATTTGCCCTACGTTTCAACCACCGTGAAAGAAACGTGCCGGCTGCTCATCTGGCGATAAACTCGCCGCTAAATCGTTGTCTTCATTGCGGGAATTTTGCTCAGCGTCGCCTTCGCGCAGGCGGAACTCTTCGTCCTGAGCGGTCGCCTGCTCCACCAGTTCCGGATTAATCTCGCGTTTCACCTCCACGCCCAGGCTGCGGAACGCCTCCGCCTGTGCCAGCAAATTGCCGCGCCCGGAGGAGAGTTTTTTCATCGCCTGGCGGTAATTATCCTGGGCGCGATCCAGGCTTTGCCCCACCGAGGACATATCGTCGACGAACAGCCGCATTTTGTCGTACAGCTTGCTGGCGCGATCGGCAATCTGCTGCGCGTTACGACTTTGGTGCTCATAGCGCCACAGGTTGGCAATGGTCCGCAAAGCCACCAGCAGCGTGGTGGGGCTGACCAGCATAATGTTATTTTTCAGCGCTTCGGTAATAAGCTCAGGCTGTCTGTCTAGCGCCAGCAGGAATGCAGGCTCGACCGGTATGAACATCAGTACGTAATCCAGCGATCGCAGCCCTGGCAGCTGCTGATAATCTTTCCTGCCCAGCAGACGAATATGGTTACGCACGGAGGCGATGTGCTCCTGCAACGCTGATTCTCGGGTGTAGTCATCTTCAGCGTTGAAGTAGCGCTCATAGGCGACGAGCGTCATTTTGGCGTCGATAACCACATCTTTGCCCTGAGGCAGACGCACAATCACATCCGGCTGCATTCGCGAGCGCGCGTCGTTTTCAATACTGACCTGCGTCTCATATTCATACCCTTCGCGCAGGCCCGAGGCCTCCAGCACGCGAGTTAAGACCACTTCGCCCCAGTTTCCCTGCGCTTTATTATCGCCTTTGAGCGCCCGCGTCAGGTTGATTGCCTCCTGCGCCATCTGCGCATTCAGCTGCTGGAGGTTACGGATCTCGTGCGCCAGGGTGTGGCGCTCGCGCGCTTCCTGCCCAAAGCTGTCCTGCACCTGACGGCGGAAACCGTCCAGCTGTTCGCGCAGCGGCGTCAGCAGGCTGTTCAGGCTCTGGCGGTTTTGTTCATCCACGCGGCGGTTGCTGTGCTCAAAGATACGGTTCGCGAGGTTTTCGAACTGCTCGCTGAGGCGCTGCTCGCTGTTGATCATCTGGCGGATTTTGTCTTCGGCGTGCAGCTGGGTGGATTCAAGGCGGGTGGTCACTTCGCGGAGATCGGCCTCCAGCGAGGTATTGATGTCGCGCAGGTTACGCAGTTCGTTATTGAGCAGTTCACACTCTTCGCGCCAGTGGTCGCTCAGCGCAAGCTGCTGTTTTGTCGCGCTGAGTTCAGCCACAATCTCTTCGCGCTCTGCCAGCTGTTCGGCTTTCTGCTGTGCGTGCTGGTAGCTGGAAATGAGCCAGCCAATCCCCACGCTCGCCAGCGCCACTACCGCATAAACCAGGATTGAGATATCCACAATGCCCCCCTGCATCCACGTATAACCCGCACAAAATAGAATTGTGCTGTATAAACGTCCAGTTTGAAAGGGTTTTCCTGCGAGGCGCTACGCAAAAAATAAAGGCCGAACGCGTCGGCCTTTTATCTCAGAAGAGTGGATTAGAGGAGACGGCGAGCCGCTTCAACCACAATTTTCACCGCATGACTTTCGGTCTGCTTCATGGTTTCGGCGTTCGGGATCTCCTGCTGGGTACGGTTGACGATCACGCCCGCCACCATACCGGCACGCAGACCCTGGCTTGCGCACATGGTCAGCAGCGTTGCAGATTCCATTTCATAGTTCATCACGCCCATGGACTGCCACTCTTCCATTGAGCCTTTGAAACGGCTCACCACGCGGCCAGAGAAGGTGTCGTAACGCTCCTGGCCCGGATAGAAGGTGTCGGAGGAGGCCGTCACGCCCACGTGAGTGGTTGCGCCAACGGATTTCGCCGCTTCAACCAGCGCGGTGGTGCACTCGAAGTCAGCCACTGCCGGGAATTCCATCGGTGCAAAGTGCAGGCTTGCGCCGTCCAGACGCACGGATGCCGTCGTGACCAGCACGTCGCCCACATTGATGTGCGGCTGAATGGCGCCCGTGGTGCCGATACGCAGGAAAGTACGAATGCCCAGCTGCGCCAGCTCTTCAACGGCGATTGAGGTAGACGGACCACCGATACCGGTAGAGCACACGATCACCGCTTTGCCGTCCAGCTCTGCGCGCCAGGTGGTGAATTCGCGATGGGCTGCCAGCTTAACCGGCTTATCCATCAGCGCGGCGATCTTTTCCACACGCTCAGGATCGCCAGGGACGATAGCCAGCGTAGCCCCTTGTAAATCGTTTTTAGTGAGGCCGAGATGAAAAACATCAGACTTAGACATAGGTGACTCCTCTGTGGGTCGGTTAGTCAGAAGAAGTAAAAAGGTACTTTACAGAAGCAATGTGCATTATTTCGTGATGCATCTCACCATGAATGAAAATGATTGCAGTTAATTTCCATCAAATAGTGATTCACATCACATTAACAAGTTATATCGACGGGTGCTGCACAAAAGATAGACGCTATAAGGCACTGTGGGTTGTTAACCTGGTGTCTATATTTATCTTTGCGCTAATCCATTCATTGGTACGGAGAATGCCATGACTGAAAAAACCGGTTTTGCACCTGCTGCTGCCCCGCATGCCTCAACCATTGTCTCAACCCCTGAAGAGGCCATCACCGCAGGCGAAACGTCGATTCCCTCTCAGGGAGAGAACATGCCGGCGTACCACGCGCGGCCAAAATCCGCCGAGGGCCCGCTGCCTATCGTGATTGTGGTTCAGGAAATATTTGGCGTTCATGAACATATTCGAGACCTCTGCCGCCGCCTGGCGCTGGAGGGTTATCTGGCCGTTGCGCCAGAGCTCTATTTCCGCCAGGGCGATCCGAACGATTACAGCGACATCCCGACGCTGTTCAGCAACCTGGTCAGCAAGGTGCCAGACGCGCAGGTGCTTGCCGATCTTGATCACGTTGCCAGCTGGGCGGCGCGCAACGGCGGCGACCCACACCGCCTGATGGTGACTGGCTTCTGCTGGGGCGGGCGCATTAGCTGGCTGTACGCCGCGCATAACCCGCAGTTGAAAGCCGCCGTTGCCTGGTACGGCAAACTGGTGGGTGAAAAGACCCTGAACTCGCCGAAGCATCCGGTTGATATCGCTACCGATCTCAATGCCCCGGTGTTAGGGCTGTATGGCGGCCAGGATACCGGCATTCCGCTTGATACCGTCGAGACCATGCGCCACGCGCTGCGGGCGGCAAACGCGAAGGCCGAAATCGTGGTGTATCCCGATGCCGGACACGCGTTTAATGCCGATTATCGTCCGAGCTATCACGCGGAATCGGCGAAAGATGGCTGGCAGAGAATGCTGGCGTGGTTTAGCCAGTACGGCGGGAAAAAAGCATAAAAAAAGCCCGGTGGCGGCTGCGCCTTACCGGGCCTGCGCGTCATCAAGCCTGACGTAAGTTCTGCGCCGCTTTCACCATGTTGGCGAGCGCCGCGCGCGTCTCCGGCCAGCCGCGGGTTTTCAGGCCGCAGTCCGGGTTTACCCACAGGCGTTCCGCCGGGATGCGCTGAGCGGCTTTCCTCAGCAGCGCTTCAATCCACTCCACGCTCGGCACGTTCGGGGAGTGAATGTCGTACACGCCCGGCCCAATTTCGTTCGGATAGTCGAACTCTTCAAACGACTCCAGCAGCTCCATGTCTGAACGTGAGGTCTCGATGGTGATGACGTCGGCGTCCAGGGCGGCGATGGAGTCCATGATGTCGTTAAATTCGCAGTAGCACATGTGGGTATGGATCTGCGTGTCATCCTTCGCAACGGCGGCGTTAATGCGGAAGGCTTCCACGCCCCACTGTAAGTACGCATCCCAGTCGCTGCGACGCAGCGGCAAACCTTCACGCAGCGCCGGTTCGTCTATCTGAATGATGCCAATCCCCGCCGCTTCCAGATCCGCCACTTCATCACGCAGCGCCAGCGCGATCTGTTTGGCAATCGTCTCGCGCGACACGTCTTCGCGCGGGAACGACCAGCAGAGAATGGTCACCGGGCCGGTCAGCATGCCTTTTACCGGTTTATCGGTCAGAGACTGGGCATACTTCGCCCACTCCACGGTAATCGCCGCCGGGCGGCTGACGTCACCGATCACTACCGGCGGCTTCACGCAGCGGGAGCCGTAGCTCTGCACCCAGCCGTTCTGGGTAAAGACGAAGCCGTCCAGGTGCTCACCAAAATATTCCACCATGTCGTTACGCTCGGCTTCACCGTGCACCAGCACGTCCAGCCCGAGGCGTTCCTGCTCGATAATCGCCTGCTTGATGTGTTCCGCAATGCCGGTGCGGTAATGATTCGCATCCAGATTGCCCTTTTTGAAGTCCAGACGCAGGCCGCGGATCTCGGTAGTCTGCGGGAATGAACCGATGGTCGTGGTCGGCCACGCGGGCAGGTTGAAGCGGGCGCGCTGGGCTTCAGCACGTACCTCGTACGGGCTCTGGCGCTGGCTGTCCCGGGCGGTAATGGCCGCCAGACGCTTTTCCACCGCCGGGTTGTGCACGCGAGCCGAGTGACGACGCGCCTGGATTGGGGCGCTCCAGTCGGCAATCGCCGCCGTATCGCCGCCGTTGAGCGCATCACGCAGCAACGCCAGCTCTTCACATTTTTGCAGGGCGAAGGCAAACCAGCTCTTCACTTCAGGGTCGAGACGGGTCTCCACGCTCAGATCGATCGGACTGTGCAGCAGAGAACAGGACGAAGCCACCCACAGCTCGCGTTTACCGACGATGTCTTTAATTTGCGCGTATTTCTCAGTCAGATCGGCGCGCCAGACGTTACGGCCGTTGACCAGACCGGCGGAGAGCAGCCAGCCCGCAGGCAGACGCTTATGCAGCTCCGCCACGTCGTCTTTACCGTGAACGAGGTCCACGTGCAGACCCTGAACCGGCAGCGCGGCGATAGTGTCGAGGTTCGGCGTCACGCCTTCGAAATAGGTGGTCAGCAGCAGCTTCACCTGGCCGGTGAGCGCGTCATACGCTGGTTTAAAGGCATTCAGCCACGCCTGCGGCAGCTCAAGCACCAGCGCGGGTTCGTCGATTTGCACCCACTGGATGCCGCGTTTGCCGAGCTCGATCAGCACCTGCTTATAGACCGGCAGAATATCGTTCAGCAGGCTGAGGCGGTCAAACGGTTCGCCTTTCACTTTGCCCAGCCACAGGTAGGTTACCGGCCCCAGCAATACGGGCTTCACCTGATGGCCCAGCGCCAGCGCTTCGTCCACTTCATCCAGAAGCTGCGTCCAGGTCAGTGCAAACTGCTGGCCCTTAACGAACTCCGGCACCATATAGTGATAGTTGGTGTTAAACCACTTGGTCATTTCCGCCGCTGCCGCGGGCTCACCCGTTGGCGCACGGCCACGGCCGATGCGGAACAGGGTGTCGATATCTACCGATCCATCGCTGTTCTGATGACGAGCCGGCACGTTGCCAAGCAGCAGGCTGGTGGTCAGAACATGGTCGTACCAGGCGAAATCGCCCACCGGCAGCAGGTCAACGCCCGCCTGTTTTTGCTGATCCCAGTGACGGGCGCGCAGCTCGCGGCCCACCGCCAGCAGTTCTTCACGGGTGGCGTTACCCGCCCAGTAGCTTTCTTGCGCTTTTTTCAGCTCGCGACGCAGGCCAACGCGAGGGAAACCGAGAGTGTGAGAGCGGATTGTCATGGCATACCCCTTGTAGAAATTCGTTATTTAGACGTCCAGATGTTTACACTTCTATAATTGGCAGGTACTGTATATTCCTCAAGCGCAAAATGTTCATGGCGAAGTGAAGGACTTTCATGATCGAGATAAAACACCTGAAAACGCTACAAGCGTTGCGGAACTGCGGTTCTCTTGCGGCGGCAGCGGCCACGCTGCACCAGACTCAGTCTGCCCTTTCTCACCAGTTCAGCGATCTGGAACAACGCCTCGGTTTTCGTCTTTTTGTGCGTAAGAGCCAGCCCTTGCGCTTTACGCCGCAGGGCGAAATTTTGCTTCAGCTGGCGAACCAGGTACTGCCGCAGATTGCCAGCGCGTTGCAGTCCTGCAATGAGCCGCAGCAGACCACTCTGCGCATTGCCATTGAGTGTCACAGCTGTATTCAGTGGCTGACCCCCGCGCTTGAGAACTTCCGCCAGAAGTGGCCGCAGGTGGAGATGGACTTTAAATCCGGCGTAACGTTTGATCCGCAGCCGTCGCTTCAGCAGGGTGAGCTGGATCTGGTAATGACCTCAGACATTCTGCCGCGCAGCGGCCTGCACTATTCGCCGATGTTTGATTTTGAGGTGCGTCTGGTGCTGGCTCCGGATCATCCGCTGGCCGCCAAAACGCGCATTACGCCGGAAGATCTTGCCAGCGAAACGCTGCTGATTTACCCGGTACAGCGCAGCCGTCTGGATATCTGGCGCCATTTCCTGCAACCCGCGGGCATCAGCCCTCAGCTGAAAAGCGTGGACAATACCCTGCTGCTGATCCAGATGGTGGCGGCCAGAATGGGGATCGCGGCGCTGCCGCACTGGGTGGTCGAGACGGTTGAACGCCAGGGTCTGGTGGTCACCAAAACCCTGGGTGAAGGACTGTGGAGCCGGCTGTACGCTGCCGTGCGCGACGGCGAGCAGCGTCAGCCGATTACGGAAGCGTTTATTCGCTCAGCGCGGAACCACGCGTGCGACCATCTTCCGTTTGTGCGGAGCGCGGAGCGACCCAGCGGCGATGTACCCACAGTGAAGCCAGGATCACCGTTCCCCCAATAAGGAAACTCGGCCAGTGCGGCTGTTCCTGCCAGATGGCGAGGTTTACCAGCAGCCCCGCCGGGACGTGCACGTTGTTCATGATCCCCAGCGTTCCGGCGTCTACCTGCGTAGCGCCGTAGTTCCACATAAAGTACCCCAGCCCCGACGCCACCACGCCCAGCCAGACCAGAACGCTCCACTGCACGGTAGTGGTCGGCAGCCTTTGCGGATTGCCGAGCAGAAACCACGCCGCCACAGCGACAATCGCCGCGCCCACATAGAACCATGCAAACGCGTTATGCTGCGGCATCGGGCGGGTTTCCATCAGGCGCTTGTAGCCCACCATCCCGATGGCGAAGCTGATATTGGCGAGCTGGACGAACATCAGCCCGGTCCAGAAGTGATCGCTCACCTTGTCGTAGCGAATGATCGCCGCGCCAATCACCGCCAGCGCGGCGCTCAGCAGATATCCCCAGCGCAGGCGGCGCTTGCTGAGCAGGTCGTAAATCAGCGTGATATAGAGCGGCGTCAGGACGGTAAAGAGCAAGAATTCGGAGACGGACAGGTAGACGTAGGCCCGAAAGCTGAACAGATACATGATGCCGAGCTGCATCGCGCCCACCAGCATGTACAGAAGAAGGGTTTTCAGCGATTGCCCGCGGGTGCGCAGGAACGGCAGAAATACCAGCGCCGCCAGCCCTACGCGCATCAGTACCGAGAAGTAGCTGTCGACCGATCCGGCAAGGTATTCGCCAATCAGGCTAAAGGAGAAGGCCCACAGGATAGTGGTGATAATGAGTAGCGCCACAATGCTTGTCTCTCAGAAAGAAGGACAGGCATTGTAGCGAACTCTTTAGTTGACAACTGAGCAATAAATAATCAAATGAAGATTATTCAAGGAACAGCTTGCGCAAATACTTAGGCACCGCGTTATCGGCGTTGGTGCCGATCACTTCCAGCTCCGGGTGCAGGTCTTTGAGGCGCTGGTGTGCGTTCTGCATGATGCAGCCTTTGCCCGCCATGGAGAGCATCTCGGCATCGTTCATGCCATCGCCGAACGCGATGCAGTCTTTCAGCTCAAAGCCCAGACGTTTTGCCACCGCTTCCAGGGCGTGACCTTTGGACACGCCGCCCGCCATCACTTCCAGACAGGTCAGCGTGGAGAAGCTCACGTTGACGCGGTCGCCCCAGCGGGCGTTGATCGCCTGCTCCAGCGGCAGCAGCGCTTCGTGGCTTTCGCAGGTAAAGAATACTTTGCTGATCCCCTCCGGATCCAGCAAACCCGGCTCATACAGGGAGTAGTTGAATACCGCTTCCTTGAAGAAGCGCATTTCGTCCGGGCGATGACGGTTCATAAACCATTCGTCGTCGCGGTAAACATTGGTGACGATATCCGGGTTGTTATGCACCACGCCGAACAGATCTGCGGCGATGTCACGATCCAGGTTATGGGTGAAAATGAGGTTGCCGTCCGTGTCATGTACGCGAGCACCGTTGGAGGTGATCATGTACGATTTGATTTCCAGATTATCGCGGATCTGCCCCACGTCCACGTGGTGGCGGCCGGTGGCGAAGACAAAGTTCACGCCGCGGGCGGTCAGGAGTTTTAAGGTCTCTTTCGCATAAGGCGACAGGGTGTGGTCGGGGGAAAGCAGCGTGCCATCTAAATCAGATGCAACAACCTGGTACATAGGGATTTAAACCTCTGGTGAAAACAGTAATCAGTTATGCCTGTTGAAAAATTCAACAATAGCGTTGAGCGCGACTGAGCGCATAGCGTCCTTTTCGAAAAGGATCTCATGGTACGCGCCGTTGATGACAAGCGGTTTGCCCCCTTCACACGGGTGGCCCGCCGCGGCGCGCAGTTCACAGTATCGATCGTGCATGCGGTTATCCACCACACGCTCTTCTTCCGCCTGTATCAGAAGCGTCGGCGTGTCATCATCACCCACGCCCGCCAGCACCTGCTCGCCGGCGTGAATGCCTTCCCGCACCCAGTGCCAGGTCGGGCCACCGACGCGTAAGCGCGGCTCATCGGCATAGAAGCGCAGATTGCGGCGATAGCGCTGCCGACTGTGGGTTAACACGTTGATGGCAAACGGCAGCGCCCGCCAGCGCCCTGTCCCGATGGCATAATTTTCCCGAATACGCTGATGGCCCTCAGCCCAGTCGAGAAGATGGCGTACCATCCAGTCAGGGAAGCGAATCACAATGCCATACATCGGCGCGGTAAGCGCGATGGCATCGCACTGGTGATCGTAGCGCTGCAAAAACAGCGTGGAAATGGCGCCGCCCATGGAGTGCGCCAGTATATAGCGCTTGCGCCACGGGCCTGGCTGCACTTCCTGCTCCCAGAACGCGGCAAAATCGTCGACGTAATCGCTGAAGTTATCCACGTGGCCGCGATGGGTATCCGGCAGCAACCGGCCTGAAAGCCCCTGCCCGCGATGGTCGATAATTAATACGTCGAAGCCCAGATGGAACAGGTCATACGCCAGCTCGGCATATTTGACGTAACTTTCGATACGGCCGGGGCAAACCACAATCACCCGGTCGTTTTTTTCATCACGGAAACGAACGAAGCGTACCGGGATCCCTCCGACGCCCGTAAATTCATCTTCCTCTCGCTGGCGCCAGAAATCGCTCAGCGGCCCCATGGAGAAAGCCGCAAATGCGTTTTCTCGTGTTTCCCAGTCCTTTTTCTGCTGAAACATTGGGTTTCCACCCCCCGTAATCCAGGGAATATAGTTTTTTTCGTCATCGGTCACAAAATGACTCAACAATAGCGTATTGTGGCATAAAAACAGACGATCCGGGAGTTTCTAATGACCTTCGAGTGGTGGTTCGCTTACCTGCTGACATCTATCATCCTCAGCCTTTCACCCGGCTCCGGGGCCATCAATACCATGACCACCTCCATCAACCACGGCTATCGCGGCGCGGCGGCGTCGATTGCCGGTTTACAGACCGGGCTTGGCATTCACATTGTGCTGGTGGGGATTGGCCTGGGGACGCTGTTCTCCCGTTCGGTGCTGGCGTTTGAAGTGCTGAAGTGGGCCGGTGCGGCGTATCTGATTTGGCTGGGCATTCAGCAGTGGCGCGCGGCAGGCTCAATTGACCTGAATACGCTCTCACGGACGCAAACGCGCGGCCATCTGTTTAAGCGCGCGGTGTTCGTTAACCTGACCAACCCAAAAAGCATCGTGTTCCTCGCCGCCCTGTTCCCGCAGTTTATCGTGCCGCATCAGCCTCAGGTCATGCAGTATGTGGTGCTCGGCGCGACCACCATTATTGTCGATATCATTGTGATGATTGGTTACGCGACGCTGGCGCAGCGAATTGCGGCGTGGATCAAAGGGCCTAAGCAGATGAAGGCCCTGAACAAAGTCTTTGGTTCGCTGTTTATGCTGGTTGGCGCGCTGCTTGCGTCAGCGCGTCATGCTTAGCGAGAAATGATGAGATGAATGCCGAAGCCGGCGAACAGCGCGCCGGCAAAGCCGTCGATCCACTTCGCGATGCGCTGGTAGCCGCGACGCATTGCCGGTAAGGCGAACAGGCTGGCAACAATAGTGAACCAGGCGAACGTCTCAACAACGATCAGCAGGAAGATCCCCCAGCGCGCGCCTGCGCCGACGCTGTCACCCACAAACAGCGAGAACACCGAGCCGAAATAGATAATCGCTTTCGGGTTCGCCAGGTTGGTCAGGAGCCCTTTCACAAAGCTACGACCACCGGTTGCCAGCTCAACCTTTGGCTCTTCCGGCTTTTTCTCTTCTTTCTTCAGCGCCCCGCGCAACATCTGGTAGCCCATCCAGCACAGGTACAGCCCGCCGCCAACCATAATGATGTTATGCAGCCACGCCATCTTCGCCAGGATCAGGTTCAGACCGAGCAGCGCGACCGCCGCCCAGACCATAACGCCCATGGTAATACCAAGCACACCCATCATCGCCTCTTTGCGGGAGCGGCTGACGGCTGTTTGTGACACGAAGAAAAAGTCAGGGCCAGGGCTCATCAGCGCAACGATGTGCACTAACGCCACGGTGAGAAATAGCATTAACATAATTAGCTCGCGGGGAAATAATTCAGTGAGTCATCATCCTGGCACTTTTTCGCCCGGCTGACTACTCCTCATCATCACCATCGGCGTGAGAGCGGATGAGCGCCATAAATTCTTTACCAAAGCGCTCCAGCTTGCGCGTGCCGACGCCGTTGACGCTGAGCATTTCGCTGGCGCTGAGCGGCATCTGCTCGGCCATCTCAATCAGCGTCGCGTCGTTGAACACCACGTATGGCGGGATGTTCTCTTCATCCGCAATGGCCTTGCGCAGCTTGCGCAGCTTGGCGAACAGCTTGCGGTCGTAGTTGCCGCCGTAGGATTTTTGCATCACCCGCGGCTTGAGGGCGACCACGCGCGGCACGGCGAGCTTGAGCTCCACCTCGCCGCGCAGCACCGGACGCGCTGCTTCGGTCAACTGTAGCGCGGAGTGCTGGGCAATGTTCTGTGTGGCAAAGCCGAGGTGGATCAGCTGACGAATAATGCTGACCCAGTGCTCGTGGCTCTGGTCTTTACCGATGCCGTAAACCGGCAGCTTGTCGTGGCCCATGTCGCGGATACGCTGGTTATTGGCACCGCGCAGCACTTCCACCACGTAGCCCATCCCGAAGCGTTGATTCACGCGGTAAATGGTCGAGAGCGCTTTGCGCGCGTCCATCAGGCCATCGTACTGTTTCGGGGGATCCAGGCAGATATCGCAGTTGCCGCACGGCTCCTGTCGCCCTTCACCAAAGTAGTTGAGCAGCACCAGACGGCGGCAGGTTTGCGCTTCAGCGAAGGCACCCATCGCGTTGAGCTTGTGGCGCTCGATGTCCTGGAGCTGTCCCTGCGGCTTCTCTTCCAGACAGCGGCGCAGCCACGCCATATCGGCCGGATCGTAAAACAGCATCGCTTCCGCAGGCAGGCCGTCACGGCCGGCACGGCCGGTTTCCTGATAGTAGGATTCGATATTGCGCGGAATGTCGAAGTGCACAACAAAGCGCACGTTCGGCTTGTTGATGCCCATCCCGAACGCCACCGTTGCGACGACGATTTGCAGGTCGTCGCGCTGGAATTTTTCCTGCACCTCGGCGCGGATGTGGTTCTCCAGCCCGGCGTGATAGGCGGCGGCGCTAAAGCCACGGTTTTGCAGACGCGCGGCGGTGTCTTCCACCTTCGCGCGGCTGTTGCAGTAGATGATGCCGGACTTGCCGCGCTGCTCCTGAACGTAGCGCAGGAGCTGATCCAGCGGCTTGAATTTTTCCATCAGCATGTAGCGGATGTTGGGGCGGTCGAAGCTGCTGACCTGAATATACGGGTCGTTCAGCCCCAGCAGGCGAACAATGTCCAGACGCGTGGTGTCGTCCGCCGTGGCGGTAAGCGCCATAAACGGCAGTTCAGGGAAGCGCTGACGCAGCTGGCCGAGGGCGGCATATTCCGGGCGGAAATCGTGTCCCCACTGAGAGATACAGTGCGCTTCATCCACCGCCAGCAGAACCGGATTCCAGTGCGCCAGGTTTTCGAGGAAGTTATCCAGCATCAGGCGCTCTGGCGCGATATACAGCAGGCGGATCTGCCCGGTGCGGCACCCGGCCATCACCTCTTGCTGCTGCTCGCGGGTTTGCGTCGAGTTCAGGCAGGCCGCCGCCACGCCGTTGGCGAGCAGCTGATCGACCTGGTCTTTCATCAGGGAAATAAGGGGCGATACCACGACCGTCAGGCCGTTAAGCACCAGCGCGGGCACCTGATAACAGAGGGATTTACCGCCGCCGGTCGGCATCACCACCAGGCAATCGCGGCCTTCCAGCACGGTTTCAATGATGGTTTCCTGGCCAGGACGGAACTGCTGGTAGCCAAAGGTTTCATGCAAAACCTGTTTAGCCAGCGATTCCTGATTCAATACTTCCGCCTGCGCCACGTTAACCCCATATGCCAGAAATGAAACAGGCGCTATTTTCAGCGCCTGAGAGAGAAACTTCAACGTTTAACGCAAAAACATTCGAGCAGCTTAGAAAATATCGTTCAGCATGACGCCCACACCAACGCGGGTCTGGTTGAAGTTGTAGTCGATCAGCGATTCGCCGTAGCCGCTATACACCTGGGTATAGAGACGCACGTGTTTCGTCACCGGGTAGCTAAGGCCCAGCTCAGCGCCGCCGTATCCGGTGTTCCAGTTGTACTGACCTTTGGCGCTCAGCACCGCGTCACCCAGCTGATAGCCCACCTTAAGCTGATAGTAGCCCATGTATTTGGTGATATCCGGGTTGTCATCGGTGCTGCCCACCACGTACCACGGCTTCACTTCCACCATGAAATTGCCGTTCTGCGCCATCAGACGCGTATAGACGCGGTTCCAGCTGCGTGAGGTTGGGTCGGAACGACCGTTGGAATCGTGGTTATAGCCCACTTCTACGTCGCGCAGCGTCCAGCCTGCAAACTCATAATCGGTGGCGAAACCGAGGAACAGCTGCGGCTCATAGTTGGTTTCGCGGAACGGTGAAGATTCGCCGCTGTTGGAGAGCTGCCACCATGACTTCTGCGTGTAGGACGCGCCAAGCACCGAGTTCGGCCCCAGGATGCCGCGCCAGAACGGGAAAGCGAGGCTGAGCTGGAACTTCACCTCATCTTTACGCGCATTATCAGACCAGTTATAGGAGCTTATCGCCTCTTTGTTGAGATCGCTGGTCTGGGTGTAGATCACGTAGTTGGTGTCATAGGGGTATAGCGTGAACGGATTGTCGTGCTCCTGAAGCATATTGGCGATGATACTGCCCTGAACCGCAGGTTTATCATGCACTTCTTTGATCGTCGCTTCCTGCGCATATGCTGTGAGGGGCAGCGCAACCGCCGCCAGTAACCAACCCAGATACGTCCGCATCGGTGGTGTTCTCCTGAAATTGTGACATTTAATGAATAGTTTTGTCTGCGCATTCTACAGACTTCTGCGGTAACTTCCGATTCCTCGTTTCTTAAAGTGGCATTCCTTTATCCTGAAGCATAAAATCAACATTTTATTAACAACAAGGATGCCACGTCTGATGTCAGCCACGCTAACCGCCGAAGAAACATTAAAACTCGTGGGCGAGATTTTCGTGTACCACATGCCGTTTAACCGTGCACTGGGTCTTGAGCTGGAACGATACGAAAAAGACTTTGCTCAGCTTAGCTTCAATAATCAGCCAATGATGGTGGGCAACTGGGCGCAAAGCATTTTGCACGGCGGGGTGATTGCCTCTGCGCTGGACGTGGCGGCCGGTCTGGTGTGCGTGGGCAGCACGCTGACGCGCCACGACACCATCAACGAAGATGAGTTACGCCAGCGCCTGTCGCGCATGGGAACCATCGATTTACGCGTCGACTACCTGCGTCCAGGACGCGGAAACCGCTTTACCTGCACCAGCAGCCTGCTGCGTGCCGGGAATAAAGTTGCCGTTGCCCGCGTTGAGATGCATAACGAAGAGCAGGTTTATATCGCCAGCGCAACCGCCACTTATATGGTGGGTTGAGGCGGCAAATTCGGGTAAAATTGATTCACTTTTTTGTAACGGATTTTCCCGATGGATGCTAAACAGACGCGGCAGGGCGTTTTACTCGCTCTTGCCGCTTATTTTATTTGGGGTATCGCGCCGGCGTACTTCAAGCTTATCGCCTATGTCCCGGCGGACGAAATCCTCACCCACCGCGTCATCTGGTCGTTTTTCTTTATGATCGCGCTGATGAGCATCTGCCGTCAGTGGTCAGGCGTCAAAACGCTGCTGAAAACGCCGAAGAAGGTCTTCCTGCTCGCGCTTTCCGCAGTGCTGATCGGCGGCAACTGGCTGCTGTTCATCTGGGCTGTGAATAACCATCATATGCTTGAAGCGAGCCTGGGGTACTTCATTAACCCGCTGGTGAACATCGTGCTGGGGATGATTTTCCTCGGCGAGCGCTTCCGTCGGATGCAGTGGGTGGCGGTGATTCTGGCCTTCTGCGGCGTGCTGGTGCAGCTGTGGACCTTTGGCTCGCTGCCGATTATCGCCCTCGGCCTGGCGTTCAGCTTTGCCTTCTACGGCCTGGTGCGTAAGAAGATTGCGGTGGAAGCGCAGACGGGCATGCTGTTTGAAACCTTGTGGCTGCTGCCGGTCGCGGCAATCTATCTGTTCGGTATTGCTGACAGCGCCACCAGTCACATGGGCAGCAACCCATGGTCGTTAAACCTGATGCTGATGGCCGCAGGCGTGGTCACGACGATTCCCCTGCTGTGCTTCACCGGCGCGGCAACGCGTCTGCGCCTCTCCACGCTGGGCTTCTTCCAGTACATTGGCCCGACGCTGATGTTCCTGCTGGCAGTGGTATTTTACGGCGAAGTGCCGGGTGCGGATAAGATGGTGACCTTCGCCTTTATCTGGGTAGCGCTGGCCATCTTTGTTGCGGATGCGATTTATACCCAGCGCAGGACCCGCAGAGGGGTGTAGTGCTTTATTACCGGATGGCGGCTGCGCCTATCCGGCCTACAAGATCTGTAGGCCCGGAAAGCGTAGCGCCACCGGGCGAATTCTCAAAGCCAGTTCTTCCGCTTAAAGTACAGATACGGCGCCAGCCCGGCGAGGATCATAAAGATAATCGCCCCCGGGTAACCAAAGCTCCACTTCAGCTCCGGCATAAACTCAAAGTTCATCCCGTAGCTGGACGCCACCAGCGTCGGCGGCAGGAACACCACGGAGACCACCGAGAAGATCTTGATGATGCGGTTCTGCTCGATGTTGATAAAGCCCATCGCCGCCTGCATCAGGAAGTTGACCTTCTGGAACAGGGATTCGTTGTGCGGCAGCAGGGATTCGATATCGCGTAAAATCTCACGCGCCTGCTCCAGCTGACCGCCCGGCAGACGCGCCTTGCGCACCAGGAAGTTCAGCGCGCGCTGGGTATCCATCAGACACAAACGCACCTTCCAGCCGATATCTTCCAGCTCTGCCAGCGTGGACAACGCTTCGTCGTACTCATCGCCCTGATGGCCTTCCATGATCACGCGGCTCAGCTTTTCCAGGTCGCTGTAGATGTTTTCGATTTCATCCGCCAGCTGTTCGATTTTGGTTTCGAACAGATCCAGCAGCAGCTCATAGGCGTTTCCGTCCATCATCGCCTGGCTGCGGGCGCGCATGCGGTAGAGACGAAACGCCGGCAGTTCGCGCTCGCGCAGGGTGAACAGGCGGCCATCGCGGATGGTGAACGCCACGGTAGAGTTCCCCGCGTGGTCTTCGGCATCTTCAAAAAAGAAGAAAGAGTGAATGTGCAGGCCGTCTTCGTCTTCAAAAAAACGGGCGGACGCTTCGATGTCTTCCAGTTCCGGGCGTGTCGCCAGGCTTTGCCCCAGTTCAGATTGTACGCGAAGGCGTTCATCGTCGTCCGGCTCGACCAGATCCACCCATACGGCATCAATGAGGGGCTGTGACTCTTCGGCTTCAAGCCGAGTCAGTCGGTTATTTTCGAGTTGAAATGCGCTCAACATGACCGGGACTCCCAATGCAAAAAATATCGGACAGTTCGGTGGGCACACAGAAACAAATTGGGTTTCAGACCATTAAACAGCCTGACTCAGCGCGACGGGAAAAATGCAGTCGCTGACAACCACTAAGGCCATCAGCAAGAGGAGATAGCCTTAGGAGTTGTTCCTGGATGACAGGGAATTGAGCCAGTATCTACTGGGTGTGTCCAAGGCGAATGTCCTCTTAGCGTAATCGTGCGCGCATGTTACGCCAGCAATAACTGTGGCGTCAACACGCAACGGAACGCTGAAGGGCATTAATTGACCTTCAACGTATAAGGCTAGCAGATTATTACAAAATAGTGATATTTTTCTGGTAGTTACACACTTTCCAGCCTGGCATAGGCTGCCACCAGCCATTTGATCCCCTGCCCCTGAAACGCCACCTGCAAACGGCTGTGCTCGCCGCTGCCTTCCAGGTTGACGATGGTGCCTTCGCCAAATTTAGCATGGCGCACGCGCTGGCCCAGCTTGTACCCGGTGTCGGTTTCAGAGATCGGCGACCCCATACGCTGATGGCTGACCGGACGGCTGATGCTGGCGCGCAGGCGCACCTCTTCCACACACTCTTCGGGCAGCTCGCCGATGAAGCGCGACGGACGGTGATACACCTCTTTCCCATACAGGCGGCGGGTTTCCGCATAGGTCAGGGTCAGCTTCTGCATCGCACGGGTCACGCCCACGTAGGCCAGACGACGTTCTTCTTCCAGACGTCCGCCTTCATCCAGCGACATCTGGCTCGGGAACATGCCTTCTTCCATCCCGACGATAAATACCTGCGGGAACTCCAGACCTTTGGCGGAGTGCAGGGTCATCAGCTGAACCGCATCCTGCCAGGTATCGGCCTGCCCTTCCCCCGCCTCCAGCGCGGCGTGGGAGAGAAATGCCTGCAACGGCATCAGATCTTCGTCTTCTTCGTTGTAGCTGAACTGGCGCGTTGCCGTGACCAGTTCCTCTAAGTTCTCTATACGGGTCTGCCCCTTTTCGCCTTTTTCCTGCTCGTACATGGTGCGCAGGCCGGAATCTTTGATCACCCGGTCGGTCTGTACGTGCAGCGGCATGTCGGCGGTTTCCTGCGCCAGCGCGTCAATTAACTCCAGGAAGCGCTGCAACGCGCTGGCGGCGCGTCCGGCGAGGGCTTTTTCCTGCAACAGCTCGCGGCACGCCTGCCACAACGTAAGCTGACGATCGCGCGAGGCCTGGCGCACCACGTCCAGCGTGCGATCGCCGATGCCGCGCGTCGGCGTGTTCACCACGCGCTCAAACGCCGCGTCGTCGTTGCGGTTGGCGATCAGACGCAGATACGAGAGCGCATCTTTGATCTCCTGACGTTCGAAGAAGCGCATACCGCCATAAATACGGTACGGCATGCTCACCTGCAACAGCGCCTCTTCCAGCACGCGCGACTGAGCGTTGCTGCGATAGAGAATGGCGCACTGCTCCAGCGCGCCGCCGTTGTCCTGCCAGGTTTTAATGCGGTTCACCACGAAGCGCGCTTCGTCGAGTTCGTTGAAGGCGCAGTAAATCGAAATAGGTTCGCCGTCGACGCCGTCGGTCCACAGCTTTTTACCCAGGCGCCCGTTGTTGTTCTCAATCAGGGCGTTGGCCGCGCTCAGAATATTGCTGGTTGAGCGGTAGTTCTGCTCCAGACGGATGGTTTGCGCGCCGGGGAAATCGTTGAGGAAACGCTGGATGTTCTCTACCTGCGCGCCGCGCCAGCCGTAGATAGACTGGTCGTCATCGCCTACGATCATCACCTTGCCGGTATCACCGGCCAGCAGGCGGATCCACGCGTACTGGATGTTGTTGGTATCCTGGAATTCGTCCACCAGGATGTTGGTGAAGCGTTCACGGTAGTGTTGCAGGATATGCGGTTTGTTGAGCCACAGCTCGTGGGCGCGCAGCAGCAGCTCGGCGAAATCCACCAGGCCAGCGCGGTCGCACGCTTCCTGATAGGCCTTGTAGACGTTCTGCCAGGTTTGCTCGACCGGGTTGCCGAAGCTCTGGATATGGTGCGGACGCAGCCCTTCGTCTTTCTGACCGTTGATGTACCACATCGCCTGACGCGGAGGCCACTGCTTCTCGTCGAGGTTCATCGCCTTGATCAGGCGCTTCAGCAGGCGCAGCTGATCTTCGCTGTCGAGGATCTGGAAATCCTGCGGCAGGTTGGCGTCCATATGGTGCGCGCGCAGCAGACGGTGCGCCAGGCCGTGGAAGGTGCCAACCCACATGCCGCCCTGGCTGGTGCCCATCAGCTGTGCGATACGGTGGCGCATCTCTGCCGCCGCCTTGTTGGTAAACGTCACGGCCATAATCGAATACGGCGAGCAGTTCTCCACGCTCTGGAGCCAGGCGATACGGTGAACCAGCACGCGCGTCTTACCACTGCCCGCTCCAGCCAGTACCAGCAGGTTTGTACGCGAGGCGGCAACCGCATCACGTTGTTTATCATTAAGGCAGTCGAGCAGGTAAGAAACGTCCATTGGCACCGTCACGTCATGTCGGGCAGGCAAATGTTTCCATTCGCCAAAACCCTGTTAATTTATACAGAACAATTGATGATTATATCAGCGTCGTGAGGGATGCCAACCGTGAAATTTCCACGTGCGGCAGAAGACGGCTGTCCAGGGTGGCCATCAGATCGGCGTTTTCCGGCTTGATCCAGCAGGCCTGCATACCGCAGCGGATCGCCCCGGCAACGTCCGTGGTCAGGTCATCGCCCACGTGCAGGATTTCGCCGAGCGGCAAATCCAGTTTTTCCGCCGCCAGGTGATACATATCGTTAAACGGCTTCGAGCGCCCGTGCGGACCCGCGCGCAGCACGAACTGAAAATAGTCACCTAAGCCGAACAGCTCGGGCTGAGCGTTGCCGTTGGTGATGGCCACCAGCGGCCACTTACTGGCCAGTTTCGCCAGCGTGTCGTGCGTCTCCTGCGGCACATCGATGCGGCTGCGCCATTTGGCGAAGTTTTCCATGGCCGCTTCGGCACCCGTGGCCGCATCCTGCGCGCTCAGGCCGGCGTTGAGCATCGCCTGCTCAACCGCCCGGCGACGCCATTCGGTCACGTCGTGGTAAATCTCCGGTTCGGTTTCCCGCAGGGACTGACGCAGCTGCTGGAAGTCTTTGTTCTGCATCGCTTTCAGCGCAGGATGGTAGTTCTGCACAAACGCCAGCGACTCCTGCTCGGTACGCAGGATCACCGGACGGTTATCGTAAAGAGTGTCATCAAGGTCAAACGTCAGGGCTGATATCTGGCCGAGTGGGCGGTAAAAACGCATTATTTCCCCCGTTTGGCGCGTGGATGCGCCGCGTCATACACCGAGGCAAGGTGTTGGAAGTCTAAATGGGTATAGATTTGGGTGGTCGACAGATTCGCGTGGCCGAGCAGCTCCTGCACGCTGCGCAGGTCGCCGCTTGATTCCAGCATGTGCGTCGCAAAGGAGTGGCGCAGCTTGTGCGGATGCACGTGGCTGTTCAGCCCCTGCTTGATGCCCCACTCCGCAAAGCGTTTCTGCACGTTACGCGCGGAGATCCGCTTGCCAAGCTTCGACAAAAACAGCGCATCTTCTTCGGCGCCAAACAGCCCGCGCAGATCCAGCCAGTGCTCAATCCAGGAGACGGCGTTGCGGCCAATCGGCAGGCGGCGCTCTTTGCTGCCCTTGCCCATCACCCACACTTCGCCCGTTTCCAGGTCGAGATGTTTTATATCGAGATTGACCAGCTCGGACAGACGCAGCCCGGCACCGTACATCACCTCCAGCATCGCGCGGTCGCGCACGGCGAGCGGATCGTTAAGATCGATATCCAGCAGGCGATTTACGTCGTCGACGTCGATATTTTTCGGCAGATGCCGTGGGGCTTTTGGCGTGGCGATCCCTTTTGCCGGGTTAGCTTTCAGCTTGCCCTGGCTAACCAGCCAGTCGAAAAAGCTGCGCAGGGCAGAGAGCCGGAGCGCCAGGCTCGCCGGGCTTAAGTTTTTTTTACGGCTACGCACGACGAATCCGCGTACCGTGGCGGCGTCACATTGTTGCCAGCTTTTCAGGCCGATTTCATCGGCAATCTGCATGATGGCATCAAGCTGACGCTGATAGTTGAGCAGCGTAATGGGGCTAAGCTGGCGCTCTACGCCCAGGTAGCGCAGAAAGCGCGAGACGTCAGTGGCGAGCAGAGCGTCCGTCATACGCGCTCAATCCAGCGCTCCAGCAGCTCAGGCAGCATCAGGGCGATTTCCTGTAGCAGCTGCGTGCCCTGCCCCTGCTCATAATGATGCGCATCGCGGCTGGTAAATAACACCACGCCCAGGTCACCCTCACGTCCCATCAGCGACATCGCCACCGAGCCAATAGCTTTGGCTTCCGGCAGCACCACCAGCAGCTCTGGTCCGTTAAGCGGCCCCAGATAGTGGTGCTCATGGCCCAGACGCTGAATGCGCAGCGGCTCAAACGCCTGACGGCTAAGCGCCAGATGGGTAAACCCGGACGGCGCGCCAATGCGCCAGCGGTCAGGGAACAGACGAATCGTTGCGCCTGCCAACCCCAGCTCGCGCGCCCAGCGGTGGAAACGGTTGAGAAACTCTTCGAGACTGTGCGCAGACGCCAGGCGCGCCTGGAGGTGCAGAAGACGGTGGAACAGGCTTTCGTTATTGCTGGCCTGCTCCATCAGCAGCGTCATGTTCTCTTCGAGCTGATGGATGTGATTGCGCGAGCGCGCCATGTGCCATTCAACCAGCGACACGGTCTCGCGAACCGGATGCGGCACGCGCATCCGTTCGACGACGCGTGCATTGCGGATAAAAAACTCAGGATTGTGCAGCAGGTAATCCACAACGGCGCTGTCGTCCAGCTCCGTTAAGGGTTCCCGCAGTTCTTCCCCTGGTTGCTTCATAGATGGATAAACCCGTCATAAACATGTGTCGCCGGGCCAGTCATGTACAGTGGATGACCCGCTCCTTTCCAGGCGATATCAAGACGCCCGCCCGGTAATTCCACGCGAACCTCTTCTGCCAGTAACCCCTGCGAGATACCCACGGCCACCGCCGCACAGGCACCGCTTCCGCAGGCCTGGGTTTCCCCCGCGCCGCGCTCGTAAACCCGCAGGCGAATATGTTCACGCTTCACCACCTGCATGAAACCGATGTTCGCCCGCTCCGGGAAGCGCTCGTGGCTTTCCAGTACCGGGCCGAGCGTTTCGACCGCGGCGGTTTGCACATCATCCACCTGAATCACGCAGTGCGGGTTACCCATTGAGACAACGCCGCACAATACTGTCTGCTCGGCGGCGCGCATAATATAGGTCTTTTCCGCTTTGTTTGCGCGAAACGGCACGGCAGAGGGCTCGAAGTTTGGCTCGCCCATGTTCACGCGCACCAGTTCGTCGTCGGTGACACTGAGCACCATCCGACCGTTGGCGGTGCTGACGCGGATATCGCGCTTGTTGGTGAGCCCTTTTAGCCGAACAAAGCGGGCAAAACAGCGCGCGCCATTGCCGCACTGGGACACTTCGCTGCCGTCGGCGTTAAAAATGCGGTAGTGAAAGTCCAGGTCAGGATCGTAAGGAGGCTCCACCACCAGCAGCTGGTCAAACCCCACGCCCACGTGTCGATCCGCCAGACGACGGATCAGTTCCGGGGAGAAAAAGACATTCTGCGTTACCGCGTCGACGACCATAAAGTCGTTGCCAAGGCCATGCATTTTAGAGAACTGCATCATTTGCTCCATTGCGCGGGTACAGAACGTAATCGTCAGAGATTGACCTGAGTCGGGCCACCGTTATTGCCGCGATCGTTGGTATCCGGCGTAGATGACTCGATACCACTTTGCACCGGTTTTGTCGGCGGTGGTGCGTTTTTATCCTCTGGCGGGAAGTAAAGTGGTCCCTTCAGTCCACAGCCGGTCAGGCTAAACAGAGTGACAAGAACGGCAAGCGTTCGAAAGACGTTTTTCATGTAGAGGTTGCCCGTAAGTTCAAATCTGTTTCTATCATCGCAGGAGAAGACACAAAAGCAAGAGTTTGCCGCTTTCCTGCAACGGGAATTATTTAGCGTTATACTGCCGCCATCACGAAAAACAGGAATAAAACCATGAACGACAGTGAATTTCATCGCCTCGCCGATACCCTGTGGATGACCATCGAAGAGCGTATCGACGACTGGGACGGCGACAGCGATATCGATTGTGAAATCAACGGCGGGATCCTGACCTTAAGCTTCGAAAACGGCAGCAAAATTATTATTAACCGTCAGGAGCCGCTTCACCAGGTGTGGCTGGCGGCTAAACAGGGCGGTTATCACTTTGACCTGAAAGGTGACGAGTGGGTATGCGATCGCAGCGGCGAAACGTTCTGGGATCTGCTGGAACAGGCTGCAACCGCGCAGGCGGGCGAGGACGTGAGTTTCAGGTAGTTTTGTTGCCCGGTGGCGGCTGCGCCTTACCGGGCCTACAACGGCTCGGACCGTAGGCCGGGTAAGCGTAAGCGCCGCCCGGCGAAAAGGCTCAGGAGAAATACTGCTGCAACAGCGGTGCGGTATCCTGATTCGCAGGCGCCGCAGGGGTAATTGCCTGCGTACGGAACGGGATCACCTGCGCCCGGCCATCTACGTTCACAATCTGGTAGAACTGCGGCAGGTTGAAGTTGATAAAGCTTGAGCCGTAGGTAAAGCGATCGTGCGAGGACGAATAGAAGCGGCTGACGTCGCGCACCAGCTCCTCTTTACTGCCTTCACAGTGGTGATACACCTCGGCGCGGTTGGTTTCATCCAGAATGTAGATATTAAACCCGGCGTTATCGCCCGACTCTTCAAAGAAGAACTGAATGATCCCTTCACTGGCAAAGCCATCCACCACCTGTGGCAGCTTAACGTGGTTAGTTTCCACCTGAACCGACAGGCCATGCAGCTTGTTGTGCGAAATCGCGCCGTAGAATTCAATGGCGTTTTCCAGCTTCTGCACCGACACGTTCAGGCGCTCAAAGAACAGGCCCCAGGTCTGGCCGGAGACGCGCAGCGCTTTAAAGCGCCCGGTTTCCTGGCGGGTGCTGGAGAGGCGCAGTTCAATGCACTCAGACACCAGCTGCTGCACGCGGGTACGAATCAGGCCGCGCAGATGCTGGCTGTAGCAGAACACTTCCACGCTGTCCGGCGGCGCGGCGTCCTGGTGCATCTTGCCGAGAATGGTTTTCAGCGCTTCGATCATCGCCTGCTCGCCGTTGAAGTGCAGGGTTCGCACTTCGTTCCACGAGTTGCGGTACAGCAGATCCACGCTGCCCACCAGGCAGTTTTGCTGCTCGCCGAAGCTAAAGACGTCCAGCTTGCGGAAGTCAAAGTGGACCACCTGATTGCGGAAGGCCGCCGTCGGGTCGTATTCCAGGTTGACGATGATCGCCAGATGGCGGATCTCACACGGGCTGTAGAGCGCTTTTGGCGTCGGCGCAGGCAGGCGCAGCGGGAAGTGGTGCGAGACGTCCGCCACCATCTCCTGCAACTTGGCTAAATCGACTACCTCGTTGCCCTTGATAAACAACCGGGTGCGTGAGGTGAGGAGGCCGTTAAACCAGGCCCAGGCCACCAGCTTGTTCAGGTAGCGGTTATATTCCAGCGGCTGATGGCTGATGATTGAATCCATGCTTGGCGCACGGTTGTACAGATACCACCCGGTGCGGTTTGCACGGCCCGGCGGCACGTAGATAAAGGTCAGATTCGGCTCAGACAGGTCAGGCGAAATCTGTGGGTTAACCAGCGTAACCTTGCCCGGCAACGCTTCAAACGCGGCGTATAGCTTACGGGTTAACACCCCGATATCCTGTGGGCTGGCAGAAACGCTAAGGTTGTTACGGCGGGCAAAGCGGATCAGGTTGCGGTAGCTCTGCATCATCGCATCAAGCAGTTCGTTGTGCGCCTCGCGCACCTGATCGATCTTCCAGTTGGCGCGGTTGTCGAGCATGGCGAGACGCGCTTCGTCCCATCCCCACTCTTTGACTAACTGGCTGACCACTTCACGACGCCAGCCAACGCAAGCGCGCTCACGGCTCAGTTTTTCACAGACTTTGAGATAGAAACATCGACGCACCAGGTCAAGACGCGTGGTGTCATCAATGGCCGTCAGGTATTCGGTGACGCGTTCGAGCATCATGCAGTAGGCATCAAGCCCGTAGGAGACGATCTCCCCGTCGTGCAGACGCTGCTTAATGTCTTTCGCCAGCAGACGCGGCGTAGGGTATTCCCAGGAGTAGGCTTCCAGCAGCAGGGTTTTCAGCACCGCTTTATACGGTGAATCAATGCTCTTATAGAGCTGCCAGAGGCTTGCGCCAAAGTACTCTTCGGCGGACAGGGAGCTCAGGCCGCCCAGATCCAGCCACTCGTTTGGCGTCAGAACGCCCTGCGAGTAAAGCGACATGACGTAGTCGTCATAATTCTCTTCTTCATCGCACGGCACCATATTCCACAGAATACGTTTCCCGGCCAGGCGAACGGCGGTACGGTAAAACTCATCCAGCAGCAGAATGTGCTGAGTCGAGCCGCAGTCTTCACCACCCAGACTGCCGCTTTCGTTATGGCGGAAACGGTTTTCATCAATCAGGAAGAAACTCACTTCCACGCCGAGCGACGCCGCCCAGCTCTCCAGCAGGCTGCATTTACGCTGCAACAGCTGGCGCTCTTCATTGTCGAGCCAGGACTGATGGCAGACCCAGATATCCAGGTCAGAAGAACAGCTTTGCCCAACCGATGAGGTGCTGCCCATGGAGTAAACCCCGGTAATCGGCAGCTCGCCTTTCGGCGAATCCTGCGGCGGCATACCACGGTAAAGCTCGAGTTCGGTCAGGTAATGCTGTTGGGTTTCATCAGGCGTGAAGAGGCAAATGCCCTGGGGAACGTTACCATCAAGGTAACCCGGCATTAGCGGATGGTGATAGTGCAACAATGTCGGCAGTAGACTGTATACCTGCTGGAAAGCAGGGCCCATGGCAGCAAGCGCGCGATCCACGCGCAATTGATTGATGGCATCCAGTCTCTGTTTCAGAGTCTCAATATAGAGGTACAAGACGTATCGCCTGATGTTTCCGGGTGTCGCACGCCAGTCAAAACAAAAGCAGCGGACCCGCAGTATTTCAAAAAATAACCGTTACCCTTCTTTCGCCTTTTGCTTTTCTGGTGGTACAGACGAAAAAATGGTCTAAAACGTGATCAATTTAACACCTTGCCGGTTGACCGTAAAGAAAGATGCGCTACATACAAGTGTAGCACCGTTCTGTACGTGTAAATTCCTGAATACGGCGTTGGCTGACGCGTACGCCGCCCTGTCCCTCTCGCGCTTCATCAACCGTAAAACTGCCATCCGAGTGTCAACAATGTTAGGATGGTTAGCGATTGATAATGACGGTAACAAGCATGTTAGACAATGTTTTGAGAATTGCCACACGCCAAAGTCCCCTTGCGCTCTGGCAGGCACATTATGTTAAGCAGCGCCTGGGAGCCTGCCACACCGGATTACGCGTTGAGCTGGTGCCAATGGTCACGCGCGGTGACGTAATCCTCGATACGCCCCTGGCGAAAGTGGGCGGCAAGGGCCTGTTTGTCAAAGAGCTGGAACTGGCATTGCTTGAGAACCGCGCCGATATCGCCGTGCATTCGATGAAAGACGTGCCCGTTGAGTTCCCCGAAGAGCTGGGGCTGGTGACCATCTGCGAGCGCGAGGATCCGCGCGATGCGTTTGTCTCTAACCGCTATGCGTCGCTCGACGCGTTGCCAGAGGGCAGCGTGGTCGGCACGTCAAGTTTACGCCGCCAGTGTCAGCTGGCGGAGCGTCGCCCGGATCTGGTGATTCGTTCGCTGCGCGGTAACGTCGGCACGCGCCTTAGCAAGTTGGATAACGGCGACTACGATGCCATTATTCTTGCGGTTGCGGGCCTGAAACGCCTGGGGCTGGAGGAACGCATTCGCGTGGCGTTGCCGCCGGAGCTGTCGCTGCCCGCCGTCGGTCAGGGTGCAGTCGGCATTGAATGCCGTCTGGATGATGCGCGCACCCAGGCCCTGCTCGCGCCGCTGAATCATGACGACACCGCCATTCGCGTAAAAGCCGAGCGTGCGATGAATACTCGTCTCGAAGGCGGCTGTCAGGTGCCCATTGGCAGCTATGCTGAATTAACCGACGGTGAACTGTGGTTGCGTGCGCTGGTCGGCGCGCCGGATGGCTCGCAGATGGTTCGCGGTGAACGTCGCGGCAGGCCGCAGGATGCCGAAGCGCTTGGCGTATCGCTGGCGGAAGAGCTGCTGAATAACGGCGCGCGTGAAATTCTGGCCGAGGTCTATAACGGAGAACCCCCTGCATGAGTATTCTTGTCACCCGCCCTTCTCCCGCAGGAGAGCAGTTAGTGAGCCGTCTGCGCGCACTGGGGCAGGTGGCCTGGAGTTTTCCGCTGATTGAATTCTCCCCCGGTCGCGAGCTGTCTACGCTCGCTGACCAGATGCGTGCCTTGCAGGAAGGCGATCTGCTCTTTGCCCTGTCGCAGCATGCCGTTGAGTTTGCCCATGCGCAGCTGCAACAGCAGGGGGTTAGCTGGCCCCGCACACCCCGCTATTTTGCCATCGGGCGCACCACCGCGCTGGCCTTACACACCGCCAGCGGAATTGACGTTCGTTACCCGTTAGATCGGGAAATCAGCGAAGTCTTGCTACAATTACCTGAATTACAAACCATTGCCGGAAAGCGTGCGCTCATTTTGCGCGGCAACGGTGGCCGCGAACTGCTGGGTGAAACGTTGCGGAAACGCGGTGCAGACGTGACGTTTGTGGAGTGCTATCAGCGCTGTGTGAAACATTACGATGGCGCGGAAGAAGCAATGCGCTGGCACGCGCGCGGCATTAATACGCTGGTGGTCACCAGCGGTGAAATGTTACAACAGCTTTGGTCGCTGATCCCGCTTTGGTATCGCGAAAACTGGTTACTCCGCTGTCGGCTTCTGGTCGTCAGCGAGCGTCTGGCGAACCATGCCCGGGAACTGGGCTGGCAGGATATTCGGATCGCTGATAACGCCGACAACGATGCGCTGCTGCGCGCATTACAATAACTCTCAAATGGGAAGCCATAATGACGGAACACGAAAAATCCTCCGCCGTGGTTGAAGAGACCAGGGAGACTGTGGACACCACGTCACAGCCAGAGACGACAGACAAAACCGTTGAGAAGAAAAACGGCAGCAACAAAACCAGCCTTACGCTGAGCGTGATTGCCATCGCGATTGCGCTGGCCGCAGGCGTGGGACTTTACGGGCTGGTGAAGAAACAGGGCACCAACCAGACGGCTACCCACGACGCGCTGGTTAACCAAATCACCGCCCTGCAAAAAGCGCAGGAGACGCAAAAAGCCGAGCTGGAAGGCGTGATTAAGCAGCAGGCTGCCGCCCTCGCCGACGCGAACAGCAAGCGTGAAGCGTTGACCAAACAGCTGAGCGAAGTGCAGGAAAAAGTCGCCACGATTTCCGGGACCGATGCCAAAACCTGGCTGCTTTCACAGGCCGATTTTCTGGTGAAGCTGGCCGGACGTAAGCTCTGGAGCGATCAGGATGTCACCACCGCCGCCGCGCTGCTGAAAAGCGCCGACGCAAGCCTGGCCGACATGAACGATCCGAGCCTGATCGGCGCACGCCGCGCCATTACGGAAGATATCGCCAGCCTGTCTGCGGTTTCTCAGGTCGATTACGACGGTATCATTCTTAAGGTGAATCAGCTTTCGAACCAGATTGATAACCTTCAGCTGGCCGACAACAACGACGACGACTCTCCAATGGATTCCGACGGCACCGAGCTGTCCAGCTCCCTGAGCGAGTGGCGTATCAACCTGCAAAAGAGCTGGCAGAACTTTATGGACAGCTTCATTACCGTTCGCCGCCGCGATGAAACTGCCGTGCCGCTGCTGGCACCGAACCAGGACGTCTATCTGCGCGAAAACATTCGCTCCCGCCTGCTGGTGGCTGCTCAGGCCGTACCGCGTCATCAGGAAGAGACCTACAAACAGGCTCTGGATAACGTATCCACCTGGGTCCGCGCTTACTACGATACCAATGACGCAACCACGACCGCGTTCCTTGAGGATATCGACAAGCTGAGCCAGCAAAACATCACCATGAACGTGCCGGACAAACTGGAAAGCCAGCCGATTCTGGAGAAGATCATGCAGACGCGCGTGCGTAACCTGCTGGCCCAACCAGGCGTTCCGGCAGAGCGCCCGGCTGAAGCACCTGCCGCAGCGCCAGCGCCTGAACGCGCGCCGCAAGGAGAGTAATGATGCTAAAAGTCTTCTTACTCTTCATCCTGCTGATCGCCGGGATTGTGCTGGGGCCGATGCTCGCGGGTCATCAGGGTTACGTACTGATCCAGACCGATAACTACAACATCGAAACCAGCGTGACCGGACTGGTGATTATCCTGATCCTGGGTGTGGTCGTTCTGCTGGCCGTGGAGTGGATCCTGCGTCGTATTTTCCGTACCGGCGCGCATACCCGCGGCTGGTTCGTTGGCCGTAAACGCCGTCGCGCCCGTAAGCAGACCGAGCAGGCGCTGCTGAAGCTGGCTGAAGGCGATTATCAGCAGGTTGAAAAGCTGATGTCGAAAAATGCCGACCATGCAGAACAGCCGGTCGTGAACTATCTGCTGGCCGCTGAGGCGGCACAGCAGCGAGGCGATGAGGCCCGCGCCAATCAGCATCTTGAACGCGCCTCTGAGCTGTCTACTAAGGATCCGATTCCGGTTGAGATCACCCGCGTTCGTCTGCAACTGGCACGGAATGAAAACCATGCGGCACGCCACGGCGTTGACCGCCTGCTGGAAATTACGCCTCGTCATCCGGAAGTGCTGCGACTTGCTGAACAGGCATACATCCGGACCGGTGCGTGGGGATCGCTGCTGGACATTATCCCTTCCATGGCGAAAGCCGACGTGGGCGATGATGAACACCGTGATGAACTTCAGCGTCTGGCGTGGATTGGCCTGATGGATCAGGCGCGTGCCGATCTTGGCAGCGACGGACTGAAGGCCTGGTGGAAAAACCAGAGCCGTAAAACGCGCCAGCAGGTCCCTCTCCAGGTGGCGATGGCCGAACATCTGATTGAGTGTGACGACCATGACACCGCGCAGGAGATCCTCCTCGACGGTCTCAAGCGGCAGTATGATGACCGCCTGGTAATGGTGATCCCGCGCCTGAAGACCAATAATCCTGAGCAGATCGAAAAAGTATTGCGCCAGCAGATCAAAACCGTCGGCGATCGTCCGCTGCTGTGGAGTACGCTGGGCCAGTCACTGATGAAGCACGGCGAGTGGCAGGAGGCGAGCCTCGCCTTCCGCGCGGCGCTAAAGCAACGCCCGGACGCATTTGACTACGCCTGGCTTGCTGATTCGCTGGACAAGCAGCACAAGCCGGAAGAGGCCGCAGCCATGCGACGTGATGGACTACTGCTGACGCTACAGAACAACGGAACGCAGCAGTAATTCACAAGGAGGCCAGATGGCCTCCTTTTTTTAGACATAAAAAAACGCCTGCTATAAAAGCAGGCGCTAAAACAGGTCTGTAAGACAACATATGTGGTGCTTCACTCAACGTTGTGTCCATGGTGTTTGATGAGGCCGAAGCGACATCTGTCAGTGGACGATAAGCACCGTAAACGGCTCTGCGTCATTCCTGAGTTTATGAGGCCCTGAGGCGAGCATAAGAGATGGAATGAGCATCTACCCCTGTATTATTGCATGTATTGTGCCAGGTTTACACACAGAACTTTTACATCACGCAACATTTTAAGATAAAAGGAAATTATGCTGTTAAGAACCACCTTACGCCGTACAACATCGCGTTAAGGGCGATGATCTGTCGTCAGCAGGAGACGGTTAAAGTGATAAAATAATAATTTATTTAATATCAATTAGTTATGTGTCGCCGAATCGCGACAAGGATGCAGGGTGTTGTCGGGGGATGACTACAGGATGAAAAAACGCAGAAAACAAAAAACCCCGCCTAAGCGGGGTTCAAAATTGGTCGGCGAGAGAGGATTCGAACCTCCGACCCACTGGTCCCAAACCAGTTGCGCTACCAAGCTGCGCTACTCGCCGATGTACTGCTTTTTTGAATTTTTAGTTCAATTCATTAAAAGTCGTGGTGCGAGGGGGGGGACTTGAACCCCCACGTCCGTAAGAACACTAACACCTGAAGCTAGCGCGTCTACCAATTCCGCCACCTTCGCAATTCACAACTCTTTCAATAATGGGGTGGCTAATGGGATTCGAACCCACGACAACTGGAATCACAATCCAGGGCTCTACCAACTGAGCTATAGCCACCACTGTATTCTTTCACGCGGTTCTGACTACTTCTCAGACCACCGCAGCTCTAGCGCCGGGACTAAAATGGCGCGCCCGACAGGATTCGAACCTGAGACCTCTGCCTCCGGAGGGCAGCGCTCTATCCAGCTGAGCTACGGGCGCTTAGCGCCGTTGCGGGGCTGGATATTACGTACCTCCGTCCCCGCTGTCTAGTGCTTTTTTGAAAAAAATGCGCGTTTGGTTATGGTTTGCACATTTTGCCGCTTATTCCTCCACTTTATGGGCGGAGCCGCGGCGACCCAGGCCAAAAAGCTTATAGGCAGCCGTCACGGCGGCCAGGAAGATCATCCCGACAAACAGCGACATGCGGGTATCTTCATTAAAGTACATTCCAATTAATACGCAAATCAGGAACGCCATCGTCAAATAGTTTGCATACGGGAACAAAATGGAGCGGAACGGATGGCTGGCAATCGCCTGCCTGTGCGCCTGACGAAAACGCAGCTGGCTGATCAGAATCACAAACCACGGCACCATCCCCGGCAGCACGCTGGCGCTGTAGACGTAAACGAACACGCGCTGCGGATTGGGGATGATGTAGTTCAGGCAAGAGCCGATCAGCAGAATGACAATTGATACCGCCACGCCCGCCACGGGGACACCCACGCGGGAGACTTTGCCCATCACTGCCGGCAGCTGTTTGTTTTGCGAAAGCGCGTAAAGCATGCGTCCGCAGCTGTACATCCCACTGTTACAGCCGGAAAGCGCCGCCGTCAGCACCACAAAGTTGATAATCGCGGCCGCCGCCGTGATGCCAATCTTTGCAAAGGTTAAGACAAATGGGCTGCCGGTCGTGCCAATTTCGTTCCACGGAAAAATGGTCACGATAACGAAGATGGCGCCCACGTAGAAGATCAGGATACGCCACAGCACCTTGCCTACCGCGCTACGCAGCGTCACCTGCGGGTTTTTCGCTTCACCTGCGGTGATCCCGATTAGCTCTACGCCCTGATAGGATGCCACCACGATACAGAGCGCCGTCAGGAAGCCCTTCCAGCCGCCCGCAAAGAAGCCGCCGTGCTCGGTCAGGTTACCAAAACCGATGGCGTGCCCGCCGTTACCGAAGCCAAAGAAGATGACCCCGAGGCCAACGACAATCATCACGATAATGGTGGTGACTTTGATCATCGCAAACCAGAACTCGATTTCGCCGTAAAGACGAACGGCGGCAAGGTTCGCCAGCGCCACCAGCCCTACGGCAATAAGCGCGGGTATCCACTGGGCCATCTCCGGGAACCAAAACTGCACATAGACCCCGATGGCGGTGATCTCCGAAATCCCCACGGCCATCCACATAAACCAGTACGACCAGGCCGTGAGATAGCCAAAGAACGGGCTCATATAACGGTGGGCGTAAACGGCGAAAGAGCCCGTCACCGGCTCCAGGAACAGCATTTCGCCCATTGAGCGCATGATGAAGAAGACGAACAGCCCGGCAATAATATACGCCAGCAGGACGGAAGGCCCCGCCCACTTCAGCGTGCTTGCCGAGCCCATAAACAGGCCAACGCCGATAGTCCCGCCCAGCGCGATCAGTTCAATATGTCGAGCTTCCAGCCCACGCTGAAGCTCCGGTTTTTTCTCTGCCATAATTCCTCGGTTGTGTTTGCTGTTTCCCGACTTGTTGCCGGTTATTATTTTTGAGGGGTACTGAAATACGGAGCGAATGGTTTCTTAAATTCTGGCAAATGGCAAACAATGCATTAAAAAAATGAATGCATTGCACATAAACTCAGCAGTTTTGCGGGGGGCATTGCAGCGCGAACGGTAGATCGCGCTGCATTTTAATTACATTTTTCCGGTGTAGTGCCAGGCGAGGTAGCGCAGGAGGCGAATCTGTCGTTTGATGCGCGTTGGTTGGGAAAGCAGGCGGTACAGCCACTCCAGCCCCAGGTTTTGCCAGACTTTCGGCGCACGCTTAACGTGGCCGGTAAAGACGTCGTAGGTGCCGCCAACGCCCATATAGAGCGCATCCGGGCTGACCAGACGGCAATCGCGCATCAGTATTTCCTGGCGCGGCGACCCCATGGCAACGGTGACAATTTTCGCCCCGCTGTCGCGCACGCGCTGATATAACGCCTGGCGATCTTCTGGCCTGAAGTAGCCATCCTGACTGCCCACGATGTTAACATTCCACTGGCTACGCAGCTTTCGTTCGGTCTGTGCCAATACCTCGGGCTTGCCGCCAATCAGAAATACCGGCGTGCCTTCAGCGCCTGCGCGCTCCATAAGACGCTCCCAAAGATCGGCTCCCGCCACGCGAGACACATTAGCGTCAGGAAACTTTTTCCGGATCGAACGCACTACGCTAATGCCGTCTGCGTATTTAAACTCCGCGGCTTCGATCAGGCTTTTCACTTCCGCGTTATCTTCAACCGCCAGCATTTTTTCTGCGTTGATGGCCACCAGCGTGCCCGACTTCATCTGCCCGTCCGCAAACAGAAAATCCAGCGCGTGCTGCATGTCACGCCAGCCAATTAGCTGTAGCCCACGCAGCGCATAACGCGGGGCTGAAGTTTTATCCGTCATGATAATCCCTACTCAGACTTGCGACAGCGTTGTGCTGCCCTGTGGCTCACGTCTGTGCACAAGACCTGCACTGTCAAACAACCAGTACAGGAGTTTTGCCAGCAGCAGACAGACGCCGAAAACAACCATAAAGAACACCACGCGCGAGACGAACGAATCCAGCCCCTCGCGTGCCAGAACGATCATATTGAAAATGGCACCGAAACAGAAACTGTGCAAAACAGCGGCTTTGTAGCGGTTGGTCTCTTCGTTACCCAATGTGTACAGCCAGTCGAACCATTTTATTATCAGTCCGACCGCGATCGCGCCGGGCAGGATAAACCACGTTCCGCCCATCACCACCAGCGAGCCAATCAGGGTGGGGGAAATCGCCAGGCCAGAGTGATTATTCAGCACTTCCCAGGTGAAGTAGTTCGCCGTGTTCAGGACAATGCCGGGACGGTCAGGCCACAGCCACGTCGGAATAAAGACATAGAAATCGCGAACAATCGGCGCCAGCCCCTGGAATTCGATCTTGTCGTAGTTTTGCAGCAGCAATGCCAGGTTTTCCCACGGCGAGAAAGTATCGCGCGTCAGATACAGGAAGGTATAAAACGCTTCGTCACCGGCTACGTTCAGCCCGTAGCGCTTCAGCGCCAGCCAGAACATCCCCACAATGCCAAAGACGCCTGCCGCCGCCAGCATCCACAGGGAGATCCAGCCGCGAATAATGCCGATAAACAGGAAAATCGCGAAGGCGATAATAATGTTGGCGCGGGTACCGCCGACGATCATGTAGGTCAGAATGCCAAACGCGACGGTGCTGACCAGGAAGAACAGCCAGGCTTTGCTGTCCTGGCGAAGGAAAAAGACCACCAGCATCGCCGGGATGAAGAAATAGAAGAAACGCTTGAGCGCGACGCCGGAGACTTCGGCGGAAAAAATCTGGCTATAGGACTGCAACTTAAACAGTAAAAAACCGTTATGCATGAAGAAAATCGCCACACTGACCAGGGCGATGGACATCAGCATGACCCACGTCAGATGGGTTTCTACCCGGTTCATGGTAAACAGTGGGCGACGGGGCGCGGTGTCTTTCGCCGCGCGCAGGCGCGTTTTATAGGTGACGTAATACACCGCGTAGAAGCAGGTCGCAGAGAGCAGCGCCTCCAACAAGATTTCCGGCGGAGCGACGCCCACATCAAAGCGGAACACGAGGATGCTGGTCAGCGGAAAACCAAAGAAAAAGGTCAGCAAAAACAGCAGCGAGAAGAATACATTGAAGTTAAAACGTACGCGCCGGAACTCAAACCAGGTGAGCGTGGCGATAAACAGCGTGCTCAGCAGCCAGACCACCAGCAGGCCGCTAAACTGCAACTGGCTCATGCGTTGTCTCCTGAAGCAATACGCAGCGCGCGGTGCCACGGCGTGAGGTAGTTTGGGCTGAAAAAGTCGATGCTATTTTTATCCACCAGCGCGAGCTGGCGCTGCGCTTCCCGTACCACCCCGACATTAAGCGTGTCAGAGGTAAACAGCACCGGAATGTGCTGCTCCGCCATGTCCTGCCAGAACGGGTTTTCACGGTTGAGCACGCACGGTACTCCCGCCTGAATCAGCAGACACAGCGTGCCAATCCCCTGCTGACGGGCAAAGATGAAATAGCCCAGATCGCATTTTCGCAGCAGCGCGAGATAGTCATCAAATTCCAGCTTATCCCTGAGAATGTGCAGATTTTCCGCGCTAAACAGCGTAAGCCCCTGCTGGCGGACCTCGTCAATGTAGGCGTCGTTATTGGCGGGATAGCCCATCGGCACCACCACGTTCACCGTGTCGCCAAACTGCTCATGCACTGCCCGGAGCGCCGCGACATGCTCGTTGCTGCTATCGCCGGAATTCCCCACCAGGATGGTCAGCTTGCCCTCACGAACCGCGTCATTCGCCATTGAGTTCAGCGCCGGATCCATGCGGGTCGGGAAATAGAGCAGCTCGCCGCGAACCTTCGGATGCTGTTTAGCAAAATAGGTGAGATCGCCGCGGGTGGCAAAAACGCAGCCCACGCGCGCCTGCGCCAGACGCCGCAGCGGGTAGAACAGGCGAAATTTCCAGCCGTGGGAGACTTCATAGAGATCCGCTCCCCAGATATGCCAGCTGAACTGGGAGGGTTTGATCCCGCCGCTCAACAGCGCCAGCCACAGGCCGGTATTGAACTGTCCGTGGAAGAAGAAACGCTGGCTTCGATCCGCTTTGGCTTTCGCGACAACGGCTTTGGTCAGGGCCGCTTTGTCAGGCCAGAAAGTCATGTTCAGTGCCGGACAGGCCGCGCTCAGGCCATTCTCTTTTCCTACAACCATAAACTCGCGCGCGTCGGGCGTGCCAGATGCCAGCTCATCGTTGAAAAACCTCAGAACGGTCTGGTTATGATGCGGGATGTCCGATCCCAGAATGTGTATCAGTGCAGTCATGCGCGTTTACGCCAAAGTAAAAATACGCCGCAACAGGCAGCGAAATAAACGATATAGGTTGCCATATAGGCCTGAGCCGCCCCCAGCGCACCGTGGGTTGGGATCAGCCAGTGAGAAAATGCGGTCAACAGCGCAAACTGGCTAATCTCTGCCAGGATATACAGCCGCAGCGAGGCCTTCGCAATCACCAGATAGCCGAAAACGTATGCCCCCACTTTCAGCACATCGCCGACCAGCTGCCAGGCAAACAGATCGCGCATGGCGGTAAACTTCGCCGAAAACAGTAGCCAGATGGCGAAGTCACGCAGCAACCAGACGGTAAAGCTGGCGACCGCAACAGCCGGCAACACAAAACGCAGGGAGCGAAAAATCTCGCGGGTAATATCCTGCCTGGACGTCAGGCGCGATAAGGTTGGCAGCAAATAGACGCTAAAGGAAGCCGTAATAAATTGGAGGTAGGCATCGGAAATGCTGCTCACGCCCTGCCAAATTCCCACTTCTTCCCAGCTGTAATGCGCCGCCAGCAGGTTTCGCATCATCACGTAGGCTACCGGAATGGTGACGGAAGTGATGAGGGCCATCAGCGTAAATTTCGCCAGCTGGCCTGCCAGTAACTTGTCCCACTGCGGTTTCAGGTAACTCAGCGGGATATCGCCTCTGCGCATCAGCATAAACGCCGCCGGGATGACAACCAGGGCAGGCACCAGCGCCAGCCCCAGCAGTGCGCCTTCATAGCCGCCCAGCCGGTAGCAAAAGTAGTAGGCGATGACGCCGATGACGCTGCCGAAGATCAGCGCCAGTGCATTCCCGGCGGCATCACGGAAACCTTTCATCAGCGCCAGCAGCAGGTTCGCCCAGGCGATGCCCATCTGAACCAGCGCCACCAGGCGTACCAGCCCCTGATAGTGCGTATGTCCGAATAGCCCCTGGCTGATGGGGGCCGCCGCCAGCAAAAAGACGACGGCCAGCAGCGTAGAGAAGCCCAGCACCATTGCAGATGAGGTCCCCACCACCGTGCGGAGCTTTCCGGCATCGTCATGATGCTGCGCTACGTATTTGGTGACGCCGTTGAATATCCCGGCCCCCGCCAGCACGCCAAGCACCGTGACCAGCTGGCGGAAATTCCCGGCCAGCCCAACGCCTGACGGACCAAATGAGACGGCCAGCAGCTTGACGACCAGCAACCCGGCGCCAATTTTTACAAGCGTGGACGCTGCCGTCCACACCGACGCTTTTGCCAGAGACATATCAGGCGAAATAACTCAGAAGCGAATTGATCACCGTCCGCTGGTTCACCGGCGCAAGGTTGTAGAACAGGGGCAGACGGAGCAGACGTTCGCTCTCTTTGGTGGTGTAGCGGTCTTCACCGGCAAACGCGCCGAAGGCTTCTCCCGCCGGGCTGGAGTGCAGCGGAATATAGTGGAATACCGCCATAATTTCCGCTTCTTTCAGCCAGGCAATCAGCTTACTGCGATCGTCGTTATCGCGCAGCTTGATGTAGAACATGTGGGCGTTGTGGACGCAGTCGGCCGGTACGGTCGGCAGCTCAATACGCCCTGCCTTAGCCAGCGGCGCCAGCGCGTCGTAGTAGGTTTGCCACAGGGAGAGGCGGTGCAGATTGATTCGCTCTGCCGCTTCCAGCTGCGCCCAGAGGTAGGCGGCCTGCAAATCCGCCATAAGGTAGCTTGAGCCGATATCGCGCCAGGTGTACTTATCCACCTGGCCGCGGAAGAACTGGCTGCGGTTGGTCCCTTTCTCACGGATCACTTCCGCACGCTCTACCAGAGCGCGATCGTTAATCAGCGTCGCGCCGCCCTCACCACCTGCGGTGTAGTTTTTGGTTTCGTGGAAGCTAAAGCAGCCGATATGACCGATGGTACCCAGCGCGCGTCCTTTGTAGGTGGACATCACCCCCTGCGCGGCGTCTTCCACCACAAACAGGTTATGCTTTTTGGCGATAGCCATGATGGTGTCCATTTCGCAGGCCACGCCCGCATAGTGAACCGGCACGATCGCCCGCGTTTTGTCGGTGATCGCCGCTTCAATCAACGTTTCGTCAATGTTCATGGTATCCGGGCGGATATCCACAAACACGATTTTCGCCCCGCGCAGGACAAAGGCGTTCGCCGTGGAGACGAAGGTGTAGCTCGGCATGATCACCTCATCGCCGGGCTGGATATCCAGCAGCAGCGCCGCCATCTCGAGCGATGCGGTACAGGACGGCGTCAGCAGAACTTTGGCACTGTGGAAACGTTGCTCCATCCACTGCTGGCAGCGACGGGTAAACCCGCCGTCGCCACAGAGCTTGCCGCTGCCCATAGCAGACTGCATATAATCAAGTTCAGTGCCCACGACGGGAGGCGCGTTAAATGGAATCATCTTGTCACCTGTATAACCAGTAGGCGGTGGCGTCGATGCTGGCACCACTCGCAATATAACGTTTAAGCGCAGCGGTGTTGCCCATCTGGGTCGCGATCCGCAGCGTTGATACCTGCTGTTGCTCCGCCCAGTGCAGCGCTGCCTGCATGAGTTTTTCGCCCATGCCGCGTCCGGCTAATAAACCGATGCGCGCCTCGTGCTCGTTGAGCCTGCGAAGCGAAACAAAACCTTCAATCGGACCTTCCGACGCACGAAACACCAGACAGACGTGGTCAAACGTGCCCTTTACCGCATTCTCAATCCACTGGGCATAAAAGCGGCCGCTGTCATCGGGCGCATACCAGGGTGCCCGGAAACGGCTCTGAGCGAATGCCAGCGCCGCCATGTTGCGCAGCGCAGGAATATCCTGCTCTGATGCAATTTCCGCGCCCGGTGAGTCGTGGCGGGCCACGGTAATAGAGAGGTCAACCTCACCCTCAACCAGCCGGAATCCGTGCTGCTGGAGCGCGTCCAGCATATCGGCCCGGTCTGCCGGGATCTTAGCCTGCACGCGCGGCCAGGCGCCGAAGTCGGCTTTCCGCAACGCAGGGGCATTTTCGCGCAGACGCACTATCGCTGAGGGACGTGCAAAGAATGTGCTTTCCCACTCAAGGGGCTCCAGCACGCCGTTGAGGATACTCAACGCCACACGCCTTTAGTATCAACAACATACTGCTGACGTACGGCATCAGCGGAGACCGCTTTAAACGCATTGTGATCCACCAGCAGTACCAGCACATCCGCCGTCGCCAGCGCGTCATCCAGTGCGGTAAGGGTGCAGTGACCGGCAAGCTTTGCCGGCAACGCATGAATATTCGGCTCAACCACCAGCGTTTCACCGCTGTGCCAGTCAGCGATCATCCCGGCAATTTCCATCGCCGGGCTTTCGCGCAGATCGTCAATATTCGGTTTGAATGCCAGACCAAAGCAGGCGATTTTAAGCTCACTGGCGCGTTTGCCGCTGTCGGCCAGGCAATCCGCGACCGTGGCTTTCACCTGGTTAATCACCCAGTGCGGTTTGTGGTCGTTCACTTCGCGCGCGGTGCGAATCAGGCGTGCCTGTTGCGGGTTTTGCGCCACGATAAACCACGGATCGACCGCGATACAGTGCCCGCCCACGCCCGGCCCCGGCTGAAGAATGTTCACGCGCGGGTGACGGTTGGCAAGGCGGATCAGTTCCCAGACGTTAATCCCCTGATCGGCGCAAATCAACGACAGTTCATTCGCAAACGCGATGTTGACGTCGCGGAAGCTGTTTTCGGTCAGTTTGCACATTTCGGCGGTGCGGGAGTTGGTCACCACGCATTCGCCTTCAAGGAAAATCTTATATAACTTGCTGGCGCGCGCGGAGCAGACCGGGGTCATGCCGCCAATCACGCGGTCATTTTTAATCAGCTCAACCATTACCTGGCCCGGCAGCACGCGCTCAGGGCAGTAAGCGATATTGATATCAGCCTGGTCGCCCGCCTGCTGCGGGAAGCTGAGATCGGGGCGCGCCTCGGCCAGCCACTGGGCCATCTGCTCGGTGGCTCCAACAGGTGAAGTGGACTCAAGGATAACCAGCGCCCCTTTCTTCAGCACCGGCGCAATGGATTTTGCCGCCGCCTCGACGTAAACCATGTCTGGCTCATGATCGCCTTTAAAAGGGGTTGGTACCGCAATCAGGTACGCGTCGGCTTCTACCGGCGTCGTGCTGGCTCGCAGGAAGCCGCCGTCCACCGCTTTTTTCACCACGCGATCGAGGTCAGGCTCCACGATATGAATTTCGCCACGGTTGATGGTTTCCACCGCGTGCGCGTTGATATCTACGCCAACAACCTGCTTTTGACGGGAGGCAAAGGCCGCCGCAGTAGGCAGTCCGATATAGCCAAGACCAACAACAGAGATGGTAGTAAAACTCATAGCGTTACCCGATTGTGTTTAAGTGCGTGCAAAATACGGCCACAAGCCTGCCCGTCCCCGTACGGGTTATGGGCGCGGCTCATTGCCTGATACTCTTCATCGTCATGCAGTAAGCGCGTGACCTCTTCGACAATACGACGCGGATCCGTTCCGACCAGACGGACGGTCCCGGCAGTTACCGCTTCCGGACGTTCGGTGGTTTCGCGCATCACCAGTACCGGCTTGCCAAGAGAAGGCGCTTCTTCCTGAATGCCGCCAGAATCGGTCAGGATCAGCCAGGCGTGGTTCATCAGCCAGACAAACGGCATATAGTCCTGCGGCTCAATCAGGAGCACGTTTTCCACGTGGCCGAGGATACGGTTGACCGGTTCGCTGACGTTAGGGTTAAGGTGTACCGGATAGACAATCTGCACATCCTCGTTCTGCGCGGCAATTTCAGCCAGCGCGTGGCAGATTTGCTCAAAGCCACGGCCAAAACTTTCGCGACGGTGGCCCGTCACCAGGATCGTTTTCTTGCCGTTATTCAGGAACGGATAGCGCGCAGCGAGTTCTGCCTGAAGTTCGCCGTTAGCCAGTACGCGGTCACGCACCCAAATCAGCGCATCAATAACCGTATTGCCGGTGACGAAAACTTTGCTGTCGCTGATATTTTCTCGCAGCAGGTTCTGACGTGAGTTCTCGGTAGGCGCAAAATGGTACATCGCCAGGTGGCCGGTGAGGGTACGGTTGGCCTCTTCCGGCCAGGGAGAATAGAGATTGCCGGTACGCAGCCCCGCTTCGACATGGCCCACAGGGATACGCTGATAAAACGCGGCCAGGCTGGTCGCCACGGTGGTGGTGGTGTCGCCATGCACCAGGACCACATCAGGCCTGAACGACTCCAGGATAGGCTTTAACTCTTGCAGAATACGGCAGGTAATTTCCGTCAATCCCTGTCCCGGTTTCATTATATTGAGATCGTAATCCGGGACGATAGAAAAGAGGGTTAAGACCTGATCGAGCATCTCACGGTGCTGGGCAGTTACGCACACCTTCGCTTCAATGTCAGGATCTCTGGCCAGCGCATGAACCAGAGGTGCCATCTTGATGGCCTCCGGCCTGGTGCCAAATACGGTTAGTACTTTCACATCGATTCTCTTCGATTAGACGATGAAGGCCGCAGCCTTTATCGTAGACGGCGTTCTTAGGTTGTGCGGCGACGCGATAACGCTACGCCAGCGCCAGTCAGTGCGCCCACAATCCCCCACATGATCATCAGGAAGGCGCGACGCGGACTATCGCGTTTTACAGGCTCTTCAGGCGTTCTCAAATAACGATAGGTCTGAAAACGCGGGTCCAGCGTTGGACCGACGTTGAGCGTATTGAGCATGGCGCGGTTTTGGTCGTAATCAAGGTCAAAGTCAGGGCCAACGGCCTGGATATTTTCCAGACGTGCCTGAAGCATTGGGCGACCCAGGAGGAACATTTCTGAATCCGGGAGCTCGTCAGCCGGAACATCCGTTTCACTACGGGAAATATTGTGCTGTTCAGCAATCTTCAGCGCCTGCTCAATATTATGCACCCGTCGTGCGAAGATGGCCTTTGCGACCTCTTCCTGACGTTTTACCTGTGCCTTCATCTGGATTGTACGTGCCGCCCAGGCACCTTTCAGCTCGTCATTCAGATGGCTCGCCGCGCGCTGGCTGGCAAAAGCAACGTACTGACGCAGCAGGTTATTGGCATCCGGCGCCGTTTCCGCAATCAGCTTCACGCTGTCGCTAACATTACGGAGCACATCGCCAGGCATAAACTGAATGTTATTAATTAAATCATCCAGCAGCGCGGCATCCGCTTTGCTGTTCCCGACCATGCGCTGCTTGTAATAGTCCGTCTGGGACCAGAAATCGCGACGCGTATCCCACGACGCCAGCTGCATCACAAACTCTTTGTAGGATTCATCCATCACCGAGGCCTGATCCGGGGTCGCCAGATTGGCCTTGATATCAAGATTACGCAGGAATTGCTGTTGGGAGTAGTAGCCTCCAAGCATATTCACCGTTGGTCGGTCTGTAATTGCCGTGGCGCTCCACTCTTGTTTTGCAAATAAGGTGTAGGCGAGCGCTAACAGTGCGAACCCCAACGCAATACCCACAATCCACAGTTTGCCTTGCCATAACACTCGAAACAAACCACGAATATCCAGCTCGTTCTCAGTGCCCACTGATTTCGCTCCCGCCAACGGTTGAGTCATCATAGTCCCGGTTTTACTTAGTTAATGTTGTGTTTTTGCCACTGTTCCGACGCATCCTGCGTTTTAAGCGTTTAATAAAACGCGCCACTTTCCATGCACGCTTGATGCAGTAACCGTACATGAAAAATGCTAGCAAGAATAATACCAACATTACCCATTCAGGAATGAAATGTGCGTATTCCGCGGCAACGCCAATCGCAGCCAGAATAGCAGCCGCAAGCGTAATCAGCACAAATGCCTGACGAGACGTGAAGCCAGCGCGCATAATCAGATGATGAATATGCTGGCGATCGGGAGAAAACGGGCTCATCCCTTTACGCAGACGGCGGTACATAATGGCGACCATGTCCATCAGCGGGATAGCGATAATCCACAGAGCCGTTACCGGGCTTATCGGGTGAGTTTTGCCCTGCGTGGTCTCCAGCAGGACCCAGATCACCGTAAAGCCAATCAGGGTACTGCCCGCATCGCCCATAAAGACTTTATAGCGACGCCCCAACACACCCAGGTTCAGGCAGATATAAGGCAGGATGGCGGCTATCATGGCAAAACACCACATTGACAGGCTGTACTGGCCGTCAAACCATAAAATGATGCCGATAGCGCCAAATGAAACAGAGGACAGCCCACCGAGCAGACCGTCTATGCCGTCAACCATGTTAAAGGCGTTGATGGCCGCCCAAACGGCAAACAGCGTCAGGAAGAAGCCGAATGGCCCAAGCACCAGCTCCCAGGGACCGAACACATAGCCCAGACTTCTGAGATAGAGACCGCCCACCACCATCATAATGATGCCGATAGCCGCCTGTACCGTCGCGCGAAACTTCACGCTGATATCAAAACGGTCATCTAGGGCGCCGACCAGTACCAGCACACCGGCACACGCCAGGTAGAGTGCGGCATGGGGGATATAGTAATCCGCGATCCCGAATGTGAAACAGATGCCTGCGTATACCGAAATGCCGCCCACCAGCGGAATAAGCCCCTGATGACGTTTACGGAAGTTCGGTTTGTCCACTAACCCAATTCTTTTTGCTACCTTGCGCGCAATGAACAAAAAACAGGTTGTGAATAAAAAAATACTGATCAGCTCAGTTACTGCAGTGAGTAGATTCACAATGGATTGCTCTCAACAAATGTTAGTCCCGGAAGTATAACCATGAAGCCTCTGCCTCAGAAGGATTAAAGATGGCTTCTCACAACTCCCTTTGTATGTTTTTCAATCAATTATTTCTTTGACTGTGCAAACCTTCTTATTGTCGCACCGACAGGTCAAAATTGGGAGTGTGTGGTAATAGCGTATAGTCCATAAATAAAAAACGCCACGTAAAAACGTGGCGTTTACTGGGATTATTTGCGTTACGAGCGTTTCATCATGTCGAAGAAATCGTCGTTCGTTTTGGTCATCGCCAGTTTGTTAATGAGGAATTCCATTGCGTCGATTTCGCCCATTGGATGGATGATTTTGCGCAGGATCCACATTTTCTGGAGCTCTTCCTGAGTGGTAAGCAGCTCTTCTTTACGGGTACCGGAACGGTTGTAGTCGATAGCCGGGAAGACGCGTTTCTCTGCGATCTTACGAGAAAGGTGCAGTTCCATGTTGCCTGTACCTTTAAACTCTTCGTAGATAACTTCGTCCATTTTGGAGCCGGTATCGATCAGCGCCGTCGCGATAATGGTCAGGCTACCGCCCTCTTCCACGTTACGCGCCGCGCCGAAGAAACGCTTCGGACGGTGCAGGGCGTTGGCGTCCACACCACCGGTCAGTACTTTACCGGAAGCCGGCACCACGGTGTTGTAGGCACGTGCCAGACGGGTAATGGAGTCGAGCAGGATGATCACGTCTTTTTTGTGTTCAACCAGGCGTTTCGCCTTCTCGATAACCATTTCCGCAACCTGAACGTGGCGAGAAGCCGGTTCGTCGAAGGTAGACGCAACCACTTCACCTTTCACCAGACGCTGCATCTCGGTCACTTCTTCCGGACGTTCGTCAATCAGCAGCACCATCAGCACACAGTCTGGATGGTTGTAAGCAATGCTCTGCGCAATGTTTTGCAGCAGCATGGTTTTACCGGCTTTTGGCGGTGCCACAATCAGACCACGCTGACCACGACCAATTGGCGATGCCAGATCCAGCACACGAGCGGTTAAGTCTTCAGTAGACCCGTTACCACGCTCCATGCGCAGGCGAGAGTTCGCGTGCAGCGGCGTTAAGTTCTCGAACAGGATCTTATTGCGGGAGTTTTCCGGTTTGTCGTAGTTAACTTCGTTAACCTTCAACAGCGCAAAGTAGCGTTCACCCTCTTTAGGAGGACGAATCTTACCTGAAATGGTGTCACCAGTGCGGAGGTTGAAACGGCGGATTTGGCTAGGGGATACGTAGATGTCGTCAGGGCCGGCGAGGTAGGAGCTGTCTGCGGAGCGGAGGAAACCAAATCCGTCTTGCAGTATCTCCAGCACACCGTCGCCAAAGATATCTTCGCCACTCTTAGCGTGCTGCTTCAGGATGGCGAAAATGATGTCCTGCTTGCGCATACGAGCCTGGTTTTCCAGTCCCATATTTTCGCCGAGAGTGATCAGCTCAGAAACCGGCGTATTCTTTAATTCGGTAAGATTCATAATGGTGTGGGTTCTTAAACTCGGGGTGATTCTCGAACTTAATGTTGTGAATGGTATGGCAGGGTCATCCATGCCTGTTTAGCGGCCATCACCTCATGTCTGTTCGCTGTCTGGTCACAGGGAAAGAACGCAGAACTGAAACGACAAGACGGATTGAGTGACAAGCCCGGAATCTAGCAACTTCACGCACTGTTTACATTAACAACGGGAAGTATCGGGTAAAACAAGATTCAAACAACAAGATATGTTTAAAACGTAGTCATAGCTAACTTAGCACGACTAAAGCCGGGCGTCCAGAGCTCGCCATTAATTAGGCGCTCTGAACGCTCAGCTGAGAAACCTTACGCCAGGTTAGCGTCCAGGAACTCTTTCAGTTGACCTTTGGACAGTGCGCCCACTTTGGTCGCCGCCACGTCACCGTTTTTGAACAGCAGCAGGGTCGGAATGCCACGGATACCGTATTTTGGCGCGGTGCCCGGGTTCTGGTCGATGTTCAGCTTGGCAACGGTCAGTTTGCCCTGATATTCGTCAGCGATTTCATCCAGAATCGGAGCGATCATTTTGCAAGGACCACACCATTCAGCCCAGAAATCAACGAGGATCAGCCCGTCAGCTTTAAGTACGTCCGTGTCAAAACTGTCGTCAGTCAGGTGAATAATTTTATCGCTCATATATAACTCCACAGGAATAAGCCTGGTACGTTGGTTTTGTCACCACCAACGACGTGTTGATGTCGCATTAACCAACTAAAGGTTGACTTTATTTCACCGGATACGCTTTCGTAAAGCAATAGTAAGCTGATATTCTACCACACTATGAGCAAAACACATTTAACAGAACAGAAGTTTTCCGACTTCGCCCTGCACCCAAAGGTGATCGAAGCCCTTGAAACTAAAGGGTTTCATAACTGCACGCCCATTCAGGCTCTCGCCCTGCCGCTGACGCTGGCCGGTCGCGACGTTGCAGGGCAGGCGCAAACCGGTACTGGCAAAACGATGGCGTTTTTAACGTCAACGTTTCATTATTTACTTTCTCACCCAGCGATTGCAGACCGCAAAGTTAACCAGCCGCGCGCGCTAATTATGGCCCCGACGCGAGAACTGGCGGTACAGATCCACGCAGACGCTGAGCCACTGGCGCAAGCCACCGGCCTGAAACTTGGCCTGGCCTATGGCGGCGACGGCTACGATAAACAGCTGAAAGTGCTGGAAAGCGGCGTGGATATCCTGATTGGGACCACCGGCCGTCTTATCGACTACGCCAAACAGAACCATATCAACCTCGGCGCAATCCAGGTTGTCGTGCTTGATGAAGCAGACCGCATGTACGATCTTGGCTTCATTAAAGATATCCGCTGGCTGTTCCGTCGTATGCCTGCCGCAAACCAGCGTCTGAACATGCTGTTCTCCGCAACCCTGTCATACCGCGTGCGTGAACTCGCCTTCGAGCAGATGAACAACGCCGAGTATGTGGAAGTGGAACCGGAGCAGAAAACCGGGCACCGCATTAAAGAAGAGCTCTTCTATCCCTCTAATGAAGAGAAAATGCGCCTGCTGCAAACGCTGATCGAAGAAGAATGGCCGGATCGCGCGATCATCTTCGCGAACACCAAACATCGCTGCGAAGATATCTGGGGCCACCTGGCGGCAGATGGGCATCGCGTAGGTCTGCTGACCGGCGACGTGGCGCAGAAAAAACGCCTGCGCATTCTGGACGAGTTTACCCGTGGCGATCTCGATATTCTGGTCGCGACCGACGTGGCGGCCCGTGGCCTGCACATTCCAGCCGTGACGCACGTCTTTAACTACGATCTGCCAGATGACTGTGAAGACTATGTACACCGTATCGGTCGTACTGGTCGTGCCGGCGCAAGCGGTCACTCCATCAGCCTGGCGTGTGAAGAGTATGCGCTGAATCTTCCGGCCATTGAGACCTACATCGGTCACTCTATTCCACAGAGTAAATACAATCCGGACGCGCTGTTAAGCGAACTGCCGCCGCCTAAGCGCCTTACCCGCCCACGCCCCGGCAATGGTCCGCGTCGTTCCGGCGGCGCACCGCGTAACCGTCGTCGTTCAGGTTAAGAAAATATGCTCAGCTCCACCTCGCTTTATGCGGCAATCGATCTCGGTTCGAATAGCTTTCATATGCTGGTTGTGCGCGAGGTGGCGGGAAGCATACAAACGCTGACGCGCATTAAGCGCAAGGTCCGCCTCGCGGCGGGCCTGAGCAGCGACAACCACCTCTCCCCTGAAGCCATGGAACGTGGCTGGCAGTGCCTGCGTCTGTTTGCAGAACGTTTGCAGGATATCCCGCTCAGTCAAATTCGCGTTGTTGCCACGGCGACCCTTCGTCTGGCGGTTAACGCTGGCGATTTCATTGCCAAAGCGCAGGAAATTCTGGGCTGTCCGGTGCAGGTCATCAGCGGTGAAGAAGAAGCGCGCCTGATTTATCAGGGTGTGGCGCACACGACCGGTGGTGACGATCGCCGTCTGGTGGTAGACATCGGTGGCGCCAGTACCGAACTGGTCACGGGTACAGGCGCACAGGCGACCTCGCTCTTTAGCCTGTCGATGGGCTGTGTGACCTGGCTGGAACGCTACTTTACCGATCGAAACCTTGCCAAAGAGAATTTCGACGTGGCGGAAAACGCGGCGCGTGAAGTCCTGCGCCCGGTCATGGATGAGCTGCGCTATCACGGCTGGAAAGTCTGCGTCGGGGCTTCCGGCACCGTTCAGGCGTTGCAGGAAATCATGATGGCGCAGGGCATGGACGAGCGGATCACCCTTGCCAAGCTCCAGCAGCTTAAACAGCGCGCCATCCAGTGTGGACGCCTGGAAGAGCTTGAAATTGAGGGGCTGACGCTCGAACGCGCGCTGGTTTTCCCAAGCGGGCTCGCCATCCTGATCGCCATTTTCACCGAGCTGAATATCCAGTGTATGACGCTGGCAGGCGGTGCGCTGCGTGAAGGTCTGGTTTACGGAATGCTGCACCAGTCGGTCGATCAGGACATCCGTAGCCGTACGCTGCGTAACGTTCAGCGACGCTTTATTGTTGATACTGACCAGGCGCAAAGAGTGAGTCAGCTGGCGTCACTTTTTGCCGATCAGGTGAAAAAAAGCTGGGATATTGAACCGTTAAGCCGCGATCTGTTGCTAAGCGCCTGTGCGCTGCATGAAATTGGTCTCAGCGTAGAGTACAAGCAGGCACCGCTTCACGCGGCCTGGCTGGTACGAAATCTCGATTTACCCGGCTATACGCCCGCACAGAAGAAGCTGCTGGCCACCCTGCTGCTGAACCAGACCAACGCCGTCGATCTCTCTTCACTTCACCAGCAGAACGCCGTGCCGCCGCGCGTGGCCGAGCATCTGTGTCGTCTGCTGCGCCTGGCGATCCTGTTTGCCAGTCGCCGTCGTGATGATTTGCTGCCAGACATTACGCTGGTGGCAGACGATGAGAAACTGACGCTGACATTGCCGAAAAACTGGCTTGAAAATCACCCGCTTGGCGCAGAACTGGTTGAACAGGAGTTCCAGTGGCAGAGCTATGTGCACTGGGCGCTTGAGGTGAAGTGACCCTTTGAAGCGTGCCGGGCGGCGGCTTCGCCTTACCCGGCCTACAAACCGTTATCCCTTCTCTTTGGCTTTTGCCAGCATCGCGCGAATGTTTGCCACGTTGGCCTGGCCTTTGTGCATGCGTTCTTCCGCGGTAATGACCTTACGTTGCTGCTCCCAGATAAGATCGTCCTGAGGCAACTCCAGCAGAAAACGGCTCGGCTCCGGGCGCACCAGCTCACCGTACTGACGGCGCTCTTTGCACAGCGTAAACGTCAGCTCCTTCTGCGCACGGGTGATCCCCACGTAGGCCAGACGGCGCTCTTCGTCGACGTTATCTTCATCAATGCTGCTCTGGTGCGGCAGTAAGCCCTCTTCCATCCCCACCAGATAGACATACGGGAACTCCAGCCCTTTGGACGCGTGAAGCGTCATCAGCTGGACCTGATCGGCCTCTTCTTCGCTTTCGCCGCGCTCCATCATATCGCGCAGCGTGAAGCGGGTGACGACCTGCGTCAGGGTCATGGGCTCGTCTATCTCTGAACCTTCAAGCATTTCGGTCATCCAGCTGAAGAGCTGGTTAACGTTTTTCATGCGCATCTCAGCCGCTTTTGGGCTGGCGGAGGTTTCATAGAGCCAGGATTCGTAATCAATGCCGTGGATCAGATCGCGTACCGCCGCCACCGGCTCGCGCTCGGCCAGACGCTGCACTTCACCCAGCCAGTGGGTGAAGCGGGTTAAGGCGTCATAGCCGCGCCCGGTCAGGGTCTGACTCAGCCCCATATCGAAGCTGGCGGTGAACAGGCTTTTGTTGCGGGTCATCGCCCACTCGCCCAGCTTTTGCAGCGTCGCAGAGCCAATTTCGCGTTTCGGCGTATTCACGATGCGCAGGAAAGCGCTGTCGTCATCCGGGTTGGTCAGCACGCGCAGGTAGGCCAGCAGATCCTTGATTTCCGGACGCGAAAAGAACGACGTGCCACCGGAGATTTTGTAGGGAATGCGGTTTTGCATCAGCATTTTTTCAAAAACGCGCGACTGGTGGTTACCGCGATAGAGGATCGCGTAGTCTTTATAGTCGGTTTTGTTGACGAAGTGATGGGCAATCAGCTCACCCGTTACGCGCTCCGCTTCGTGCTCTTCATTGTTGGCGCTGAGCACTTTCAGTTCGGTACCGTAACCCAGCTCGGAGAACAGGCGCTTCTCAAAGACGTGCGGGTTATTGGCAATCAGGATGTTCGCCGCCTTCAGGATGCGCCCGGAAGAACGGTAGTTCTGCTCCAGTTTGATCACCTGCAACGCCGGGAAGTCTTTGCTCAGCAGCACCAGGTTTTGCGGACGTGCGCCGCGCCAGGAGTAAATGGACTGATCGTCATCGCCAACAACGGTGAAACGCGCACGCTGTCCTACCAGCAGCTTCACCAGCTCGTACTGGCTGGTGTTGGTATCCTGATATTCATCCACCAGCAGGTAGCGGATTTTGTTCTGCCAGCGCTCGCGCACCTCTTCATTCCGCTGAAGCAGCAGCGTCGGCAGCAGGATCAGATCGTCGAAATCAAGTACGTTGCAGGCTTTCATATGCGCGTCATACAGACCGTAGCAGTGGGCAAAGATACGATCGCGCTCGCCCTGGGCGCTCGCCGCTGCCTGGGCCGGCGTCATGAGATCGTTTTTCCAGTTCGAGATCGTCGAGATCAGCTGTTGCAACAGCACTTTGTCATCTTCGATCAGCCCTTCCGTCAGCTCTTTAAGCAGCGCCACCTGGTCGGTGTCATCGAAGAGCGAAAAGTTGGACTTCATGCCCAGCGCCGCGTATTCACGCTTGATGATATCCAGGCCCAGCGTGTGGAAAGTGGAGATCATCAGCCCGCGCGCCTCTTTACAGCCCAGGGTCTGGCCGACGCGCTCTTTCATCTCACGCGCCGCTTTGTTGGTAAAAGTGACCGCCGCGATATGGCGCGCCTGGTAGCCACAACCGCGAATTAAGTGGGCAATTTTATTGGTGATCACGCGTGTTTTACCGGATCCCGCTCCCGCCAGCACCAGGCAGGGTCCGGTGACGAATTCGACAGCTTGTTGTTGTCCGGGGTTTAAACGCATAAGTGATCGCTCAATGAAAGTGGGGAGAGGAGGAAAAACGCGTGGTAGTATACCGATCGTAAACTCGTTGACTCAAGGCACGATCATGGCAAAAACAGCAGCAGCACTGCATATCCTTGTTAAAGAAGAGAAACTGGCACAGGATCTTCTCGAACAGATTAAAAACGGCGCCGATTTCGGCAAACTGGCGAAGAAACACTCGATTTGCCCGTCAGGCAAACGCGGCGGTGACTTAGGCGAGTTCCGCCAGGGCCAGATGGTTCCGGCGTTTGATAAAGTGGTTTTCTCCTGCCCGGTGCTGGAGCCAACCGGCCCACTGCATACGCAGTTCGGCTATCACATTATCAAAGTGTTATACCGCAACTAATCAAAAGCCCGGTGCATTGACTCACCGGGCTTTTTTATCTGGCTATTCCGCGTTTAAATGCCGTCGCCGTATTCAAAGGTGTGGTGAATACCGTTGAAGTGCTGATCCATATCCATCGACGGTTTATCGCTGTCTGGCTTGCCGACGATGCGCGCCGGGACGCCAGCAGCGGTGGTATGCGGCGGTACGGGCTGGAGTACAACTGACCCCGCGCCAATCTTCGCGCCGCGTCCAACTTCAATATTGCCGAGGATTTTGGCGCCTGCGCCAATCATCACACCTTCACGAATTTTCGGATGGCGATCGCCGCTGGTTTTACCGGTACCGCCCAGCGTAACGGATTGCAGAATCGACACATCATCTTCAATCACCGCCGTTTCACCGACAACAATGCCGGTGGCGTGATCGAGCATGATCCCGCGGCCAATTTTCGCCGCCGGGTGAATATCGACCTGGAAGGTCACAGAAACCTGGTTTTGCAGGAAGATAGCCAGCGCGCGGCGTCCCTCATTCCATAACCAGTGGCCGATGCGGTACGCCTGTAAGGCGTGAAAACCTTTAAGATACAGCAGCGGCGTGGAGTATTTATCCACCGCCGGATCGCGCGTGCGTACGGCCTGAATGTCGCAGGCGGCAGAGGCGATCATTTCCGGGTCAGCGGCGTAGGCCTCTTCCACCACCTCACGAATGGCGATTGCAGGCATGATGGAGGAAGCCAGCTTATTGGCGAGCATATAGCTCAGGGCGCTGCCGAGGTTTTCGTGCTTGAGTAGCGTCGCGTGATAGAAACTGGCCAGCATAGGCTCACAGTCGGCCAAAGCGCGGGCTTCGGCTTTAATATTATTCCAGACGATATCCAGTTCTTCACACGGCATTGCTTGCTCCAGACGATAGTTAATGACCAGCCAGTTCTGCGCTGGCTGGGTCATTCAGGTGACGATATTTCCCGGCTAATTGCTGCTGCGCTCGTCCTTGCGCGCACGACCCAATAGGGTCAATGCTGCCTCGCGCGCATTTTTTCCGCAATACAATACCTGATAAATTTCCTCGGTTATTGGCATTTCGACACCGAAACGGTGCGCCAATTCGCGGACTTCTTTAGTATTGCGATAGCCTTCAACCACCTGACCAATCTTCTCCTGCGCGCTTTTTACATCGCTGCCCTGTCCGAGCATCATGCCAAAGCGGCGGTTACGCGACTGGTTGTCGGTGCAGGTCAGCACCAGGTCGCCCAGCCCAGCCATCCCCATAAAGGTGGCCGGATCGGCACCCAGCGCTTCGCCCAGGCGGGACATTTCGGTCAGACCACGGGTGATCAGCGCCGTACGCGCATTCGCACCGAAACCGATGCCGTCAGACATCCCGGCCCCGATAGCAATGACGTTCTTCACCGCACCGCCCAGCTGTACGCCGATAAAATCAGGGTTGCTGTAGACGCGGAAGCTCTTGCCGCAGTGCAGCAGTTGCTGAAGATCGTCGGAAAATGCCTGGTCGGTGGACGCCAGCGAGATCGCCGTCGGCAGGCCGGCAGCCAGCTCTTTGGCAAACGTCGGCCCGGAGATCACCGCCAGCGGGATCGCCGTTCCCAGCGCTTCGCGGGCAACGTCCTGCAACAAACGTCCGGTTTCGGCTTCCAGCCCCTTCGTCGCCCACACAATACGCGCATCCGCACGCATCAGCGGCTTGATCTGACGCAGGACTTCGCCAAACACATGGCTCGGCACCACAATCAGAATATTGCGGCTGGCCGCCAGCGCGGTCGCGAGGTCGCTTTCCAGATAGAGAGAGTCAGGGAACGGAACGTCCGGGAGAAACGCCACGTTGCAGCGGTCGTGTTGCAACGTCGCGATATGTTTTGGATCGTGGCCCCACAGGACCACGTCGTGACCATTTCTTGCCAGCGTGATGGCAAGAGCGGTGCCGTAAGAGCCGGCACCGATCACAGTCATTGACGCATTAACAGTGCTCATCAGGCATCCTGATGTTGTTCGGCACCTTCGCCAGCCTGCTGCTGCAAATAGTTCATGAACAGCGCATCAAAGTTGACTGGCGCAAGGTTCAGTTGCGGGAATGTACCGCGAGAAACCAGGCTGGTGATGCATTCACGCGCATACGGGAACAGGATATTCGGGCAGTATGCACCCAGGCAATGCGCCATCTGGTTGCCTTCGATGCCGCCGATGGAGAAGATACCGCCCTGCTGTACTTCGCACAGGAATGCAGTTTCTTCGCCCAGAGAGGCGGTCACGGTGACACGCAGTACGACTTCATACACGTCATCCGCCAGCTGGGTGGATGCGGTATCCAGATCAAGTTTAACCTCTGGCTGCCAGTCTTTCTGGAAAACGTGCGGCGCGTTTGGCGCTTCGAAAGAGACATCCTTGGTGTAGATGCGCTGGATCTGGAAAGTCATCTCGGTGTTGTTTTGTTCTGACATGGAAAAACCCTTTTTAATTGTCCTAAAGTCTCTAGCTCAGCAGCGGATCGAGTCCACCGCGGGCGTCGAGCGCATACAAGTCATCACAGCCGCCAATGTGCTGCGCATCAATAAAAATCTGTGGAACCGTAGTGCGACCACTGCGTTGGATCATCTCTTCGCGTTTAATCGCGTCACCATCGATCGGCAGTTCCTTGAACGTTACGCCTTTGCTGGACAGCAGCGCTTTCGCTCGGTGGCAGAACGGGCACGTTGCTTTGGTGTAGATCTCAATATTGGCCATCACTTAACTCCTTATTTACCGCGCACTAAAGGAAGATTCTCCCCGCTCCAGCCGGAGATGCCTTCTTTCAGCACCGTTACGTTTTCAAAGCCTGCTTTATGCAGTGCGTTGGCAGATTCCTGCGCCTGCATGCCTGTGCCGTCAACAACGATAATCGGCTGGGCTTTATGCTTCTCCAGCTCACCAATGTTGTTCGCTTTGATTTCCGCTGGCAGCAGGTTGATAGCACCTGCAATGTGGCCCTTGCGGAAATCGTCGCGCTGACGCAGATCAACCACAACGGCGTCCTCTTTGTTGATCAGACGTGTCGCTTCACCGCGGGTGATCACCTTAATTTTAGACGTCAGTCCCTTAAATGTGGTGAACAGTACAGCGACCAGCAGGCCAATCCACGCGATGCTCAGAACCGGGTGGCGGCTAACGAATTGCATAATTTCTTGCATGGGGGGTAACAACTCCCGACTAAGTGATTAAAAAAACCAGGACAGGAGTATACCTGTGCGCTGTGGCAAATACAGCCAGCGACATAAAGCTAATCTATTTTCTGCGGCATGCCACGAAAAAAAAGCCTCAAAATGGCTCGAGAACGGCCTTGCCTCCACGCTTTCTTTGATCTTCTGCGGCTATTTTATCGATTCAGCTGTAGTAAAATTACGCAAATTTTTTGTCTCTTGAGCATGAGGTTGTCGCAATGTCGGTTTCTAAAAAACCTATGGTACTGGTGATTCTGGATGGCTATGGCTACCGTGAAGATCAGCAGGATAACGCCATTTTCAACGCCAAAACCCCGGTAATGGATGCGCTATGGGCAAAACGTCCCCACACCCTGATTGACGCGTCTGGTCTGGAAGTCGGCCTGCCGGATCGTCAGATGGGCAACTCAGAAGTGGGTCACGTGAACCTGGGCGCAGGCCGTATCGTTTATCAGGACCTGACGCGCCTGGACGTTGAAATCAAAGAACGTACATTCTTTGCCAACCCAACGCTCACCGGAGCAGTGGATAAAGCTGTTGCCGCAGGCAAGGCCGTTCACATTATGGGCCTGCTCTCTGCGGGCGGCGTTCACAGCCACGAAGATCACATCATGGCGATGGTTGAACTGGCCGCTGAACGCGGTGCGGAAAAAATCTATCTGCACGCCTTCCTGGACGGTCGCGATACGCCGCCACGCAGCGCTAAGGGCTCGCTGAAAGCCTTTGAAGAGAAATTTACCGCACTGGGCAAAGGCCGCGTGGCGTCCATCATTGGCCGCTACTATGCGATGGACCGCGATAACCGCTGGGACCGCGTTGAGCAAGCCTACGATCTGCTGACCCTGGCAAAAGGTGAGTTCCAGTTCGCGACCGCCGTGGAAGGTCTGGAAGCGGCTTACGCGCGTGATGAAAACGACGAATTCGTGAAAGCAACCGTGATCCGCGCTGAAGGCCAGGCCGATGCCGCCATGGAAGATGGCGATGCGCTGATCTTCATGAACTTCCGCGCTGACCGCGCGCGCGAAATCACCCGTGCTTTCGTCAACAGTGATTTCGACGGTTTCGCCCGTAAGAAAGTGGCGAAGCTCGATTTCATCCAGCTGACCGAGTATGCAGCGGATATCAAGGCTCCCTGCGCGTATCCGCCAGCGTCGCTGGAAAATACCTTCGGCGAGTGGATGGCGAAAAACGATAAAACCCAGCTGCGTATCTCCGAAACGGAGAAGTATGCGCACGTGACCTTCTTCTTTAACGGCGGCGTAGAAGAGCCGTTCAAAGGCGAAGACCGCATTCTGATCAACTCGCCGAAAGTCGCGACTTACGATCTCCAGCCAGAAATGAGCTCTGCGGAGCTGACCGAAAAACTGGTGGCCGCGATCGAAAGCGGTAATTACGACACCATCATCTGTAACTATCCGAACGGTGACATGGTAGGTCACACCGGCGTGATGGAAGCCGCCGTTAAGGCGGTTGAGGCGCTGGACCACTGCGTAGAGCAGGTCGCAAAAGCGGTTGAATCCGTGGGAGGCCAGCTGCTGATCACCGCCGATCACGGTAACGCAGAACAGATGCGTGACCCGGCAACCGGTCAGGCGCATACCGCCCATACCAACCTGCCTGTTCCACTGATTTATGTGGGTGATAAATCAGTGAAAGCAGTGGAAGGCGGCAAGCTTTCCGACATCGCGCCAACCATGTTGTCGCTGATGGGTATGGAAATCCCTGAAGAGATGACTGGCAAGCCGCTGTTCATCGTGGAATAATCGCTCCCCATGAGGGGAAAGGCGATTTTTTCAATCACATGGGTCGTGAAGCCGCTTCGGTTATCAGTCAGACCTCTGCTTTGCGCCAGCGCACTCAGCGCTGGCGTATTGCTGTGCGCCGCATCCGCCCACGCGGATGACCGCGACCAGCTCAAATCCATTCAGGCCGATATCGCCGCCAAAGAGCGTGCGGTACGCCAGCAGCAGCAACAGCGTTCTGCCCTGCTTGCCCAGCTTAAAAAGCAGGAAGAGGCCATTTCCGCCGCTGCGCGTAAGCTGCGTGAAACGCAAAACACCCTTGCCCAGCTCAATAAGCAAATCGATGAAATGAACGCGTCGATTGCGAAACTGGAGCGCCAGCGTGACGCCCAGGAACGCAACCTGGCTGCACAGCTTGATGCCGCTTTCCGTCAGGGTGAACACACTGGCCTTCAGCTGATCCTCAGCGGTGAAGAGAGCCAGCGCGGCCAGCGTTTACAGGCCTATTTCGGCTATCTCAACCAGGCTCGTCAGGAGACCATTGCGCAGCTGAAACAGACGCGCGAAGAAGTCACCACGCAAAAAGCCGAGCTGGAAGAGAAGCAGAGCCAGCAGCAAACTCTACTCTACGATCAGCAGGCGCAGCAGGAGAAGCTTGAGCAGGCGCGCAATGAGCGTAAGAAGACGCTCGCCGGCCTGGAGTCTTCTATCCAGGCAGGACAAAGCCAGCTGAGCGAAATGCGCGCCAACGAATCGAAACTGCGTAACAGCATTGCCCGGGCAGAAGCCGCAGCCAAAGCGCGCGCCGAAAAAGAAGCCCGCGAAGCGCAGGCGGTGCGCAATAAGCAGCAGGAAGCCTCCCGGAAAGGCACCACCTATAAGCCGACTGAAAATGAACGTTCCCTGATGTCGCGCACCGGCGGCCTCGGTTCCCCTCGTGGTCAGGCCTACTGGCCCGTTCGCGGTACGATCCTGCATCGCTATGGCGAACAGTTGCAGGGTGAGCTACGTTGGAAAGGGATCGTTATCGGTGCGTCTGAAGGTAGCGAAGTGAAAGCCATCGCCGATGGTCGCGTGATCCTGGCCGACTGGCTACAGGGTTACGGGCTCGTGGTGGTGGTCGAGCATGGTAAAGGCGACATGAGTCTTTACGGCTACAACCAGAGCGCGCTGGTCAGCGTCGGCACTCAGGTGCGCGCCGGTCAACCTATTGCCCTTGTGGGCAGCAGTGGCGGTCAGGGCCGCCCGTCACTCTATTTCGAAATTCGTCGTCAGGGTCAGGCGGTCAATCCACAGCCGTGGTTGGGAAGATAAGTTTTGCTTCAATTTCGTCGAATTGTTTTTTCCGTCGTCAGCGCACTGGCGCTGGCTGCACCGGTTTATGCAGGCAAACTCGCGATTGTGATTGATGACTTCGGTTATCGACCACACTATGAAAATCAGGTGCTGGCGATGCCGTCAGCCATCTCTGTTGCCGTCCTGCCAAATGCGCCTCACGCGCATGAAATGGCGACCAAAGCACACAATGGCGGCCATCAGGTCCTCATCCATCTGCCGATGGCTCCCCTCAGCAAGCAGCCGCTGGAAAAAGATACCCTGCGCCCGGACATGAGCAGCGACGAGATCGATCGCATCATCCGCGATGCGTACAATAAAGTGCCGTATGCCGTGGGTCTGAATAACCATATGGGCAGCGCGATGACCTCCAGCCTGTACGGTATGCTGAAGGTGATGCAGGCGCTGGAGCGTTACAATCTCTATTTCCTCGACAGCATGACCATTGGCAACAGCCAGGCGATGCGTGCCGCTCAGGGTACGGGGGTGAAGGTCATCAAGCGCAAAGTCTTCCTGGACGACTCCCAGAACGAAGCGGATATCCGCGTGCAGTTCAACCGCGCGGTTCAGCTGGCGCGCCGTAACGGTTCGGCGATTGCCATCGGGCACCCGCATCCGTCTACCGTTCGCGTTTTGCAGCAAATGTTACCGAGCTTACCCGCTGATATCACGCTGGTGCGTCCGAGCGATCTGCTCAACGAACCTCAGGTGGATACCTCTCGCCCGGGTAGTGCGCAACCGCCCGCAACGCAGCCGCGTAACCCGTTCCGTGGCGTGAAGAACTGCACGCTGAAGCAGCCGCCTGAACCGGTGTATGCCACCCGCTTCTTCACGGTAATTGGCGAAAGCGTAAGCCAGAGTACGCTGGTGCAGTACTTCCAGCACCAGTGGCAGGGCTGGGGGAAAAAAACAGCAGCGAGCCCAACCCAGTGACAGGCGATTAAGGTAGAAAGATGCCGCAACGACACAAAATTCTGCTCCTCGATACCGGTAAAGAGTGGGGAGGAGGTACCAACAGCATGCTCGAACTTCTGAAGCGGATTAACCGCGAGAAGTTTGATATTACCTGTTGTTTTTATAGTGATTACAGCCGGGCAGAAGGACAAACCATCGGCCAGGTGTTGAACGGCATTGGCATCCCGTTAATTGTCATTCCGCAGCAAAAGCAGCCCGGTTGGGCGAAGGTTGCAAAAGAGCTGGGCCGTGGCCTGCTGTTTTTCTCGCGCAGCGCCCGCAAGTCGTTTACCCGACATATTGATACGCTCTGGCGCATCCGGCCCAACGTCAGCAAGATCGAGACGATTTTCAGGGAAGGCGGTTTCGATACGCTGTACATGAACAACCAGCCGGGCTCTAACGAAGAAGGATATCTCGCGGGCGCGAACCTGCATGCGCGGATAATCCAGCACTGCCGGATTGAACCGGTGCTGACCCCGCCGCTGGTGAAGTTGGTGAATGCCCACGCCACAAAAATCATCGCCGTCTCGCACGGCGTTGAACGCGTGCTTCTTCAGCATGGCGTCCGGCCAGCGCTGTGCACCACGGTCAACAACGCCATCGACATCCACCAGCCCTTGCCTGACCGACGCGCCATGCGCCAGCGTCTGAACATTGATGACGACACGTTTGTGTTTGGCAGCATTGGATCGTTAATCCCCCGGAAGGCCAACCACCATACGCTGGAGGCGCTGGCCCAGTTCAACCAGAAGCACCCGCAGGCAAAATGGAAGATGGTGCTGGTCGGTGAAGGGGCTGAACGCGGCGCGCTGACGGCACAGGCTGACGCGCTGGGGATTGCTGAGCACGTCATTTTTACCGGTTTCCAGAATACGCCTTTTGACTATCTCGCCACCTTTGACGCGTTTATTCTGGCTTCAAAGAGCGAAGGTTTGCCCCGCGTCGTGCTGGAGGCAATGCTGCTGAACATCCCAGTGATTGGCTCAAAGGTGACCGGCACGGCAGAATTGATCGACCATGAGTCGACCGGGCTGCTGTTTCCGTGGAGCGATGTGTCGCAACTTGCTCAACATCTGGATAATATCTGGCAGGATCCTGCTCTGCGCGCCCGGCTCGCCGCAGCCGCGCACCAGAATGTCTGCAACGCGTATGCAATTGAAAGCTATGTTAACGGTGTCGAGGCCGTTCTTGGCGCGCAATAACCAAACGAGAAGAACATGTTTAAATTCCTGAATGCTCGCTACCGCCACATTACCGGGCGTCATAACATTCCTTACGCTTCCCTTCCGGCCACGCGCGATCTCGTTGCGGTTGATTCCATTGTGATCCCCTGTACGGGCGCGGATTTCGTCGAAGAGGCGTTATTGTCAGCGACCTTTGCAGCGCGTTACGCCACCGACGTCAGCGAGATTGTTATCGTCAGCGATCAGCCTGAATCCGCTTTCGGCGAGCTGCCGCCAAAAACCCGCGTTGTGACCCTCACGCTGCCAAAACGTGAAGAGGGGTATCGCTATAAGCAGATCTACCTCAGCCGTCTGGTGAAGCTTAACGCTCCGCTTCAGGCGCGCGGTGAAGGGGTGCTGATGATCGACTCCGATCTCAACCTGCTGAAGATGCCCGAGATCAACATGGCCGATATGCACATCTACTCCAGCTTCCGTCAGGGCAAAATGATTGCCAAGCTGGACGGCGCCCCCGCAGAAAAAGTGCCGGCCTATTACAAAGAAACGGTGCGCCCGTATCTGGTCGATCACGTTAACGGCGCGTTTCTTGCCGCAACCAAAAAGACCTGGCGCCGCATCTGCCCGCTGTGGCTGACGCTGTTCCAGGATACCTGGGAGCTGATGGACGACACGCAGCCGCCGACCGATCAGCTGCCGCTCGCTGCGCTGCTGGACATGCTGGATGTAAAAACGGTTAACCTGGGCGACTGGATGAACTGGCCGGTCTCCAAGAAGATCGGCGGTCAGGAAGCCGTTGTGCCGAAAGAGGTGATTGGCGCGCACGGGGGTTTCCCGCTTTCCGAATGGCAGAAGTATCTTGAATCGCCGGATAACAAACTGCTGTTCAAAGGGCAGGACTACACCCGCAAGGTGCGCTACCTGACGGATGAAGAGAAAAAGAATCAGTAAAAAAAGGGGCCTGAGGCCCCTTTTTGTTTACTTATCCCAGCTCAGGATCACTTTCCCTGACTGGCCGGAACGCATCGCGTCGAAGCCCTGCTGGAACTCATCGATGGAGAAACGGTGAGTGATAATCGGGGACAGATCCAGGCCGGACTGGATCAGCGCTGCCATCTTGTACCAGGTTTCGAACATCTCGCGGCCATAGATGCCCTTGATGAACAGCCCCTTGAAGATGACTTTGTTCCAGTCGATGGACATATCTGACGGCGGAATGCCCAGCATCGCGATACGGCCACCGTGGTTCATGGTGTCGAGCATGGTGCGGAACGCCGGCGGCGCGCCGGACATCTCCAGGCCTACGTCAAAGCCTTCGGTCATACCCAACTCTTCCATCACGTCGGTCAGGCTCTCTTTCGAGACATCCACCGCGCGGGTGACGCCCATTTTGCGCGCCAGCGACAGGCGGTATTCGTTCACGTCGGTGATCACCACGTTGCGCGCGCCCACGTGCTTCGCCACGGCTGCCGCCATAATGCCGATTGGGCCGGCTCCGGAGACCAGCACGTCTTCACCGACCAGGTCGAAGGAGAGCGCGGTGTGTACCGCGTTGCCGAACGGGTCGAAAATGGAGGCCAGATCGTCAGAGATATTGTCCGGGATTTTGAAGGCGTTAAACGCCGGGATCACCAGATATTCCGCGAAGCAGCCCGGACGGTTTACGCCCACGCCGACGGTGTTACGGCACAGGTGGGTGCGACCACCACGGCAGTTGCGGCAGTGACCGCAGGTAATATGGCCTTCACCAGAGACGCGATCGCCAATGCTAAAACCTTTTACTTCCTGGCCGATGCCGACCACTTCACCAACATATTCGTGACCGACAACCATTGGGACAGGAATGGTTTTTTGCGACCACTGATCCCAGTTGTAGATGTGAACGTCAGTACCGCAGATGGCGGTTTTACGAATTTTGATCAGCAGATCGTTATGACCGACTTCCGGCTCCGGCACGTCGGTCATCCAAATCCCTTCTTCCGCTTTCAGTTTGGATAACGCTTTCATCACACGTCCTCAGGCAATTACGCCCAGCTGTTTGCCGATGCGGGTAAAGGCTTCCACCGCACGCTCAATTTGTTCAGGCGAATGCGCCGCAGACATCTGGGTGCGGATACGCGCCTGACCTTTTGGTACCACCGGGAAGAAGAACCCGGTCACGTAAATCCCTTCTTTCTGAAGCTCGCGGGCAAACTGCTGCGCCACAACTGCGTCGCCCAGCATCACCGGAATGATCGCGTGGTCAGCGCCGGCCAGGGTGAACCCTGCGGCGCTCATTTTTTCGCGGAACAGACGGGCGTTTGCCCACAGGCGGTCGCGCAGTTCAGCCCCGGACTCCACCATCTCCAGCACTTTGATGGAGGCGGCCACAATCGCCGGCGCCAGGGAGTTGGAGAACAGGTACGGGCGGGAGCGCTGGCGCAGCCACTCAACCACCTCTTTACGCGCAGCGGTATAACCGCCGGACGCGCCGCCGAGCGCTTTGCCCAGCGTACCGGTGATGATGTCCACGCGGCCCATCACGTCACAGTACTCGTGGGAGCCGCGGCCATTTTCGCCGACAAAACCGACCGCGTGGGAGTCATCGACCATCACCAGCGCGTCATATTTATCCGCCAGGTCGCACACGCCCTTCAGGTTGGCGATCACGCCGTCCATGGAGAACACGCCGTCGGTCGCGATCAGCACGTGGCGGGCCCCCGCTTCACGGGCCTCTTTCAGGCGGGCTTCCAGCTCAACCATGTCGTTGTTGGCGTAGCGGAAACGCTTCGCTTTACACAGGCGAACACCGTCGATGATAGAGGCGTGGTTCAGGGCGTCGGAGATAATCGCATCTTCTGCGCCGAGCAGGGTTTCAAACAGACCGCCGTTGGCGTCGAAGCAGGAGGAGTACAGAATCGCGTCTTCCATTCCGAGGAAGTTCGCCAGCTTTTGCTCAAGCTGCTTGTGGCTGTCCTGGGTGCCGCAGATGAAGCGCACGGAGGCCATGCCGAAGCCGTGGGTGTCCATGCCGTTTTTCGCGGCGGCAATCAGCTCAGGGTGATTCGCAAGACCTAAGTAGTTGTTCGCGCAAAAGTTGATCACATGGCTGCCGTCGGCAACGATGATATCCGCCTGCTGGGCAGACGTGATAATACGCTCTTCTTTGAACAACCCTTCCGCACGTGCGGTGTCGAGGTCGCTGTTTAACTGTTTGTAAAAATCACCACGCATTGCAATTCTCCAGACTCGGCAAATTTTGGCACATATTACCCAAACCTATAGTTCATGACGAGATGACGCCGTATCTCTTCTCGTTTTTGCAGCATAAATCACGTGTACCCCTGCTGCATATCGGTGAATGGCTGAAGACCGGGCATTGTGATGATATGATATGACTATTAGCGTCCGGGATTGTCCCCGGGCTCAACACTTCAAAGGTTACAGTTATGATCATCGTTACCGGCGGCGCGGGTTTTATCGGCAGCAACATTATTAAGGCCCTCAATGATAAGGGCATCACCGACATTCTGGTGGTGGACAACCTGAAAGACGGCACCAAGTTCGTTAACCTGGTGGATCTGAACATCGCTGACTACATGGATAAAGAAGACTTCCTTATCCAGATTATGGCGGGTGAAGAGTTCGGCGAGATCGAAGCCATCTTCCACGAAGGTGCGTGCTCTTCCACCACCGAGTGGGACGGCAAGTACATGATGGATAACAACTATCAGTACTCTAAAGAGATCCTGCACTACTGCCTGGAGCGTGAAATTCCGTTCCTGTATGCCTCCTCAGCAGCAACCTACGGCGGGCGCACCTCGGACTTCATCGAATCCCGCGAATACGAGCAGCCGCTGAACGTCTACGGCTACTCCAAGTTCCTGTTTGACGAGTACGTGCGCCAGATCCTGCCGGAAGCGAACTCACAGATTGTCGGCTTCCGCTACTTCAACGTTTACGGGCCGCGCGAAGGGCACAAGGGCAGCATGGCGAGCGTGGCGTTCCACCTGAACACCCAGCTGAATAACGGTGAAAGCCCGAAACTGTTCGAAGGCAGCGACGGCTTCAAGCGTGACTTCGTCTACGTAGCCGACGTTGCAGCCGTAAACCTGTGGTTCCTGGAGAACGGCGTCTCCGGCATTTTCAACCTGGGCACGGGCCGCGCAGAATCCTTCCAGGCGGTGGCTGACGCCACGCTGGCGTACCATAAGAAAGGCAGCATCGAGTACATTCCGTTCCCGGATAAGCTGAAAGGCCGCTACCAGGCGTTCACGCAGGCGGACCTGACCAACCTGCGCGCCGCAGGCTACGACAAGCCGTTCAAGACCGTTGCCGAAGGCGTAACGGAATATATGGCCTGGCTGAACCGCGACGCGTAAGTATGAGAATTCTGGTGATCGGCCCGTCATGGGTGGGCGACATGATGATGTCGCAAAGTCTCTATCGCACGCTCAAGGCGCGTTATCCCCAGGCGATAATCGACGTGATGGCACCCGCATGGTGCCGTCCGCTGTTGTCGCGTATGCCGGAAGTGAACGAGGCGATCGCGATGCCGCTCGGCCACGGGGCGCTGGAAATCGGCGAGCGCCGCAAGCTCGGCCATAGCCTGCGCGAGAAGCGCTACGATCGCGCATACGTGCTGCCTAACTCCTTCAAATCCGCCCTTGTGCCCTTCTTTGCAGGCATCCCGCACCGTACCGGCTGGCGCGGCGAAATGCGCTACGGCCTGCTGAACGATGCCCGGGTGCTGGATAAAGAAGCCTGGCCGCTGATGGTGGAGCGCTACGTGGCGCTGGCCTACGACAAAGGCGTCATGCGCAGCGCGAAAGATCTGCCGCAGCCGCTACTGTGGCCGCAGCTTCAGGTTAACGACGGGGAGAAATCCCACATCTGCAACGCGTTTGGCATTTCCTCTGAACGCCCGATGATTGGCTTCTGCCCCGGCGCAGAATTTGGCCCGGCTAAACGCTGGCCGCACTACCACTACGCAGAACTGGCGAAACAGCTGATTGACGAGGGTTATCAGATTGTGCTGTTTGGCTCGGCGAAAGATCACGAGGCGGGCAATGAAATCCTCGCCACGCTCAGCACCGAGCAACAGGCCTGGTGCCGCAACCTCGCCGGGGAAACGCAGCTTGAGCAGGCGGTTATCCTGATTGCCGCCTGTAAAGCCGTGGTAACGAACGACTCCGGTTTAATGCACGTCGCCGCCGCGCTGGATCGTCCGCTGGTTGCGCTGTATGGCCCGAGCAGCCCGGACTTCACGCCGCCGCTGTCGCACAAGGCGCGCGTTATTCGTCTCATTACCGGCTATCACAAAGTCCGCAAAGGCGATGCGGCAGAAGGTTACCATCAGAGCCTGATCGACATTACGCCGCAGCGCGTTCTCGAAGAACTCAACGAACTGCTGTTGAGCGAAGAAGGATAACGGATGCGGGTATTGATCGTTAAAACCTCCTCAATGGGTGATGTTCTGCATACGCTGCCGTCGTTGACGGACGCGATGCGGGCCATCCCTGGTATCCGTTTTGACTGGGTGGTGGAAGAAGGCTTCGCGCAAATCCCCACCTGGCATGAAGCCGTTGACCGCGTGATCCCGGTGGCCATTCGCCGCTGGCGCAAAGCGTGGTTCTCCGCACCGATTAGAGCCGAACGTAAAGCCTTTCGCGAAGCGGTACAGGCGCAGCGTTACGACGTCATCATTGACGCGCAGGGGCTGGTCAAAAGCGCGGCGCTGGTCACGCGTCTGGCGCACGGCGTAAAGCACGGTATGGACTGGCAAACCGCCCGCGAACCGCTGGCGAGCCTGTTCTATAACCGTCGCCACCATATTGCCAGGCAGCAGCACGCCGTGGAACGCACCCGCGAACTGTTCGCAAAGAGTCTCGGCTATGCAAAACCCGACGCCCAGGGTGACTACGCCATCGCACAGCATTTTCTGCGCGAAACGGAGAAGGATAGCGAGCCGTATCTGGTCTTCCTGCATGCCACAACGCGCGACGACAAGCACTGGCCGGAAACGCACTGGCGAAGACTGATTGAACTAATGCAACCTTGCGGTATCCATATTAAACTCCCGTGGGGTGCTGAACATGAGCGGCAGCGCGCGGAGCGTCTGGCAGCAGGCTTTTCCCACGTCGAGGTGTTGCCCAAACTCACGCTGGCGCAAGTTGCCGCACAGCTGGCGGGCGCTAACGCCGTCGTTTCTGTGGATACAGGATTAAGCCATTTAACCGCCGCACTGGATCGTCCTAATATCACGATTTTCGGCCCGACCGATCCGGGATTGATCGGGGGTTACGGTAAAAACCAGCATCAGATGGTCAGCCCTACGCAACAAACGAAGGATATTAGCGCAGATGCTATTTTTTCATTTTTACAGGGCAGCCATCGGCTTTCCAACAGGGATATTTAACCCATGAGTTATGTATTTCTGCTGATTTTACTCTTTCCGGTGAAGTTCCTCCGGAAGCTGTTTCGGAAAGACACGGGTAAAAACCTTGTCATTCAGACAGCCAAAATCGGTGACTTTATTAATGCGACACCTCTTCTGGCACATCTGCAAAAAAGCGATGTGTTGGTCAGTCGCAGCGTTGGCGCGCTGGCGAAGCATGATGAGACTATCGAGCAGATCTATTTTATTGAGCAGCATAAGCGCAGCCTGTGGCGTAAGCTCTGCTTCGCTTGCAGGATCATGAACCGCTACGACAACGTCTACCTGCTACAGCCCAACAGCGTAAACCTCTTTTTTGCCGCCGTCTGCAATGCAAAAAACAAACAATTTTTAAGCATTTACACTCGCAGGTGGTATCACGGAATTTTCTATCTCGCTGCCGACGGTATCGTTGAGCATGGCAAAAAAACGCTTTCGGTGACGAATTACCTGAAACTGGCCGATCGCTCACTCACCTGGCAGGACTCTCCCAAGCACGCCACAAAGCCGCTCTTCAAACCGACGACTTACCCGGCCATTCTTGATAAACCAGACGTTATCCGCATCGGCATCAGCATTGCGGCGGGTAATAAAGCCAAAACGGTGCCGCCTGCTATCTGGAAGCGGATTGTGGATCGTCTCGCCGATTTACCCTGCGAGTTTTATGTCTTCGGCGCGCCAAACGAACAGTCGTGGATGGACGATATCACCCGCCTTTACGGTGATATCCCGAATTTTATCAATCTGATTGGCAAAATTTCGCTCGAAGAGCTTCCCTGGGCCATTTCTAAAATGGACTGCTACATCGCGTCTGATTCGGGTAATGTCTACATTGCAGACGCTGTCGGCGTGCCGGTGGTTCTGCTGTTTGGGCCTTGCTGCCACTATGAACAACGTCCGCTTGGCAACGTGATGCTGATTGGTAATGACGACAACATTTGCTCTTATGTCTTTGAAACACGTTATTATTTCCCTCAGGAGAGGGAAGAGCTTTTCGCGGTGACTGAACCCGCTTTAGACGAACTCCAGCAGTTTATTCGACGCTTGCCGAAAGCCCGCTCACTGGATCGCGCTATCGACGCTCAAGGACACTAATTTTTATGGCTTTTTTAAGCGTCATCATTGCTGCGCATAATGCTGAAGATACGCTGCCCGCCACGCTTTCGAGCCTGCTGGCAGCAACCGTCCAGGACACAGAAATCATTATTTTTAACGACAGTTCTGAGGATGCCACGCAGGCAATAATTGACGAGTGGTCGCCTAAATTTCCGCAGGTCATAACCCGGACCGTGAACTTTCGTAACGTAGGCCAGGTCCGAAACAGTGCCGTCGCGCTGGCATCGGGAGAGTACATTACGATGCTCGACAGTGACGATTGCTTAAAGCCGGGTAGCCTGAGAGACGCAATCACCTTCCTGAAAGCACAGCGCCCGGACATGCTGCTGACGCGTTTGCTTGAGATTCGCGATCCCCGGAAAATAAGCGCAGAGTGGCGGGGATTTAACCCGATTTCCTTGTCACAGCATGAAGCAATCTCGCGTTTCTTACGTCACAAAGATTTTCAGGCGCATCTCATCGGTCAGTTTGTTCATCGTAAGCTTTATGAAAACAATCCGATTCCCTCTCTGCAATGCTATGAGGATTTCGCTGTTTTTCCCGGCATGCTAATGCAGTCGAGTAAAATAGCTTATCAGCGCCAGGGCCACTATTATTATATTAAACGCAGCGACAGTTTATCGAGCGTTCTGGATGCCAGCAAAATATCTACGCTGGTCGAGTGTACGCTACAGATGGAAAACACATTTCCATCCTCCTACAGGCCTCTCGTCAATTGCCACTGGTTTGATATCTACAGCAACCATCGGACATATCTCTCAGACCAACACCTGGCGCTCGTTACGCAACGCGTAAAATCCATGTATACATTGTCGTTTTTCCTTTCCACCGATGTTCGTTTTAGCTACAAAAAAAGGGTTATTGAGGCGTTATGGAAAAAATAAGACCACGACTGTATCGGCTGACACTCATTTTGAGCCTCATCTCTTTGATGTTGGCATTGGTTAGTTCAGGAAAACAGAGAGAGTTTTTCTATATTGCTATTTACGTCAGCATTATCGGCCTGGCGTTCGAATATAAAAAAATTACGCTGCGTCCTTTTACCATAGCGCTGCCGATTTTATTGATTGGATTACTGAACCTTAGCTGGTATGTCATCTATGAGTACCATAATCAGGGGATGAATCTTTACAGCGATTATCTCGATTCAAGTAAAAAATTAATCCTGGCGAGCGTCCTGATATTCTATATTGACCGTTTTAAATCCTATCTCGATAAAGAGACCTTTAAAAAATATTTCCTGTACGCCTCAGCTGCGGGGTTTGTACTCGCAACGGGATATGGCCTGTGGCAGGCAACGCAAGGGATGGCTCGCGTCGAGATGGCGATTAACCGAGCCACCGTTTCAGCTTATGTTTATTCCGTGTTATCGCTGGCATTCGTGTACAGTCTTTACCTACAGAAGAACGTGACGCTTTACGTTGTTGCTGGTTTAACCATTTTACTTTCTTACTTCGTCATACTGCTCACGGGCACGCGCGCTGCAATGGGGCTTTATCTGCTCCTGGCGATAGTGCTGACGCTCTATCACTTCAGGCGTATTCACCTTAAATCCACCCTCATCTTTTTATGTATTGTGGCTGGTATTATCATCGTTAGCTACAAGCCGTTAATATCGCCTAAAATATCCCAAACACAGCTTGAATATCAGAGATATCAACAGGGTATTGACCGCACGTCACTCGGCGCTCGTTTTTCCATGTGGACGGTAGGTATTCAGAATGGACTTGCCCATCCGTTAGGGCAATCGCTGGAAGAGCGTGAAGCATGGACGCAGCAGTATATTAAAGACGGACATCCACACCTTGGCAGCGCGCTCGAATACATTAAGGTCCACCTGCACAACGAATTCATTGAGAAGTTCTCTTTGCAGGGGATCCCCGGCGTGGCGGTAATGCTCTTTTTCTTTGTTTCAATGATTGCGTATGCTCTGCGAAACAGAAATGCGCTGCTGCTAACGTCAATGCTTCTTTTGCTTTTGTATGGACTGACGGATGTCATACTGCTCAGCTCAGAAGCCCTCATCTTCTTTATGATTATCTTTGCGTTGAGTACACCTTTCTCGCAAACAAAGCAGCAATAGCAAATATGCCCGCCTGGCGGGCATTATGCTTTTTTGTACTGGTAAAACTCTGCCAGCGTCATTCCCACCGTTTTATCTGATAGCCAGGTAAAGAGCTGTTCCAAATCCTGATATAAATCTTCAATCGCCGCCTCATCTTTAAACGTCGGGCTGCCGCCAGGCATAAATTCCGACGAATGAAGCATAAACTCCACGTAGTCATTCCCCTGAGACAGGCACTGCTGCGCAACCTTAATCATCTCCGCCGCGTTCTCGCCGGACGGGCGTAACCAGTTAACTGACGGAGAACGGTATTTACCGCGAAGACGATCATAACCCTGCTTCAGGGAATTCAGCCATGCCGGGTGTTTATACTGGATGCTCATCGGCACTTCGAGTAACGGGCTGTTTCCAGGACGGGAAATATCGTCTGCGTCCAGAAAGTAAGCGCGATCGGGAAAATGCTGGTAATTCGTTCCGCCACTTCCCTGAGGGGCACCTTTCGCATTTCGCCAGTTCACGCGCGGCGTGACGGAACAATCTACCTGATAACCCAGCTCGATCAGCAGCCTGGCGTAACGGCTGTCAAATGCCCAGCGCCCGGCGCGATGGCTGAGCATTTTTGTCTGGAAGGTCTCTTCCAGTAAGCGGGTCATAAATACCACTTTCTCACGCATCACCTCGTCTGAAAACTCAATCAGATAAGGCTGCCAGCGCCAGTCATCACCGGTAAGATCGTGCTCCGGAGGGCTGTTCCAGGCATGGAGATGCATCCCCACCTCACCCTGGCCGCGGGCTATGACCTCTTTAGCGAACGCAATAAATACCGGTTCGACTGCCATCTCGTAGTTGGTCAGCCAGACGGGCTTAAAGCCGAAACGTTCACAAAGCGCCTGAAACCGCGCCAGGTAGCGCGCGTTTTCCGTTTTGATCACCCGGTGGTTCTGCCAGAGATTATCCCCTTCGGTATCGATCGTGATGATAAACGCTGGTTTTTTCATAATGAGCCCGCAAGACAAAATAGTTAGCGCTATGTTACGCACGCCCGAAAGCAGGAGTAAACCCTTCCGGGGAAATTCCCGACATTATGGAGAAAGAGTGCAAGTCGTTACCAGGTCTATTAGAATTGCCAATAGTACAACGCCGATAAGATGATGATGAATAACTTACCTGACACGCCTGATTTGCGCATTTTACTGATCAAACTTCGCCATCATGGTGACATGTTACTCACTACCCCCGTCATCAATTCATTACGCCAAAAATGGCCTGAAGCCCAAATCGACGTGCTTCTCTATGAAGAGACGCGAGACATGCTCGCCGCGCATCCGGCAATCGGTACGATCTACGGTATCGATCGTAAATGGAAGCAGCTGGGGACACTGAAGCACCTGCAAAAAGAGTGGCAGCTGCTTCGTGCGTTGCGCGCTCAGCATTATCACCTGGTGATTAATCTGGCCGATCAGTGGCGCAGCGCGATTGCCACCCGCTTCACCGGCGCACCGGTTCGGCTCGGGTTTGCCTTTAACAAGCGCAATAATGCATTCTGGCGTTTTTGTCACAGTGAACTGGTCTCTGTGGCCAGCCATCAGTCGCTACATACCGTTGAACAAAATCTCTCCATACTGTCAGCGCTGCCGGTAGCGTCCAACCCTACCGTCACCATGGCTTACAGTGCGGATGACTGGCACCATGCTCAGCAAAAGCTGACGCAAAATGGCGTGGGAGAAGGCTTCATCGTTATTCAACCCACTTCACGCTGGTTCTTTAAGTGCTGGGACGAAGGCAAAATGGCGCAAACTATCGCCGCGTTGCAGCAGGACGGCCACACCATCGTTCTTACCGCAGGTCCGGATAAAAAAGAGCTGGCGATGATCGATCGCATTCTTGCCGCCTCCCCGCAAACGGGTGTTGTTTCGCTGGCAGGACAGTTAACCCTGCGCCAGCTGGCCGCGCTGATCGATCATGCGAACCTCTTCATCGGCGTTGACTCCGTACCCATGCACATGGCCGCCGCCCTTCAGACGCCCTGCGTGGCGCTGTTTGGCCCGTCAAAATTGACGTTCTGGTCGCCATGGCAGGTTAACGGCGAGGTCATCTGGGCAGGTAACTACGGCCCGCTTCCCAACCCTGACGCCATTGATACAAAAACGACGGAACGTTATCTCGACGCCATACCCGTTGATGCCGTCGTCTCCGCCGCAAGGAGATACCTGCAATGAAGCTTCATCGTCTGGCCATCGTGCGCCAAAAATATCGTCCGGATGGGGGAGCGGAACGTTTTGTCTCCAGGGCGCTCACCGCGCTGAGTAATCAAAATCTTGAGCTCAACGTCATCACTCGCGAGTGGCAGGGTGAAAAGCAGGACGACTGGCACATTCATATTTGCGATCCACGGAAATGGGGTCGCATCAGCCGTGAAAGCGGCTTCGCACATGCCGCGCGCGCGCTCTGGCAGCAACAGCAGTTTGATATTGTGCAGAGCCACGAACGCATTCCGGGCTGTGATATTTACCGCGCCGGAGATGGCGTGCATCGACGCTGGCTGCTACAGCGGTCGCGTATTCTTCCCGCCTGGCGCGCGAAGCTGCTTATGCACGATCGCTATCACCGCTACGTAATGCACGCAGAGCGTGAAATGTATCAGGCGCCCGAGCTGAAAGCCGTTATCTGTAATGCGGAGATGATCAAACGCGAAATCGTCGAAGACTTTGATATTGACGCAAAAAAGATACATGTGATTTATAATTCAATAGATTCCAGCCGCTTCGTTCCGGCAGAAGAGCGTCAGCGTGCTGTACTGCGTAAGCAATTTGGCTTACCCGCTGATGCCGTCATTTTCTGCTTCGTGGGTTCAGGGTTTGAACGCAAGGGTCTGGCAAGCGCTATTCGGGCGATAGCAGGAACATCAGCGTGGCTGATTGTGGTCGGTCAGGATAAAGCTGAAAGCCGCTATCGCGACCTCGCCCGTTCATTAGGCTGTGAGGGGCAAATCCGTTTCCTGGGGATGCAAAAAGAGACGCTGCCATTTTATCAGCTTTCTGATGGTTTACTGCTGCCGACGCTGTATGATCCTTTTCCTAACGTCATACTTGAAGCAATGGCCTGCGGATTGCCCGTCATTACGTCAGAGAGTTGCGGTGGATCAGAATTTATTGCGCAAGGCCAGAACGGGTTTTACTGTGATGCACTTGATATCCGCACATTGAAGGAGGCCGTCGTGTCCATTCCTTCACTGGCAAAAAATAACAATATGGGGCTTGCGGCGCGTGAACGCGTCAGAGAAGCAACCCCTGAAAAACTGTCAAGTCAGCTTATTTCGCTTTATCAAAAATTACTGGATTAATAATGCGCATCCTAATGATTATTGATGGTTTACCCGGTGGAGGAGCTGAAAAAACGGTTCTCACCCTCTCCAGCGGACTGACAGAACTGGGGCATCAGGTTACCCTTTTCTCCTTACGGAAGGTGTGCGACTACGCCATTCCGGAAGGCATCGATTTTCAGGTTGTGCAGGATACCTGTAAAAAACCCTGGCGGAAGTTGACCGAGATCCCGCGTCGCGCCCGTTTGCTGGATCGCGCCATTGAGCAGGCAGAACGCAGCGGTAAATTTGACGTTGTCTTCTCGCATCTGCATAAAACCGACCGTATCGTGGCGCACAGCCGCGCGCTGGATCGGGATAAGGTCTGGTTCTGCGTACACGGGATGTTCTCCTTCTCCTATTTACGCCATCGCAGTGGGCTTTCCCGCTGGTTTAAGCATTATAAAATTCGCCATACCTATGAAAACCGCAATGTTGTGGCGGTATCCGGCGCCGTGCTGCACGATCTCTCGGAAGTACTCGCTATCCCCCTGCGGCGCAAAGCGGTTATCCATAACCCCTTCGATATCCCTGAAATTCAGCGTCTGGCAGAAGCGCCCTTTGAGATGCAGGGGCAGGATTACATTATCCACGTTGGCCGTTTTCATGAACACAAGCGACACGACCGGCTTCTGCGCGCGTTCGCGCTGAGCAAGATCGACGCATCGCTGGTGTTAATGGGCAAAGGCTCTGACGCCAAAATAGACCAGCTCAAACAGTTAGCCGCTGAGCTTGGAATCGAAAATAAGATTATTTTCCGCCCGTTCGAAACCAACCCCTATCCGTGGATCAAAGGGGCTCGCCTTTTAGTGTTAAGTTCCGACTGCGAAGGTTTTGGTAATGTACTGGTGGAGTCCATTATCTGTCAGACCCCACCGGTGAGTACAAACTGCCCTGGCGGCCCTGCTGAGATCCTTACTGGCCCCCTGGCACGTGGTCTGACAGCGTTAACCGACGAATCACTGGCGAAAACACTGGCAGAACTGTATGCCTCTCCGCCGGTTGTTGATCGCGAAACGATCGCATCGTTCGGTATCAACGCCATTTGCCAGCAATACATTGCTTTGGTCGACAACCAAAAATAATCAGGTTTCATATGCAAAATTCAGCGCCTTTATTAAGCGTGGTGGTTGCCGTTTATAACGGTGAAGCTTTTCTCGATCAGTTCTTTACCTGCCTTGTCAATCAACATATCGACAGTATGGAAGTCATCATCGTCAATGATGGCTCTACTGACCGCTCGATGCAGATTGTCGAAAAATGGCGCGAAACGCTGCCACAGATGCAGGTTATTGAACAACCTAATCAGGGTGTGTCCATCGCGCGAAATACCGGCCTGGCCGTTGCGACCGGCCAATATCTCTCTTTCCCGGATATTGATGACGTCTTTAAACCCGGCATGTACCAGCGTCTGCTGGATATGGCCGTCACGCAAAACCTGGACGTCGCCACCTGCAATGGCAACTACGTTTGGGAAAATAACAAAAAACCGTCTCGCCCAATCTTCCCTGAAGATAAGCTCGCCTCAACGGGCGTCATGAATGGCGCAGCCTGGTTAAAAAAGGCGCTGGATTCACGTAAATTCCTGCATGTGACCTGGCTGAATATCTATCGCCACGATTTTATTCGTCAGAACGGTTTCCGCTTCGAGCCTGGCCTGCGCCATCAGGATATCCCGTGGACTACCGAGGTGCTGCTTGCCGCGGAACGCGTTCAGTACACCAGCGAACGCTTTTACGACTACTACATACACTCCGCCTCGGTATCGCACACCCCGGATAATGACGACACGCTAATTCGCTCCGCGCGTCATTACATGAAGATCCTGAAGATGCTTGATGCCATTAACCAGCGTTATCCGGATAAAGTGAAAAATATCCCTGCCTGCCACTGGCAAATTGCTAAAGAGGGCCTGGGAATTATTCATACCTTCGACAACATGAAGGATGAGGCGAAGAAATCAATGATAATTAAAGAGTTCTTCGACACCGGGATCTGGAAGCTTATCTGGAAGAGTGCCAAAAGCCCGCGTTTGCGCTGGCGCCTGGGCCGCCGCTACTTCCGTTTAAAACGGTATCTGGCATAAGAGATAGCTTTAGCACGCTTAAATGCTTAGAATTTCCCGGCCGAAACTAAAAAAACGGATAATCGCTTGGAATTGTTGTATACCGCCCTGCTCTACATCATTCAGCCACTGGTGTGGCTGCGACTGTTGCTCCGTAGCCGTAAAGCGCCTGCGTACCGTAAACGCTGGGCCGAACGCTATGGCTACTGCCGCAATAAAGTGGCGCCGGACGGTATTCTGCTGCATTCCGTGTCAGTCGGGGAAACGCTGGCGGCCATTCCGCTGGTGCGTGCCCTGCGCCACCGCTATCCGTCGCTGCCCATCACCGTCACCACGATGACGCCAACCGGCTCAGAGCGTGTGATGTCTGCTTTCGGTAAAGACGTGCATCACGTCTATCTTCCGTACGATCTTCCCTGCGCCATGAACCGTTTCCTGAATACCGTTCGCCCTAAACTGGTGATCGTCATGGAAACCGAACTGTGGCCGAATATGATTTCCGCCCTGCATGCCCGTAAAATCCCTTTGGTTATCGCCAATGCGCGTCTGTCAGAACGCTCGGCGAAAGGGTACGGCAAGCTGGGTAAATTTATGCGTCGCCTGCTCAGCAAAATCACGCTGATTGCCGCGCAGAACGAAGAAGATGCCGCGCGCTTTATCGCCCTCGGGCTGAAACGCAACCAGCTTGCTGTCACGGGTAGCCTGAAGTTCGATATTTCCGTCACGCCAGAACTCGCCGCCCGTGCGGTCACGCTGCGTCGACAGTGGGCGCCGCGTCGCCAGGTCTGGATTGCCACCAGCACTCATGACGGCGAAGAAGCGATTATTCTTCAGGCTCACCGCCAGCTGCTGGAAAAATTCCCTGATTTATTGCTGATTCTGGTTCCTCGCCATCCGGAGCGTTTCAAAGATGCCCGCGAGATGGTGCAAAAAGGCGGTTTCAGCTTCACCCTGCGCAGCAGCGGCGAAATTCCCTCAGGCAGCACGCAGGTGGTGATTGGCGATACGATGGGCGAACTGATGCTGCTGTACGGCATTGCGGATCTCGCCTTTGTCGGCGGCAGCCTGGTAGAGCGCGGTGGTCATAACCCGCTGGAGCCGGCGGCGCACGCCATCCCTGTGCTGATGGGGCCACACACGTTTAACTTCAAAGATATCTGCGCTAAATTGCAGCAAGCCGATGGCTTAATCACTGTGACCGACGCGGATTCGGTGGTCAAAGAGGTCTCTACCCTTCTGACTGACGAAGATTACCGCCTGTGGTACGGTCGTCATGCCGTTGAAGTCCTGCATCAGAACCAGGGCGCACTGACCCGTCTGCTGCAACTTCTGCAACCTTATCTGCCGCAGCGGAGCCACTGATGTCAACGCGTCTGTCGGTCGTGATGATCGCCAAAAACGCCGCCGACCTGCTTCCGGATTGCCTGGCCTCCGTTGCCTGGGCTGACGAAATCGTCATTCTCGACTCCGGAAGTACGGACAACACGATGGACGTTGCCCGAGCTGCGGGCGCAAAAGTCTTTACCGACACCGACTGGCAGGGCTACGGCATTCAGCGCCAGCGCGCGCAGGGGTTCGCCACGGGCGATTATGTGCTGATGATTGACACCGACGAGCGCGTCACCCCGGAACTCCGGCAGGCCATTCAAAGGGTGCTTGCCGCGCCGCAACCTGGCGCGGTCTACAGTATCGCGCGCCGTAACTATTTCCTGGGCCGCTTTATGCGCCACAGCGGATGGTATCCCGACCGCGTGATGCGCCTCTATGCGCGCGAGGGTTATCAGTACAACGATAACCTTGTTCATGAGTCGCTGGCCTGCGATAACGCTCAGGTGATCCCCCTGACGGGCGATCTGCTTCATCTGACCTGCCGTGATTTCGCCAGCTTCCAGCGTAAACAGCTCAACTATGCCACCACATGGGCGCAGGAACGCCACCAGCGCGGCAAGAAGGCCACGCTGACGGGTATCTTCACCCACACGCTTGGCGCGTTTCTGAAAACGCTGCTGCTGCGCGGCGGCGTGCTGGATGGTAAGCAGGGCTGGTTACTGGCGGTGGTCAATGCCCAGTATACTTTCAACAAATACACCGAGCTGTGGGCGCTGAACCGCGGCTACTCAGAGAAAACGTGAGCCATGAGCACAAAAGCGATTTATCCGGGTACCTTCGATCCAATCACTAACGGTCATCTTGATATCATCACCCGTGCGGCGTGTATGTTCGACAAGGTGATTCTGGCCATCGCCGCCAGCCCGAGCAAAAAGCCGATGTTCGACCTGAACGAACGCGTGCAGCTGGCCACCGATGCGATTTCGCATCTGTCGAATGTTGAAGTCGTCGGGTTCAGCGATTTAATGGCAAACTTTGCCCGTGCTCAGCAGGCCAATATCCTGATCCGCGGGCTTCGCGCGGTAGCAGACTTCGAATACGAGATGCAGCTGGCGCACATGAACCGCCATCTGATGCCAGAGCTGGAGAGCGTATTCCTGATGCCCTCCAAAGAGTGGTCCTTCATCTCGTCTTCGCTGGTGAAAGAGGTGGCGCGCCATCACGGGGACGTTACCCACTTCCTGCCGGTTAACGTCCACCAGGCGTTGATGGAAAAGCTAAAGTAACCTTACTTCTGGCACTGACGGCAGTAGAACGTGGCCCGCTGGGCATGTTTCGTGGCAATAATCGGCGTCCCGCAGGCCCTGCATGGCTCACCCTTACGGCCATAAACCTGCAACTCCTGCGCAAAATAGCCCGGCTTCCCGTCGCTTTGCAGGAAATCCTTCAGCGTCGTCCCGCCCTGCTCAATTGAGCGCAGCAGTACCGCTTTAATCACTCTGACCAGCAGCTCGCACTCCTGCGCCGACAGCGAAGAGGCCAGCCGATCGGGATGGATCCCGGCGGCAAACAGCGATTCGCTGGCATAGATATTCCCCACTCCCACCACCAGCTTATTATCCATCAGCCAGGGTTTAATCGGAGTCTTCTTCTTCGCACATTTCTCTTTGAGATAATCCGCGTTAAACGCCTCAGAGAGCGGCTCCGGCCCGAGATGCGCCAGCACGTTGTGCCCTTCCAGCTCTTTGGTCCACAGCCATGCGCCAAAGCGACGCGGGTCGGTATAACGCAGCACTTTGCCGTTGCTCATCACCAGGTCAACGTGATCGTGCTTTTCCGCAGGCAATTCTTCGGTGAGGATGCGCAGACTGCCCGACATGCCCAGATGGATAATGATCCAGCCGTCAGGCAGCTCCAGCAGCAGATATTTCGCGCGGCGCTGCACGCTCAGGACGGGTTTATCGCTTAACGCGTGGATCTCATCGGAAACCGGCCAGCGCAGACGCCCGTTGCGAACGACAGCATGAAGAATAGTCGCGCCGACCAGATGCGGCTCAATACCGCGGCGGCTGGTCTCTACCTCTGGTAATTCAGGCATGGTTCCTCCGTTGAGATGCAGAATGCAAAAAACCCCGCAGATGCGGGGTTTTTCAATACAAGGAGACTAAAATTATTTGATTTTAGCTTCTTTGTACAGTACGTGCTGGCGTACAACTGGATCGAATTTTTTCAGTTCCAGTTTTTCCGGCTTAGTACGTTTGTTCTTCGTGGTGGTGTAGAAGTGACCTGTACCAGCAGAAGAAACCAGCTTGATTTTCTCGCGAATACCTTTAGCCATGATTTATTTCCTCTTTAAGTACTTAGTACTTTTCGCCACGGGCACGCAGTTCGGACAGAACTGTATCGATGCCTTTCTTATCGATTACACGCATACCTTTAGCAGATACGCGCAGGGTGACAAAACGCTTCTCGCTCTCAACCCAGAAACGGTGAGAGTGCAGGTTCGGCAGGAAACGGCGTTTAGTCGCGTTCAGTGCGTGGGAACGGTTGTTACCGGTCACCGGACGCTTGCCAGTAACTTGGCAGACTCGGGACATGTCTATTCTCCAAAAATCAAATTAGCTCGAGCTTCGTATGGGGTATCGGCGCCTCGTCAGGCTTTACAGCCCGGTCATCGCATAGTTCTATTGAACTCTCGATTGCCAGGCCCAAATGCCAAACCCGAGATTCTCAAAGGTGGCGTAGTATACGCTGACTCGGCGGTGTGCTCAAGTCCCGAACAGACAAAGATCCCGATGGATCGCGAGAAAAGGCCTAAATCCAGCCACGTTCGGCAAAAGAAATGTACTCTCCGCGGCCAATTATCAGATGGTCCAGCACACGAATGTCCATGAATTGACAGCATTTGATAATACGTTCGGTAATGGCTTTGTCAGCTCTGCTTGGTTCTGCACAGCCAGAGGGGTGATTATGCGCGAGGATCACGCCGGCTGCATTCACTTTTATCGCTTCCCGCACAATTTCACGCGGATGTACCTCAACATGGCTCAATGTTCCCGAAAAAAGGCGGGTATGTTTCAGTACCCGGTTTTTGTTGTCGAGAAAGATCACCATAAAGATCTCCCGCTCCAGACCGGAGAGCTGGCTTTGCAGAAATTCGCGGGTCATGTCCGGGGTCAGGATCGGGTCTTCTTCCTCCATACGCACGTTGTAAAATCGCCGGGCAAGCTCCGCAATGCCCCGCAGCTGGGCATATTTCGCCACGCCGATGCCCTCCACGTGCGTAAACGCCTCCAGCTCGGCGGTCAGCAAACCATGCAGTGAACCAAAATGGTCTATCAGCTCTTTCGCCAGCGTAAATACCGTTTTTCCCTGCGTGCCGGTGCGTAAAAAGAGCGCCAGCAGCTCGTCGTCTTTCAGCAACGTGACGCCATGGCGCAGCATTTTTTCACGCGGTAGCAGCAGTTCAGTCTCTTCCATGCCCGGCCTCCTTCTGTTTGCCATTATGCTGCCACAGGCAAATTCGGGGCTCGACGCTGACGTTTCGTTCTTGCGTAACGCCTCGCAAAGTGAATAAAGGACATCATCACCCCGTTTTAGGGATTGTGATAAAATGCCCGCTCTCTGGTGAAACCCAACAGGAAAGAATCATGATGAGCCTGGCCGGTAAAAAAATCGTTCTTGGCGTAAGCGGCGGTATCGCTGCCTATAAAACGCCAGACCTGGTGCGCCGTTTGCGCGAGCGCGGGGCCGACGTACGGGTCGCGATCACCGAAGGCGGCAAAGCCTTTATCACCCCGCTAAGCCTGCAAGCCGTCTCGGGATACCCGGTATCCGACAGCCTTCTCGACCCGGCGGCCGAAGCCGCAATGGGCCACATTGAGCTGGGGAAATGGGCCGATCTGGTTATCCTTGCCCCCGCCACGGCAGATGTAATTGCCCGCGTGGCGGCCGGTATGGCGAACGATCTGGTCTCGACCATTTGCCTCGCCACGCCTGCGCCCGTTGCGGTTGTGCCCGCCATGAACCAGCAGATGTACCGCAATGCCGCCACCCAGCATAATCTGGAAACGCTGGCCGCGCGCGGCCTGCTGATTTGGGGACCGGATAGCGGCAGCCAGGCCTGTGGCGACGTGGGGCCGGGCCGTATGCTCGACCCATTGACGATTGTTGATATAGCCGCCGCCCATTTCTCGCCTGTCAACGATCTGCAACATCTCAACATCATGATTACCGCGGGCCCAACGCGCGAGCCGCTGGATCCGGTGCGTTACATCACCAATCACAGCTCCGGCAAAATGGGCTTCGCCATTGCCGCCGCGGCGGCCAAACGCGGCGCGAACGTCACGCTGGTAAGCGGCCCGGTGTCGCTTACCACACCGGCGTTTGTGCAGCGTATTGATGTGACGACCGCGCTGGAAATGAACGCCGCCGTACAGGCGCATGCACAACAGCAGCATATTTTTATCGGCTGTGCGGCCGTCGCTGATTACCGTGCTGAAACCATTGCTGACGCCAAAATTAAAAAGCAAGGCGATGAATTAACAATAAAAATGGTGAAGAACCCGGATATCGTTGCCGGTGTCGCCGCATTGAAAACTCATCGTCCTTACGTTGTTGGGTTTGCCGCAGAAACGAATAATGTGGAAGAATATGCCCGGCAAAAACGTACCCGCAAAAACCTCGATTTAATTTGCGCGAACGACGTATCGCTGTCCACGCAAGGATTTAACAGCGACAGCAACGCATTGCACCTTTTCTGGCAGGATGGAGATAAAGTCTTACCGCTTGAGCGCAAAGCACTCCTGGGCCAACAATTACTGGACGAGATCGTTACCCGTTATGATGAAAAAAATCGACGTTAAGATTCTGGACCCGCGCGTTGGCGAGCAATTTCCGCTGCCAACGTATGCCACCTCCGGCTCTGCCGGTCTTGACCTGCGCGCCTGTCTCGACGACGCCGTAGAACTGGCGCCAGGTGCAACGACCCTGATCCCGACCGGACTGGCGATTCACATTGCTGACCCGTCACTGGCAGCAGTGATCCTGCCACGCTCTGGCCTGGGCCATAAGCATGGCGTCGTGCTGGGTAATCTGGTCGGCCTGATCGACTCTGACTATCAGGGTCAGCTGATGGTATCCGTCTGGAACCGTGGCCAGGACAGCTTCACCATTGAGCCGGGCGAGCGTATCGCGCAGATGGTGTTTGTACCGGTGGTGCAGGCAGAATTTAACCTGGTGGCAGACTTCGACGCCACCGACCGTGGCGAAGGCGGCTTCGGCCATTCCGGGCGTAAATAACCGCCCGACAAACACGCATCTCACAGCGCCATAATGCAATAACAAACCGCAAACGTCAGTTTGCGGGTCGCTGTGTGGTTGCCAGCCTGACAAGTGCTTATTTTCAGGGGTATTTTGTAACATGGCAGAAAAACAAACCGCGAAAAGGAATCGTCGCGAAGAAATACTTCAATCTCTGGCTCTGATGCTTGAATCCAGCGACGGCAGTCAACGCATCACCACCGCAAAGCTGGCGGCCTCTGTGGGCGTGTCAGAAGCGGCGCTGTATCGTCATTTTCCGAGTAAAACCCGGATGTTCGACAGCCTGATCGAGTTTATTGAAGATAGCCTGATCACGCGCATCAACCTGATTCTGAAGGATGAAAAAGACACCAGCGCGCGTCTGCGTCTGATTGTGCTGCTGATTCTGGGCTTTGGTGAACGTAACCCGGGTCTGACCCGTATTCTGACCGGCCACGCGCTGATGTTTGAACAGGATCGTCTGCAAGGCCGTATAAACCAGCTTTTTGAGCGTATCGAAGCCCAACTGCGTCAGGTTCTGCGCGAGAAAAAAATGCGGGAAGGTGAGGGATATAATACTGATGAGACCCTGCTGGCAAGCCAAATCCTGGCATTTTGCGAGGGGATGCTCTCTCGGTTTGTGCGCAGCGAATTTAAATACCGACCAACGGACGATTTTGACGCCCGCTGGCCGTTAGTAGCAGCACAATTGCAGTAACGCCATCGCCGGATGGCGGCTTCGCCTTATCCGGCCTACGAACGGGTAGGCCCGGTAAGCGTCGCGCCACCGGGCAACGCAATTAAACCCCGAACGCTTCGCGATACGTTTTTACCGCTGCCAGATGGTCCGCCATCTCAGGCTTCTCTTCCAGATACGTAATCAGGTCTTTCAGGGTAATAATCGACGTGACCTTGCAGCCATAATCGCGTTCCACTTCCTGAATAGCAGAGATGTCGCCGCGCCCGCGCTCCTGACGATCGAGCGAAATCAGCACGCCCGCAAGCGTTGCACCGTTAGCCTGGATAATCTCCATTGATTCACGAATCGCGGTGCCTGCGGTGATCACGTCATCGACCAGCATCACGCGGCCCTGCAACGCACTGCCTACCAGATTGCCGCCTTCACCGTGGGTTTTGGCCTCTTTACGGTTAAAGCAGTACGGCACGTCGCGGTCATGGTGCTCCGCCAATGCCACCGCCGTGGTGGTTGCAATTGGAATGCCCTTGTACGCGGGGCCAAACAGCAGGTCGAAATCAATCCCTGAATCCACCAGCGCTTCGGCATAGAAACGGCCTAACAGTGCCAGGTCGCGCCCGGTATTAAACAGCCCGGCGTTGAAGAAATACGGGCTTTTACGCCCCGATTTCAGCGTGAAGTCGCCAAACTTAAGCACCTGCTTGTTAAGCGCAAACTCAATAAACTGGCGCTGATACGATTTCATGGATTTGCTCCTTTGGTTTTTCTGTCTTACAGGCAAAAAAAAGGCGACTCATTGGTCGCCTTTAAAATCAATTTTCTAACGCCGCTTTCTGCGTCGTGACAATGGATTCGATACCCCCTCGGGCCAACGCCAGCAGGGAGAGAAGCTCTTCATGGGTGAACGGCTCACCTTCCGCCGTCCCCTGCACCTCAATGATGCGACCATCTTCGGTCATCACCACGTTCATGTCGGTTTCTGCGGCAGAATCTTCAACGTATTCCAGATCGCAAAGTGCTTCGCCGTTAACGATACCGACGGAGACAGCGGCAACCATCCCTTTCATCGGATTAGTTTTCAGCTTACCGGCGGCAACCAGTTTGTTCAGCGCATCTGCCAGCGCCACGCAGGCACCGGTAATGGAGGCAGTACGCGTGCCGCCATCGGCCTGGATCACGTCGCAGTCCAGGGTGATGGTGAACTCGCCGAGGGTTTTCAGGTCAACGGCGGCGCGGAGCGCACGCGCGATCAGGCGCTGGATCTCCATAGTACGCCCGCCCTGCTTACCTTTTGCCGCTTCACGGGCATTACGGGTATGGGTTGCACGCGGCAACATGCCGTACTCGGCGGTGATCCAGCCCTGGCCCTGCCCTTTCAGGAAGCGCGGAACGCCTTCTTCGATGGAGGCGGTGCACAGTACTTTAGTGTCACCAAACTCAACCAGCACGGAGCCTTCAGCGTGTTTTGTATAGTTACGGGTCAGGGTGACGGGACGCACCTGATTGGCGCTACGGCCTGATGGACGCATGATGGATTCTCCGGCTTGAAACGAATGTGGCTGCGCATTATACGGATAAAGGACGCTTATTCCTATCCTGAGAAGCCCCTGAAAGCTATAATCCCCCCATCTCTCCTTTAAAAACGGGAATGTCTATGATCCGCAGTATGACCGCCTACGCCCGGCGTGAAATCAAGGGTAGCTGGGGTAGCGCTACCTGGGAAATGCGCTCGGTAAACCAGCGCTATCTGGAAACATATTTCCGTATGCCGGAACAGTTCCGCAGTCTTGAACCTGTGGTGCGTGAGCGTATCCGTACGCGTCTGACCCGCGGGAAAGTGGAATGTAATTTGCGTTTTGAGCCCGATGCCAGCGCGCAGGGTGAATTGATCCTTAACGAAAAGCTGGCAAAACAGCTCGTTAATGCGGCGAACTGGGTCAAAATGCAAAGCGACGAAGGTGAGATCAACCCGGTTGATATACTGCGCTGGCCTGGCGTCATGGCCGCCGGCGAGCAGGATCTGGACGCGATTACCGCCGAAATCCTCGCGGCACTCGACGGCACGCTGGATGACTTTATCGTTGCCCGCGAAACCGAAGGCCAGGCGCTGAAAGCGATGATTGAACAGCGTCTCGAGGGCGTGAGCGCCGAAGTGGCTAAGGTTCGCGCTCATATGCCAGAAGTGTTGCAATGGCAGCGTGAGCGACTTGTCGCCAAACTGGAAGAGGCGGAAGTCCAGCTCGAAAACAACCGTCTGGAACAAGAGCTGGTGCTGATGGCGCAGCGCGTGGACGTGGCTGAAGAGCTGGATCGTCTGGAAGCGCACGTTAAAGAGACCTACAACATTCTGAAGAAGAAAGAAGCAGTAGGCCGCCGTCTCGACTTTATGATGCAGGAGTTCAACCGCGAGTCGAACACGCTGGCGTCTAAGTCTATCAATGCAGAGGTGACCAATTCAGCGATTGAACTGAAGGTCCTGATTGAGCAGATGCGCGAGCAGATCCAGAATATCGAGTGATCCCTGTCCGGGTGGTGCTGCCTCGCACGCCACCCATTACTTTTTCTAATCCTTATTTAGCCTTACTTTCTTTCTCTCCCGCCTTATATCAAGACTGCTCGCCGTGCGCTGATAAATTGCTTTAGGGAAAACCACCTCGCCTTAGAAAATCTCAGTCGTGATCTCCCGCACAAATCGTTAATCTCCCCCTCTTCATTCCGGAGGTTTTATGCTGCTTCACGTTCTCTATCTCATTGGCATTACCGCAGAAGCCATGACCGGCGCGCTCGCTGCCGGACGTCGCCGTATGGACACCTTCGGCGTGATCATTATTGCCACAGCCACTGCGCTCGGCGGCGGGTCCGTACGCGATATCCTGCTTGGCCATTATCCACTCGGCTGGGTCAAAAACCCTGAGTACGTCATTATCGTGGCAACGGCAGCCGTACTCACCACGATTGTGGCTCCGGTAATGCCTCATCTGCGTCGCTTATTCCTGGTGCTTGATGCGCTTGGCCTGATTGTTTTTTCCATCATCGGTGCACAAATCGCTCTCGATATGGGTGAAGGCCCGGTTATCGCCACCATTGCGGCGGTAATCACGGGCGTGTTTGGCGGGGTGCTGCGCGATATGTTCTGTAAACGTATCCCGCTGGTTTTCCAGAAGGAACTATATGCCGGCATCTCCTTTGCCGCCGCAGTGCTGTATATTGCCTTGCAGCACTATGTCACCAGTCACGATGTAGTGGTTATCTCCACGCTGCTGTTTGGTTTCACCGCGCGCATGCTCGCATTGCGCCTGAAGCTTGGCTTGCCCGTTTTTCATTACAAACACAATGCGCATTAATGTCAGAACCCGTTAATGTGCTGCTCAGCCAGCCACCTTGCCAGCCTATCAACGGGAGGCGCATGCAGCCAGTTAACGACCTGCTGCGCCTTCTCTTCACCTGTTCCCGGCAAAGCCTGCCAGTCAGCGGCGCTCCGCTGATTCAGCGCCTGCCACGACGTCGCCCCAACCGCATTCAGCGTGGCTCTTGTCAGCGGGATCCCCATCGCTGTGACCCAGCGAATAAAAGGTTGTTTGCGCACCATATTAAAACGATGCCAGAGCGATAACCCGCGCCCGGCGGAAAAGCCAGGCGTGGACTGTAGCTGCGCCTGCGTAAGTGTTAACCACGAAAAAATATGCTCGAGATGATGCGTCTGATGAAGCGTTCGCCAGCCCGCCTCGCCTAACCCCTCGATCCCTAGCCCTTGTTTCGAGCTAAGCCACGTAAGCCGGGAAAAGAACTGTTCCATACACGCTGGTGAGGCATAAAAACAGGTCAGCGAGTGGTACTGCAAGGCCGGAGGTTCTGGTTTTTTCCTGTTCGCTCCCCGCCAGACAACTCGATCGAATCGGGGGATCCCTTGTCCGGCAAGGCTTATCAAAACCTGATCGCCGGGAACAATATCCAGCCGTTGCCAGCGTGCGACCGATCCCAGGCTCACCCGCCGAACCTGTTTATCATCAAGCTTTACTCGATCCAGTTCGGCTACAACGGACACCTTACCCGTTCGCCCGACGCCAAACTGTATCCCTCGCACTTCAGCAACCTGAGCGACAGGCGTATATTTCCATGCGACAACCCAACGGCCTTCACCGGGTAACCAACCGTCGCCTGCGGGTTCATCCGCTGAACGCACCACAATGCCGTCCGTAGCAAAGGGCAGTGCTGTTGTATGCCACGCTGAACGCTGCGCTTCGACCGCATTCACAGACGCGGCGGGCAGCGTATAACGCGCCGTCAGGGTGAACCCGGCTTTTGACAACGCATCCAGAGATACCTGCATCTCTTTCGGTCCATCCGGCCAGGCCCAGATAAACACGCCGAGCTGCCTGAGAAGTGCGCTATCGTTTTGTCGCATCATGGCGCCCGCCACTTTTGCCCGCATGTTCATCCCCCCCATCTGACGCTGGATGTGGTTTTCACGAATCCAGAACATTTCGCCCTGTAAGATGCTATTTGCCAGGGGGCCGGACAGGTTTTGCGGAACAGAGGGGATTGATCGAACCTGCGCCGTCCAGTCCTCACCTTTCACACCATTGCCACGGCTAATGGCCCGGGCAAGCTTCCCGCCCTGGTATACCAGCGTCACAGCCACGCCATCCACTTTGGGCTGCATCCAGAGATGTTGCCGGACTCGCATCCACTGGTTGAGCTCCGCTTTACTGGCAACCTTATGCACGCCCGTATGCGCAACTGGGTGTGTCACACTCCCTGTCAGAGGTGGCGGTCTGTCTTCGGAAGAAACATGACCAAAGCAGTGTTGCCACTGATTCAACCGCGCGTTAAGCTGATCGTACACCCCGTCATCAACGTCACTGACTCCCTGCTTCCAGTAAGCATCGTCCCAGCGTTTGATCTGCGCGCTCAGCGCTGCAATTTCCTCTTCTGCTTTTGCCTGCGACCATACCGGACATACCGCTAACCCGGTGCCACACCACAACAGCGCTAACCCGCTTATCCATCGCCACATTATTACCCCTCCTTTGCGTTGGAGGAGGTATAACCCGGTATTGAAAACGACGCGAATGGCAACGTTACGCTTTACGAGGCGTTATCCAGCATTTCTTTTTGTTGCTGCAAGCCGCAGGTAAAACCTGAAAACGGCACGCAAAATCAATAATCCAGGGGAAAAAGTGTGACAAAGGCTACGTCACACAGCGGCGACGTGTATAATAAGCCCGTATGTAGGACTTCTTCGTTAACACATACAAAAGACTCTCATGGCTCAAGGCACGCTTTATATTGTTTCTGCCCCTAGTGGCGCGGGTAAATCCAGCCTTATTCAGGCACTGTTAAAAACCCAACCGTTGTACGATACGCAGGTTTCTGTTTCTCACACCACGCGGGCACCGCGTCCGGGTGAAGTGCACGGTGAACACTATTTCTTTGTGAATCACGATGAATTCAGGGCGATGATTGGCAGAGACGCGTTTCTTGAACACGCAGAAGTTTTCGGTAACTACTACGGCACCTCGCGTGAAACCATTGAGCAGGTTCTGGCGACCGGCGTGAACGTGTTCCTGGATATCGACTGGCAGGGCGCGCAGCAAATTCGCAAGAAAATGCCCGATTCGCGCAGTATCTTTATTTTACCGCCATCGAAAGATGAGCTGGATCGCCGCCTGCGTGGCCGCGGTCAGGACAGCGAAGAAGTTATCGCAAAGCGTATGGCGCAGGCTGTTGCAGAAATGAGCCATTACGCGGAATATGATTACCTTATTGTGAATGATGATTTTGATGCCGCGCTGAGCGATCTCAAAACTATCCTTCGCGCAGAACGTCTGCGTATGAGCCGCCAGAAGCAGCGACATGACGCATTAATCACCAAACTGTTGGCAGACTGAACCCACTTTCAGTATCATGCCCAGTCATTTCTTCACCTGTGGAGCATTTTAAGTATGGCACGCGTAACTGTTCAGGACGCTGTAGAGAAAATTGGTAACCGTTTTGACCTGGTGCTGGTCGCCGCGCGTCGCGCTCGTCAGATGCAGGTAGGCGGTAAAGATCCGCTGGTACCGGAAGAAAACGATAAAACCACCGTTATTGCACTTCGCGAAATCGAAGAAGGTCTGATCAACAACCAGATCCTCGACGTGCGTGAGCGCCAGGAGCAGCAAGAGCAGGAAGCCGCTGAATTACAAGCTGTTACCGCTATTGCTGAAGGTCGTCGTTAATTAAACCCGCGGGTCGCCCTTGTATCTGTTTGAAAGCCTGAATCAACTGATTCAAACCTACCTGCCTGAAGACCAGATTAAGCGTCTTCAGCAGGCGTATCTCGTTGCACGTGACGCTCACGAGGGCCAGACACGTTCAAGCGGTGAACCTTACATCACGCACCCGGTAGCGGTAGCCTGTATTCTGGCCGAGATGAAACTCGACTACGAAACGCTGATGGCCGCCCTGCTGCATGACGTGATCGAAGATACCCCTGCCACCTACCAGGATATGGAACAGCTGTTTGGCAAAAGCGTTGCCGAGCTGGTGGAAGGGGTCTCTAAGCTTGATAAGCTGAAATTCCGCGACAAGAAAGAGGCGCAAGCCGAAAACTTTCGCAAGATGATCATGGCGATGGTGCAAGATATCCGCGTCATTCTCATCAAACTTGCTGACCGCACCCACAATATGCGCACGCTGGGTTCACTTCGCCCGGACAAACGTCGCCGCATCGCCCGTGAAACCCTCGAAATCTACAGTCCGCTGGCGCACCGTTTAGGTATACATCACATTAAAACCGAGCTGGAAGAGCTGGGTTTTGAGGCATTGTACCCGAACCGCTATCGCGTGATTAAAGAGGTGGTGAAAGCCGCTCGCGGCAACCGTAAAGAGATGATTCAAAAGATCCTCTCTGAAATTGAAGGGCGTTTGCAGGAAGCCGGTATCCCGTGCCGCGTGAGCGGTCGCGAAAAGCATTTGTACTCTATCTACTGCAAAATGGTGCTTAAAGAGCAGCGTTTTCACTCGATCATGGATATTTACGCGTTTCGCGTGATTGTCCATGACTCAGACACCTGCTATCGCGTGCTGGGGCAGATGCACAGCCTCTATAAACCGCGCCCGGGGCGCATGAAAGATTACATCGCTATTCCGAAAGCGAACGGATATCAATCTTTGCACACCTCGATGATTGGCCCGCACGGTGTCCCTGTTGAGGTGCAAATTCGTACCGAAGACATGGACCAGATGGCAGAGATGGGTGTAGCCGCACACTGGGCTTACAAAGAGCACGGTGGCGAAAGCAGCACCACCGCGCAAATCCGCGCCCAGCGCTGGATGCAGAGCCTGCTGGAGCTTCAGCAGAGTGCGGGTAGCTCGTTCGAATTTATCGAGAGCGTTAAATCCGATCTCTTCCCGGATGAGATTTACGTTTTCACCCCAGAAGGCCGCATTGTCGAACTGCCTGCGGGCGCAACGCCGGTCGACTTCGCCTACGCCGTGCATACCGATATCGGGCACGCCTGCGTGGGCGCGCGCGTCGACAGACAGCCTTACCCGCTGTCTCAGCCGCTCTCCAGTGGCCAGACGGTCGAAATTATTACCGCGCCGGGCGCACGGCCTAACGCCGCCTGGCTGAACTTTGTCGTGAGCTCAAAAGCGCGCGCAAAAATCCGCCAGCTGCTGAAAAACCTCAAGCGCGACGATTCCGTCAGCCTGGGACGCCGTCTGCTCAATCACGCGCTGGGTGGCAGCCGCAAGCTGGCTGAGATCCCGCCAGAGAACATTCAGCATGAGCTGGAGCGTATGAAGCTCGCCTCGCTGGATGACCTGCTGGCTGAGATTGGCCTCGGCAACGCCATGAGCGTGGTCGTGGCGAAGAACCTGCAACAGGGCGAAACGACAGCCGTTCCTGCTAACGCACAAAATCATGGTCACCTGCCGATCAAAGGCGCTGACGGGGTGCTCATCACCTTCGCCAAATGCTGCCGTCCCATCCCGGGCGACCCGATTATTGCGCACGTCAGCCCAGGTAAAGGGCTGGTGATCCACCACGAATCCTGCCGTAACATCCGTGGCTACCAGAAAGAGCCTGAGAAGTTCATGGCGGTCGAGTGGGATAAAGAGACAGCGCAGGAATTTATTACTGAAATCAAGGTGGATATGTTTAACCACCAGGGTGCACTGGCGAACCTGACGGCAGCGATCAACACGGCCTCGTCCAACATTCAGAGCCTGAATACGGAAGAAAAAGATGGCCGCGTTTACAGCGCCTTTATTCGCCTGACCGCCCGTGACCGCGTGCATCTGGCAAATATTATGCGCAAGATCCGCGTGATGCCGGACGTCATTAAAGTCACCCGTAACCGAAACTAGCATTATGAATTCAAAACGTTACGAGCGAATCTGCGAAATGCTCGCCAGGCGTCAGCCTGATCTGACGGTCTGCATGGAGCAGGTCCATAAACCTCATAACGTCTCTGCTATCGTTCGCACCGCAGATGCCGTCGGCGTGCATGAAGTACACGCCGTCTGGCCGGGCGCGCGTATGCGTACCATGGCCTCCACCGCCGCAGGCAGCAACAGCTGGGTATCCGTTAAAACGCACCAGAGCATTGGTGAAGCGGTCTCGCACCTGAAAGGGCGCGGTATGCAGGTTCTGGCAACCAACCTCTCTGCTAAAGCCGTGGATTTCCGTGAGATCGACTATACCCGTCCAACCTGTATTTTAATGGGCCAGGAGAAAACGGGGATCACGCAGGAAGCTCTGGAACTGGCCGATCGGGACATCATCATTCCGATGATCGGCATGGTCCAGTCGCTCAACGTGTCGGTCGCCTCTGCGCTGATTTTGTACGAAGCGCAGCGCCAGCGTCAGAACGCCGGAATGTACGAGCGCAGCAACAGCATGCTGCCGGAAGATGAGCAGCAGCGCCTGCTGTTTGAAGGTGGCTATCCAGTGCTGGCTCGCGTTGCGAAGCAGAAGAAATTGCCTTACCCCCACGTCAACGCGCAGGGCGAAATTGAAGCCGATGCCGAGTGGTGGTCCGCCATGCAGTACGCAGGGTAAAAGATGAAAGGCCGCCTGCTGGACGCCATACCGCTCAACAGCCTGACGGGCGTGGGCGCGGCACAAAGCAGTAAACTGGCCAAAATTGGCCTGCACACCGTGCAGGATCTCCTGCTCCACCTCCCCCTGCGTTATGAAGACCGCACCCAGCTTTATAAGATTGGCGATCTGCTGCCTGCCATCTATGCCACCGTTGAAGGGGAAGTGCTGAACTGCAACATCACCTTTGGCGGACGCAGGATGATGACCTGCCAGATCAGCGACGGGACCGGCATTCTTACCCTGCGCTTTTTCAACTTCAGCGCGGCGATGAAAAACAGCCTTGCCACGGGACGACGCGTGCTCGCGTACGGCGAAGCGAAACGTGGCAAATACGGCGCGGAGATGATCCACCCGGAATACCGCGTGCAGGGCGATCTTAGCTCACCTGAGCTACAGGAGACGCTCACGCCGGTCTATCCGACCACCGAGGGCATCAAGCAGGCAACGCTGCGCAAGCTCACCGACCAGGCGCTTGAGCTGCTCGATACCTGCGCCATTAACGAGCTGCTGCCACCGGAGCTGGCGCAGGGCATGATGAGCCTGCCGGAGGCGTTGCGCACCCTGCACCGTCCACCGCCAACGCTTCAGCTTATTGATTTAGAAAGCGGTAAACACCCCGCTCAACGGCGTCTTATCCTTGAGGAATTACTGGCTCATAACCTGAGCATGCTGGCACTGCGCGCAGGTGCGCAGCGCTTCCACGCGCAGCCATTAAGCCAGCGCGATGAACTTAAAGATAAGCTGCTGGCCTCACTCCCGTTTAAACCCACCGGCGCACAGGCGCGGGTCACTGCCGAGATCGAACGCGATATGGCGCTTGATGTGCCGATGATGCGTCTGGTGCAGGGCGATGTCGGTTCCGGTAAAACGCTGGTCGCCGCGCTGGCCGCGTTACGCGCCATCGCCCACGGCAAGCAGGTGGCGCTGATGGCACCGACGGAACTGCTGGCCGAACAGCATGCCACCAATTTCCGTAACTGGTTCGCCCCGCTGGGCATCGAAGTGGGCTGGCTGGCCGGGAAGCAGAAGGGCAAAGCGCGCCTTGCGCAGCAGGAAGCCATTGCGAGCGGGCAGGTGCAGATGATTGTCGGCACGCACGCTATTTTCCAGGAACAGGTGCAGTTTAACGGCCTGGCGCTGGTCATTATCGACGAACAGCATCGCTTTGGTGTGCATCAGCGTCTGGCGCTGTGGGAAAAAGGTCTGCAACAGGGCTTCCATCCGCATCAGCTGATCATGACCGCCACGCCTATCCCGCGCACCCTGGCGATGACGGCCTATGCCGATCTGGATACCTCCACTATCGACGAACTGCCGCCGGGCCGTACGCCGGTGACCACGGTCGCCATTCCGGACACACGCCGCAGCGACATTATTGACCGTGTGCGCAACGCCTGCACGCAGGAAGGCCGCCAGGCTTACTGGGTCTGTACCCTGATTGAAGAGTCTGAGCTGCTGGAAGCCCAGGCCGCCGAAGCCACGTGGGAAGAGCTGAAGCTCGCCCTGCCGGAGCTGAACGTTGGTCTGGTGCACGGGCGCATGAAGCCCGCCGAGAAGCAGGCGGTGATGCAGTCGTTCAAGCAGGGTGAGCTGCATTTGTTGGTCGCCACGACGGTCATTGAAGTGGGCGTGGACGTGCCAAACTCCAGCCTGATGATTATTGAGAACCCGGAGCGCCTGGGTCTTGCGCAGCTCCACCAGCTGCGAGGCCGCGTGGGCCGTGGCGCGATCGCTTCTCACTGCGTACTGCTCTACAAAGCCCCGCTGTCGAAAACCGCGCAGATGCGGTTGCAGGTCTTACGCGACAGCAATGACGGCTTCGTCATTGCGCAAAAAGATCTGGAGATCCGCGGCCCGGGCGAACTGCTGGGCACGCGTCAGACGGGTAACGCCGAGTTTAAAGTGGCGGATTTGCTGCGCGATCAGGCCATGATCCCCGAAGTACAACGCCTTGCGCGCCATATTCATGAACGCTACCCCGAACAGGCGGCAGCGTTGATTGAACGCTGGATGCCGGAAACCGAGCGGTATTCCAACGCCTGACGGTCAGCCAAACATCGGCAGCATCAGGTAGAGCTTAATGACCAGCGCGTTGACGATATCAATGAAGAATGCGCCCACCATCGGCACCACCAGAAACGCCATGTGCGACGGGCCGAACCGTTCGGTGATCGCCTGCATGTTGGCGATGGCCGTTGGCGTTGCCCCCAGTCCAAACCCGCAGTGTCCTGCCGCCAGCACCGCCGCATCGTAGTTTTTGCCCATCATGCGCCAGGTGACAAAGATGGCATACAGCGCCATAAATACGGCCTGAACCGCCAGAATCGCCACCATCGGCAGCGCCAGCGAGGCCAGTTCCCACAGCTTGAGGCTCATCAGCGCCATCGCCAGAAACAGCGACAGGCTGACGTTCCCGAGCACGGACACCGCGCGTTCAAAGACGCGGTAGAAGCCCATCTGCGCCAGACCGTTACTCAGGATCACCCCGATAAACAGCACGCAGACAAAGGTTGGCAATTCGAACGCCGTTCCTGCCAGCCATTGCGCAACGATTTTGCCCACGGTGAGGCAGATGGCAATCATGGCGATGGTTTCAATCATCACCAGCGAGGTGATGCTGCGGCCAACGTCCGGTTTTTCAAACGCGGTCGGCACCATTTCATCGTCTGGTCTGCCTTCCGGCGTGGTGGAGTGTTTCACCAGATAGCGCGCCACCGGCCCACCAATCAGGCCGCCAAGCACCAGACCAAAGGTCGCACAGGCCATCGCCACTTCCGTTGCGTTTTCAAAGCCATAGCGTTCGATGAACAGCTTGCTCCACGCCGCGCCCGTTCCGTGGCCGCCTGACAGGGTAATCGACCCCGCCAGCAGACCCATCAGCGGATCCAGCCCCAGCAGCGACGCCATACCGATGCCGATGGCGTTTTGCATCAGCAGCAGGCCCACCACGACAATCAGAAACACGCCCAGCACCTTGCCGCCCGAACGCAGGCTTGCCAGGTTGGCGTTCAGGCCGATAGTGGCAAAGAAGGCCAGCATCAGCGGATCTTTCAGGGACATATCAAAATCGATTTCCCAGCCCATGCTTTTTTTCAGCACCAGCAGGGCCAGCGCCACCAGCAATCCACCGGCGACGGGTTCAGGAATGGTGTACTTTTTCAGAAAGGAAACACTGTGTACCAGCTTGCGACCAAGCAGAAGAACCAGCGTTGCGGCAACAAGGGTCGACAACGTATCGAGATGAATCATAGAAGGCTCCTGTTATGCGCGTGTTCCATACACCCGCGGCGTTATCCTGGGCCGGGTGATGCTCGTCATGAGCCGCCGGCGCGAAAAGTGTAATTTTTTTTTCCTGTGGGTTGTAGAAAACCTGCTCACACCGGCAGATTTTCTCTCTTTTTTTTGCTGGCAATCGTTTGCTTTTACCAGGTGGTCAGCTAAAATGCCCGCTTTTCCACCGTGGGATTGCCGCCGATGTCTGTTAACACTCTGGAGTCTTCTGATGCGCAACCGATTGCGCAGAAGCAAAACAGCGAACTGATTTACCGCCTTGAAGATCGTCCCCCGCTGCCTCAAACCCTCTTTGCCGCCTGTCAGCACCTGCTGGCGATGTTCGTGGCGGTCATCACGCCGGCGCTGCTGATTTGCCAGGCGCTGGGGTTACCGACACAGGATACGCAGCACATCATTAGTATGTCTCTGTTCGCCTCCGGCGTGGCCTCCATCATTCAAATTAAAGCCTGGGGTCCGGTGGGATCGGGTTTGCTGTCGATTCAGGGCACCAGCTTTAACTTTGTGGCACCGCTGATCATGGGCGGTACGGCGCTGAAAACCGGCGGCGCGGACGTGCCGACCATGATGGCGGCGCTTTTCGGCACCCTGATGCTGGCAAGCTGCACGGAGATGATTATCTCCCGCGTTCTGCACCTGGCGCGCCGGGTGATCACCCCGCTGGTCTCCGGCGTGGTGGTGATGATTATCGGCCTGTCGCTGATTCAGGTAGGTCTGACCTCCATCGGGGGCGGCTACGCGGCAATGAGTGACCATACCTTTGGCGCCCCGAAAAACCTGCTGCTGGCAGGCGTGGTGCTGGCGATCATTATTCTGCTTAACCGCCAGCGTAACCCGTACCTGCGCGTTGCATCACTGGTGATCGCTATGGCGGCCGGTTACCTGCTGGCGTGGGCGCTGGGTATGCTGCCGGAAAACACCGCGCCGACCAACAGCGCGCTGATTACCGTGCCAACGCCGCTCTACTACGGCCTGGGCATTGACTGGAGTCTGCTGCTGCCGCTGATGCTGGTCTTTATGATCACCTCGCTGGAAACCATCGGCGATATCACCGCCACCTCCGACGTTTCCGAGCAGCCGGTCTCTGGCCCGCTGTACATGAAACGCCTCAAAGGCGGCGTGCTGGCAAACGGGCTGAACTCGTTTGTCTCGGCGGTATTCAACACCTTCCCGAACTCCTGCTTTGGCCAGAACAACGGCGTGATCCAGCTGACCGGCGTGGCCAGCCGCTACGTGGGCTTCGTGGTGGCGCTGATGCTGGTTGTCCTCGGGCTGTTCCCGGCGGTGAGCGGGTTTGTGCAGCACATTCCTGAGCCGGTACTGGGCGGCGCGACGCTGGTCATGTTTGGCACCATTGCCGCCTCCGGCGTGCGTATCGTCTCCCGCGAGCCGCTGAACCGCCGCGCAATCATGATTATCGCGCTGTCGCTCGCCGTGGGTCTGGGCGTCTCCCAGCAGCCGATGATTTTGCAGTTTGCTCCGGACTGGGTGAAAAACCTGCTCTCTTCCGGCATCGCCGCGGGCGGTATTACCGCTATCGTGCTGAACCTCGTTTTCCCGCCTGAAAAGAACTGATCCCCCTTCACGGCAGGCTGTCAATGCCTGCCGTGACACCTCTTTACACCATTCCCGCCTTGAGCATTGCGCATAAATCATGCATAACTCCTTTATGTACGTTTCGCGGGAAGGAAGACCATGAAATTTATTGGAAAGCTGCTCATCTATCTTCTGGTGGCCCTGCTCATCGTAGTGCTCGCCTTTTATTTTCTGCTCCAGACCCGCTGGGGCGCATCGCAGGTCAGCAGCTGGATCACGGTGAATACCGATTACGAGCTCAACTTTGACCTGATGGATCACCGGTTTTCATCCCCTTCTCACATCCTTCTGGAAAACGTCACCTTCGGGCGAGATGGCAAACCGGCCACGCTGGTCGCTAAAAAGGTGGATATCGGCTTAAGCAGTCGCCAAATCACCGACCCGCTGCACGTGGACGCCATCACCCTGTCCGACGGCACGCTGAACTTATCGCCGCAGACGGCGCCGCTGCCGTTCCAGGCCGACCGTCTGCAACTGAATAACATGGCCTTTAACAGCCCGAACACGGCGTGGGATCTCAGTGCGCAAAAGGTCACGGGCGGCGTCAGCCCGTGGCAGCCCGAGGCGGGTAACGTGCTGGGGAAAAACGCGCGCATTCAAATGAGCGCCGGCTCGCTCACGCTCAACGGCATACCGGCGAATAACGTGCTGATTCAGGGGCAGCTGAACGGCAATGAGGTGGTGCTTAACACCCTCGGCGCCGATATGGGGCGCGGCTCCCTGACGGGCTCTGCCCAGCGTAACGCCGACGGTAGCTGGGTGATTGATACCCTGCGTCTGAATGAGATCCGCATGCAGAGCGACAAATCGCTGCTGGATTTCTTCGCCCCAATCGTCACCCTGCCTTCGTTACAGATTGGGCGGCTGGACGTGACCGATGCCCGTCTACAGGGGCCTGACTGGGCGGTAACCGACCTCGATCTCAGCCTGCGTAACCTCACCCTGAGTAAAGGTGACTGGCAGAGCCAGGAGGGACGGTTATCCATGAACGCCAGCGAGTTTATTTACGGCTCGCTGCACCTGTTTGATCCCATCCTGAACACGGAATTCTCGCCTCAAGGCATTGCACTGCGTCAGTTCACCTCCCGCTGGGAAGGGGGCATGGTGCGCACCTCCGGCAACTGGCTGCGCGAGGGTCAGGCGCTGGTGCTGGATGACGTTGCTATTGCCGGGCTGGAATATACGCTTCCGGAAAACTGGAAAACGCTGTGGATGGATCCGCTCCCGACATGGCTGAACAGCGTGACGCTGAAAAAATTTGGCCTGAGCCGCAACCTGGTGATCGACATCGATCCTGCCTTCCCGTGGCAGATCACCTCCCTTGACGGTTATGGCGCGAATCTGCGGCTGGCGAAAGATCGCAAATGGGGCATATGGGGCGGTAACGCAACCCTGAACGGCGCGGCAGCAACCTTTAACCGCGTCGACGTGCGACGCCCGTCGCTGGCGCTGAACGCCAACGCCGCGACGGTAAATATTACCGACCTGAGCGCCTTTACCGAGAAAGGGATCCTGGAAGCGACCGCCACCGTGTCACAGCTGCCCCAGCGGCAAACCACCGTGAGCCTGAACGGGCGCGGCGTACCGCTCAACGTATTGCAGCAGTGGGGCTGGCCAGCGCTGCCGATTGCGGGGGACGGCAATATTCAGCTCACCGCCAGCGGCAGCGTGCAGGCGAATGCGCCACTGAAGCCGACGGTGAATGGGAAGCTGAGCGCGGTAAATATGGATAAACAGCAGGTGCAGCAGACGATGACCGGCGGCGTAGTTGCAACGCCTGTGCAATAAACAAGCCGGCAACCCTGTTGCCGTTTTTGATGTTTGTTCCCTCTCCCTGTGGGAGAGGGTCAGGGTGAGGGCATCAGAGCGCATAATTACCGTAGGTCCGGTAAGCGAAGCGCCACCGGACATTTTACGGCTCAGAAGTGAACCACCACCTCATCCTCCTCCGCTTTCACCACCACGCCCCACTCGCTGCCCGCGTGTGAGCCGCCCTTCACGCCGCCGATCTTCTGCACGTTGCGCAAGCAGACGGACCAGTTACACGCCTCGCCTGCGCCCGTAAAGGTGACGATGTCGCCCTGACGTGACGCCTTCAGCGTAAACATCACCGAGCCGTCCGCGGCCGGCACCTCGCTCACCGCCGTTGCGCCATCACTCAGGTTAAAGAGCTGGAAGGCTGTCCCCTCGTGCCACGCGTAGTCCGGCTTCTGGTTATTATTGCCCAGCGCCAGCAGGGTGTTGTCGTGCACATAGACTGGCAGGCTCATAAAATCGTGCTGCTGCTTATGCCAGCGGCTGCCATGGATTTCGTCGTTGTGCCACAGGTGCGTCCAGCGGCCTTCCGGCAGGTAGAACTGCACGTCCCCCGCCTCGGAGAACACCGGAGCGACCATCAGGGCATCCCCCAGCATGTACTGACGGTCGAGGTAATCGCACGCCGGATCGTCCGGGAACTCCAGCATCATCGCGCGCAGCATCGGCGTGCCGAACTCGCGGGCCAGCGCCGCCTGACGGTACAGGTACGGCATCAGCTGGCACTTCAGCTGCGTGAAGTGGCGCACCACGTCGCAGGACTCGTCATCGTACGCCCACGGCACGCGGTAGGATTTGCTGCCGTGCAGGCGGCTGTGGCTGGAGAACAGCCCGAACGCGCACCAGCGTTTGTAGACGTGCGCCGGGGCGGTGTTTTCGAACCCGCCGATATCGTGGCTCCAGAACCCGAAGCCGGACAGGCCAATCGACAGCCCGCCGCGCAGGCTTTCCGCCATCGACTCATAGTTGGCGTAGCAGTCGCCGCCCCAGTGCACCGGGAACTGCTGCGCCCCGACGGACGCGGAGCGAGCAAACAGCACCGCCTCTTCTTCCCCCACCGTCTCTTTCAGTACGTTCCACACCAGCTCGTTATAGATGTAGGCGTAGTGGTTGTGCATCTTCTGCGGATCGGACCCGTCGAACCACTGCACGTCCGTCGGGATGCGCTCGCCGAAGTCGGTCTTGAAGCAGTCGACGCCGATATCCACCAGGCCTTTAAGCTTGTCGGCATACCACCGGCACGCGTCCGGATTGGTGAAGTCATAAATCGCCAGCCCCGGCTGCCATTTGTCCCACTGCCACAGGGAGCCGTCCGGACGCTTGAGCAGATAGCCCTTCTCTTTCAGCTCGCGGAAAATCGGGGATTTCTGGCCGATATACGGGTTAATCCACACGCAGACCTTCAGCCCTTTCTCTTTCAGGCGGCGGATCATCCCTTCCGGATCCGGGAAGGTCACCGGGTCCCACTCGAAGTCGCACCACTGGAAGGCCTTCATCCAGAAGCAGTCGAAGTGGAACACGTGCAGCGGCAGGTCGCGCTCGGCCATGCCGTCGATAAAGCTGTTCACCGTCGCTTCGTCGTAGTTGGTGGTGAACGACGTGGTCAGCCACAGGCCGAACGACCACGCAGGTGGCAGCGCCGGACGCCCGGTGAACTGCGTATAGCGGTTCAGCACTTCTTTCGGCGTCGGGCCGTCGATCACAAAGTACTCGAGATACTCCCCTTCCACGCTGAACTGCACTTTGGAGACTTTTTCAGAGCCGACTTCAAACGAGACGTTCTCGGGGTGATTCACCAGCACGCCGTAGCCGCGGTTGGTCAGGTAGAACGGGATATTTTTGTAGGACTGCTCGGTGCTGGTGCCGCCATCGCGGTTCCAGGTTTCGACCGTCTGGCCGTTGCGCACCAGCGCGGTAAAGCGCTCGCCCAGACCGTAGACCGTTTCCCCTACGCCGAGATCCAGCCGCTCGAACACGTAATTGCGGTCGGTGTTGCTGTCATGCACGTAGCCGTTGTTTTTCAGCTGGCTGCCGGTAATGCGCTGGCCGTTGCGCAGGAAATCCAGCGCCCAGAACTCGCCTTTGGTAACGCGCACGCTGACGCTGCCGCTTTTCAGCTCGGCAAAGTCGGCGTTGTTTTCAATCTCTACCTTCACGTCTTTCAGAACGTTCAGCGAATAGTGCGGGCCGTTGTTCAGCGCGCCCTGGAAGTGCTCGATGCGTACCCCGACAATCCCTTCCTGCGGAGCAAACAGGCGCACCGTGAACATCAACGTGTCGAGCTGCCAGGTGCGCTCACGCACGTCGCGCGGCGCAACATACACCACCAGGTCATTGCCCTGCTGCTCCACGTCGAACACCTGAACCGGATACGTCACGTTCAGACCCGGTTGAATAAGCCAGTTTCCATCACTGATTTTCATGCTTTCGTCCTCTTAGTTCTGCAATTCTTTACTGACCGGCAGGTTTTCAAACTCCTGCTGATTGCGGCGCGCGCCCTGCGCCAGCTCGCGCAGGATTTTGGTCAGGAAGGGGGTTTTCAGCGTGTAGTAGCGTTTGGCGATGATGGCGCTCAGCACGTAGCAGATCGCCGGCGCCAGCGTAAACAGGCCGACAATGATGCTGATGGTGGCGCTGTTCTGGGTTTTGGCCGCCGCGTCGTAGCCGCCGCCTGCCAGCATCCAGCCGATCATCGCTCCGCCCAGCGCCAGGCCGAGCTTCAGCACGAACAGCGTGCCCGCAAAGCTGATGCCGGTCAGGCGTTTGCCGTTGGTCCATTCGCCGTAGTCGACGGTATCGGACATCATCACCCACTGAATTGGCGTCACCAGCTGGTGCAGCACGCCGATGACAAAGATAAAGGCGAACATCAGCACGGTGGCATGCATCGGCACGAAGAACATCGCCACGCTGACCACCGCCAGCGCGGCGTTGGTCCACCAGAAGATGCTGACCTTGCACTTCCAGTCGGTGAGCGGTTTCGCCAGCGCGGAGCCAATCAGGTTGCCGACGCAGTAGGTGGTGAGGAACGCGACAAACACCTCCGGCGAGCCCATTATCCAGGTGCAGTAGTACATCATCGCGCCGCCGCGCACGCAGACGGCGAGAATGTTGAGGATGGTGAGCACGCCGACGATGCGCCACTGGTCGTTTTGCCAGATGTCGCGCAGATCTTCCCGCATGGAGGTGGTGCTCGGCGGCACCTGGATGCGCTCTTTGGTGGTGAAGAAGCAGAACGCCAGCATCAGGAACGCGACCACCGACAGCACGGCGATCCCGCCCTGAAAGCCGAACGCCTTATCGTCGCCGCCGATCAGGTTCACCAGCGGCATCATCAGCACCGTGGAAAGCATGCCGCCCGCCGTCGCCAGCACGAAGCGCCAGGACTGAAGGGAGATACGCTGCGTCGGGTCGTTGGTGATCACCCCGCCCAGCGCGCAGTACGGGATGTTGACCACGGTATAAAGCAGGGTCAGCAGCGTGTAGGTGATAGCGGCGTAAACCATTTTGCCGTTGAGGCTGAGGTCCGGCGTGGTGTAGGCCAGCACGCAGACGATACCGAACGGAATGGCGCCGAACAAAATCCACGGGCGGAACTTGCCCCAGCGGCTGCGGGTGCGGTCGGCGATCAGCCCCATGCACGGGTCGGAGATCGCATCCAGCGCGCGCGCCAGCAGGAACATGGTGCCGACAAACCCGGCGGGAATACCAAAAATATCGGTGTAGAAAAACATCATATAAAGCATGACGTTATCAAAAATGATGTGGCTGGCGGCGTCTCCCATGCCGTAGCCAATCTTCTCTTTTACTGACAGGACTTCGCTCATCTTTTTATCCTTCACGCTGTAGGGGGCGCTGAGACCGGTTACCGTTTTTTAAACCATTGTTTCAGGAGCGGGTATTGCGTTTTCTGGTTAGCAGATTACGTTTCTTGTTTTTTGTGATCGGGATAAAGGTTGGTGAGCACAAAATGCTAACCTGAGGATTTTCTTAAGAATTAGCTGAAACAGAGGGGTTGAGGTCAAAAGAGCGGTGAAAAAAGTGGTGTGGGGTATGTGGTAAATGCCTGAAAGTAGCTATAATGCGCCCGCCTCCATGTAGCAATGCAGGCGCGGAAGATCGTCATCTCCGGTGAGGTGGCTGGACTTCAAATCCAGTTGGGGGCGCCAGCGTTCCCGGGCAGGTTCGACTCCTGTGATCTTCCGCCAAAAACGTCCACTCTTTTAATAAAAACACGTCCAACATTAAATCATCCCACCTAGAAGTTCCTTATGTGAACATGATCACTTATTGATTTTAGTAGTGAGTGTTATCCTTTCCTTTATTTTAAAATAATATTCAAGGGAAGCTGTTATGGAATGGATTGTAGGTGCTGTAATTTTAATAGCAATACTTGTAGCCATCTTAAAACCAAGACAATGTGATATCTGCCATACTTATTTCAAGAGAAAATACTACACATGGAAAATAGATGGAGAGAAACAACATTTATGTCCTAATTGCAATGGTAAAATGCAACGAAAAGTTAGTTCACAAAAATTTAAAAGTAGATTCGGTTAAAAATAAATTAATAATTTTTATTTCATAATGTTTACAAATGATAAGTTAGGACTATGCATTTCAAACTTATCATTTAATTATTCCTTACCGTTAGCAAAAAGGTTTGATTGCTACTTACTCAAAAGCCTAAGCCTACAAGCCTCTTTGACCCACTTACTAAAATTCCCTTTGCCCGCAGCCTTTTCAATCTGTTCTAAAAGCTCATCTTCAAACCGAATGTTCTTCATCGTGCTCTTAGTGCGGTCAAAATTTGGTTTCTTTATCTCTTACATGGCAGGTACCACTTCGGTTAATTTATCTGCACGTGGTACCTACCACATGGATTAGGAATTCTAACAACGCCCGGCAGTATTGGAGCACGAAAGGGCGTCTAACTCCACCAACTATCAAGGAGTTGATTATGGCTGATTCGCATTCTACCCCAGACACCGACCAACCCGGAACCGAGCATTCGTTAATTGTGGGATACCGCCCGAATGTTTACGACAAATCCACGCCGAAAATCATTCTTTCCGGCAAGTGGCTGCGCGCGGCGGGGTTTGATACCGTAAAGGTGATGAAAGGATGCATCGTTCTGGTGGCGTATAACAAGCAGGAGCAGGAGTTGCTGGATGATTATAAAAAAGACGAAGGCAAAGCCCACTGAGATAGAAGACGCACTTGCAGCGATTCAAACACAGCTTCCTGGAAAGCACCTTGCAAAATCAAATACCAACCACCTGGCTTAGCGGCTGTTGCTTGCATACAATCAGCCAGGCGCTTTGGACGATGTAGATGTGAAGACGATCAGTATCTAACTATCCGGAGAATCCGGATAGTTAGCCAGAAAAGAAGACATATGATTTCCAGTGAGAGATCACTACAATTTCAACGCAATACTCGCAGCTGCGCTCGGCTAATGGCAGCCAGTTACGCCTTTAGTGGCCATACGGTTACTGAATGAACATACAACCGTTCTAACGCCCTCACTCACACGCTCATACAACCACTAAATTGATAGCCAACCATTATTCACAATAAATATAATGTGAAGGTTAAAATTTCTATCTTTTTCATTAAAGATAAACTATTGCGATATGCATCACAGCAGAACGCCAATATTAATAGAAACTTGTGCTTACGTTTCCTATTAAAGGGTGCAATATGTATTACAGTGACTCATTAATAACATCAATGAATGCGCATAAAATATTGGCACTAAAGTTAGATCACGCCTTAACAGGCGTAAAAGATGAAATATTAAAACAAGCGCACCATATAGATGATGGGGCAACGCGATTAAGCTATCAGCTTTCGTGCTTTACTGATAACTATCAGGACGTATGTTTACGATTACGGAAAGAAGATTCACGATTTTTGACAGGCATCGTCCAGTTAATAAAACACAGAAACATAGTCTACAAGATGCTTTATATTTATATTAAAAGCTTATTAAGCAACAAGAGTGAAAAAAGAATACATAACATACAACGAAACCTTATGAATTTAGGCGTATCAGTCTCATCATCGATGCTGTCCAGCCAGGCTTTCGTATATTCGGCAACTATAGCAATTTGTAGTAGTGTTCATACCAACATTTGGATGAAAGAAAAGATCACATCGTTTTCTACTTATGCTGTCCTTGGTTTGAAAGTTTATGGCATCGTTGAGCAGGCAGCCAGAAGCGCCAACCATCTAAAAAACCATAATGCTTATTACTATAATCTACTTTATCAGGAAGAACTTGAAATGATGTTTTTCTTGATTGAGCCCATAATAATGAAATCCCCTATACTTAACCAAGCTTATGCTTCAGACAGTGACATTGCATATGCGATTTCAAGGATGATAAAGGGATGATCAATGCTATTAAAGACTGGTTAAAAAGCCAGTTTATTTTCTTCCTGAGAGGCGCAATCCCCCTTCTGTTCGTCATATTATTTTCATTATTTGCCGTAACTTGGCTACCGGAAAAAATCGCAATGAATGCAATATGGTCAACGGTAGTGATTGTTGGCCTCTATATCCTTTTACGTAAAAAAAGATAGCTACTATCTAACACGAGTAAATTATGTCAAATCCCGCTCATCTATGGTTGTTTGATGAAAACGGTTCGCCCGTAATTGGTCCATCATTACTGCCAGCGAGATTAGGATCGTTTGAAATCCATTCAGTTAACCATCAAGTATGGATCCCTGAGAACTCGAATACTGGTCGTTTGACAGGCACAAGAGTTCATTCCCCCTTAAACCTGCACAAGGAGTTTGATGCTGCAACGCCTGTTTTGTACCGTGCTATGTGTGAAGGAAGAACATTCCAAAAAGCAGTTTTGAAAATGTATCGAATTCTTGACCAGGGTATTGAGAGTGAATATTTCAATATGATAATGGAGAACGTGAAGATCACCTCTATATCACCCCTGTTGCACCCCACCGGCTTGACGAGCACGCATCTCGAAGAGATTCAACTCCGTTACGAGAAGATTACATGGAAGCATTGCGATGGGAACATTCTCTACACTGACGAATGGAATAATCGGGCTACGTATTAGGGCATCTAAAATGAAAGTACTGTTAATTATGGCTGGATTGCTATTCCTGATTCAAAATGCATCAGCAGCCCAAATGTCCGGATTCGCAGCCAGTTACTATCTGGATGACGGAACAACGCCGGAAGAACCCACAAAAGTGCCCCTCTATCCCACCATTTCCATCGGCAAGAAAAACATTCAAATGGAAATGTCTCTGCTATCAGATACTACCAATGCACCCGTTGAGAAAGACAGCTCCGCGCACTGGATCTGCCTTCATGACGACGATGGCACCAATTATTGGTTCATTTCAGATAACGAAATGGGTGCAGGGCTGTTAACTGCGCTAGCCATAGCCAGGGATGGCATCCATAAAGAGTGTAAGAATATAACGGAACGAGTCAGTGTCTCAGTCACTGGCGTTCCATTGTTAAATGCCACTCACGGGGATTTAGTTGAATTGTTCGGCAAAAAAGCAATCGGCAACAGAAAAAAGATCCTGCTTTATCAGGAGACACCTGTACAGGATGGATTTGTTCAGAGCAATACCGTCTCTTATTACTTCGATGGCGAAAAATTGCGCGGCGTAATTATCGGGCAAATAACCAGTAACTAGCTTGCAGGCTTCCTCTTTTAAAGAAGAGGGAGTTAAGCCAGCCCACCCAACCGCATATGCAGCAGCGGAAACGGATTACCCTGTCCGTCCCGTTCCGAACGCCCGACCTGCTCAAACCCCATATGGCGATAAAACGCGACGCCCTGCGGATTCTGCTCGTTCACATCCACTTCATTTACGCCAAATTTTGCGATGGCATATTGCAGCAGCATTTTCCCGACGCCCTTCCCCCGGCTTGCATCATCCACAAACAGCATTTCAATACGATTTTCCTCTACGCCTAAAAAGCCGTGAATAACACCATTTTCATCACGTGCAACCACAACCGTGAGATTAGGCAAATAGGCATTAAGCAATAGCGGACGCAGCGCCGCGATATCGCTTTCCAGCAAAAAGTGGTGCGTGGCGCGAACGGACGACTCCCAGACGGCGACGAGGCGTTCAAATTGTGCGGGGTGTGCAGCATCTATTTTCATGTTCAAATTCCTGTTGAGTAGAGTTTCGGGGCGGCAACGCAATAAAAATCAGCTCTGCGACGTGCGCCACACGCCAGGCGTACAGCCATACTCCATCTGAAAATGACGAATAAAATGCGCGCAGTCGCTGAACCCCATCCGCTGCGCTATATCCGTCACGCTTTGCTGTGAGTTCTTCAGCAGCCAGCAAGCATAGCGCAGCCTGGCGCTGCGGATAAACTCGCGGGTCGTTTTACCAAACTCGGCGGTGAACAGTCGGTTAAGCTGGCGTTCACTCAGTGCCACTTCTCGCGCAAGCCCGGCGGTTGTGAGCGGCCGGGTCAGGAACTGTTCTATCAGCATAACGGCGCGACGCAGCCGGCAGTCGGGGATCAGCGCCAGATTCGCCGGGCGGGGGGTAGCAATTTCATGCGGAACGAGCGACAAACGCTGGCAGGTGGTGCTGGCGATATCATCCCCGGCATGGGCGCGGATAAGCTCAGTTGCCAGCATCAGGGTGGAAATGCCGCCCGGGCAGGTCAGCACATCGCCATCATCAATAAAGTCATACCCTTGCTCAGCATAAACCAGCGGGAAAGCCTGCCGAAACGCGTCCAGGTGGAAAGGATGTATAGAGGCTCTTCGTTCATTCAGCAACCCTTCCTGCGCGAGGACAAAACTGCCGGTGCCAATGCCGATAAGCGGAACGCCGACATGATGGGCATACGCCAGATATGCTTTATCTCCCCGATACCCTAAGTCCAGATACTGCAATTCGCCGCCGATAACCGCAAGGTAGTTAAAACTTTCCGGGGGGGCATGGGGAGAATCCGGTCTCATGATTATTCCCGCATTACTGATAATCGGGATATCAGGAAACTCACTTATCAGGCTGATTTTAAATGCTAATTTATCCTGCGCTTTCGCTGCATAACGCAGCGCTTCCAGCAATCCAGATACCGCAAGAAGTGAATAACGGGGCCATAATATCAACCCTATATGCACACACTTTTCCGGTACTGATTTCCCCCCATCGGGGGAGTCAAATACGCTTTTCATTTACTTGCCAAATTTAAAATTAATTACATTATCGCAACATGATATGTCGCACTTTTTATTTCTAAGGTAATCCTGATATTTTAAATAAAGCATAAATGAGACGGGAGGAAAATATACTGATTTTCTCGTTTATATCATTCTTTTTTTGTTCCCCGGCACACATATGTCGGTAATGTTCCTAACGTAAAGATATAGTTACCATTATGTTGTTCATTGATACGCATATAAATATTTTTTCCCGGATACACAAAAAATTGCGGCTCGTATTTTTCCAGCCAGCGGTCTTCAACGTTATCGTCCGGGAACGTCATGTTTTTTTCTGACGTCAGCAAATACAGGTCATCCTTTCGCTCCACCCGGAAGGAAATTTTTCTGTCGATGGTTTTACCCGGATCGCTCTTTGCCCGGCCATTCATGCTCAGGGTGCCGAATTTCCCGTCGAAGGTGTAATTCAGCCAGACCGTCAGCGTCTCATCCGGATGGTGCTGTACCAGATTAGCCTGGCATGAAAAAATCTGAACGTAAGATCGGTGCCACAGGTAATAGCCCATCAGCACGCCTGCCGTGACGAGGCCCGTCGCGATGATATACAGCATCTGCCGAAAACGAGTCATGCTAGCTATCCTTCAGGAAATAATCAGATATACAGCGGTTCGGTTCTTTCATAGGCCGATCGCAGCGAATAACCGACGCACGGGGCAGCAGAGCGTACCAGCTGATATAAACCCAGGGGTATTGCGCGCATTCAGCCTTAAATTGCTCCACATAGGTCAGCGCGGAGGCCCGCTCAGCGTGGGTCTGAATGTCGTTCGCAAGATAAACGCGACAGGCGCCGATGGATGCCGCGAAGCGGTAGTCCTCAACAAAACGATTTTCCCTGGCGTTCAGATACTCCGTCACGCCTGCCACCGCCAGCACGAGCATTAACCCTATGACCACAGCCATCCAGCGCGTGTGTGTTTTAGCAACCAGGGGTGCTGGCGCGGGAGTTATTGACGCCTCCTCGAACGCCGGTGCCTCCACGCACTGTTCATCTGCTGGTTGAGCCGCGGCAGGCGAAGGCTCTCTGACGGTTATTTGCGTATCGCTTGCCAGCGTCAACCCAATGCGGGGAATGGTAACGATAGGGTCAGTTTCAAAACCAATCTTTTTGAGCCCTTTACGCAGGATTGAGATGTTCTGGTAATAGGTATTGGAGGAGACAAGCATGCCACGGCTTTGCCAGACAATATCCAGGAACTCTTGCTGAGTGACAATCGACCCTGCTCTGTCGATTAATAGCAACAGGCATCGGCCTGCTGGCGAATTTAACACAACCACGCGGTCAGGATTGTTGATATCACGTAACGTGCTGGCCGCAGGATGAAATTCGACGATATTATTTATTATGTAATGCTTATGCATAGGGGCAGTATGAATTCTCCGGTTAACATATGTTGAACCTGAGTCACCGCATGTATGTGATGACAGTCGCGTCGGGATCAATGTGACTGATTAACGGCATGCTGTATATCTCAGCAATTGGCGAAAAATCCTATTTTATATTACTTATCTTAAGCTTCACTGAACCTGCATAAGTACTTAACCCTTGCAGAATACGGCTTACAAGGCCGCCGCATCAGCATCCTCTCCCGTTATGATCTTTTATGAAGTGATTTTCGCTCACGAGAATTATCTGACTAGCGGCAGCATCACAATATTCAGAACCTCTCCTTTTGGCGCACTGCTCGCCTCTTGACATTGACGAATCCCTACATAAAAAAAGATTGTACGCCACGGACATCCATGTCCGAAATATTCAGTACCCTGAAGGCTTAACTTTTCTTAACATGAGTAATTTCAATCACTTTGCACGTTTTCGTATACTATCCAACCACCTTTTCATCAGTTTTTATCGATGATAACACTCGTAAATTGTTATCCCCCGTCAGCAACTTCACACCCACACTGACACCAGAAGACAAACTCCTTACAAAACATTTATCAAAGCTAAATTTTCATGAAAAATTGCGGTTATCATAATTTACAGAAAGCGAAGCGCAATAAGACCAATCAGAGGGGAACTCGTAACCGGTCTCGATCTTAGTAATTAATACAATTTTAGATTAATTCAGATTACCTCTTTATTGGCCGGCGTATAGTAGGCCTACACTATGCAATACGTCATTGCTTCGAGAATACTGGCGATAACGCTGTATATAATTCGCCTCATTACTATTATAAATCGAGGGGATAACATGACGCACACAACCCGAATAACACAGCATATTACGGTTGCACTGATGGGCGGCGATCATTATGCAAGAAATGGCATTAAAACGTTATTAAGCAGCATTCGAGATGACCTTCAGATCAATATCGTAGAAGGAGGTTATCACGAGCTGGATAAGGTGCTGTCGTCGATTCGTATCGACATCTTATTTATATCAGGCGCAGAGAAATATCATACAGGGTATGACTCCCTGAAATATTTAAAAAAAATTAAGGCCGCACATCCCGAGGTGATTATCTGCCTGTACTCCACCTCTGCCCATTGTCTGTTATGGGTCCGGGAAGATATTGATGCCTATATCTCGCTACAGAACACGGTTTATCAGTGGCGGATGAAGCTAGCAAAAATGGTTGATAGCCATTATCGGCCCCAAAAGCAGCCAGCGGCGTTATCGCTGACGCCAGGAGAAAGGAGGGTATTAAAGGAACTCAGGAACGGACTGGATATACGTTACATCGCAGAACTGGAGAAACTTTCTTATCGCCGCGTGAGCGCCTTAAAAAGCTCAGCAATAAGAAAACTCGGGCTCAGGAATAAGACAGATTTGCTGGTCTTTTTAACCAGTTAGACCTGCCGCTTTCAGAGCAAATCTCGTAATAAAAAACCAAGGAACTATGAAATGAAAGCACGTCTCACTTGCAATTCTCTGCTGGCATTAAGCATTACCGCCCTGCTGCCAGCGGGCTCAGCACTGGCCGCCACCACCAGCGGCGGCACGGTCAACTTCAGCGGTAAAGTGGTGACCTCCGCCTGCGCCATCAGCGCTGGCAGCGCCAATATTGACGTTGACATGGGTGAAGTGCGTACCGCAACGCTTGCTGCCGCAGGCAGTGAAGCCAGTACCGCAAAAACCTTCGCCATTACGCTGGAGGACTGCGAAATCGCCGATACCTCCGCTTCCACGGAACAGAACCCCATTGCCGCAACGACCGTGGCTATCACCTTCACCGGTACGCCGGACAGCACCGATGTGAATAGCCTGGCCGCGGGCGTAAACGGCGGTGCCGGCTCGGCGCAGCATGTCGCTATCCGTCTTTATGACGAACAGGGCAACGTCGTAAGGCTGGGTGAACCGGCAGCAGCGATCCCTCTGCGTAAAGGGGAAAACACCCTCAACTTCAGCGCGAAATATTACTCACCGCAGGGCAACGCCACGGCGGGTGATGCCAGCGCGGTCGCTACCTACACCGTGACCTATTCGTGATCTTCAGGCCCGGCCTGTTGGTCGGGTCTGACTTAGCTTCAGGAGATGCACAATGCGCGTAAACACATGGATTTGTCTGGCTGGCACGTTATGTTCATCCGCCGTGTATGCAGGCGGCGTGGGGTTGGGCGCAACGCGGCTGGTCTACGCAGGCGCGACGACGCAGACGATGATGCAGGTAAGAAATACCCATCCTGATGCCACTTTCCTGATCCAGTCCTGGATGGAAGACGAGAAAGGGAGCCGTACACACGACTTCGTCATTACGCCGCCGCTGTACGTTATGAAGCCCGCCAGCGAAAGCGCGGTGAAAATCATGTTCAGCGGCAACGCCCTGCCAGACGATCGCGAAACGCTGTACTGGATGACAGTGAAAGCCATCCCCCAGCAGGTTAAAAACGGTTCCGGCAATTCACTGCAATTTGCCTCAGCCAACCGCATCAAGGTCTTTTATCGTCCTGAGTCGATCCGGGAAGGCGCAGGAGAGGCATGGAAAAACCTTGCTGGCGCATACCGCGCGGGGAAAGTCACGCTGACCAACCCAACGCCGTATTTCCTCACCACCATTAACCTGAAAATTGATGGCAGGCCGGTGTCGCCCGTCATGGTGCCGCCGAAAGCCAGCGTGACGCTGGCAGACACCTTCAGCCAGGCGAACAGCCTGAGCTACCAGACTATCAACGATTATGGGGCCTGGACGCCCGTCACCCGCACGTCGTTGTCCCAATAATAAAAACGGTAAGGCGTGACCACATGAAAATAAAAATCCTGTGCGCCACGGCGATCGCCCTGGTGATTCGGCAAGCCGTGGCTGCCGAAAGCGAGCTGCACTTTAATCCTGCGTTTCTTAACGGCGAACAGGCAAACAGCGCCGACCTCGCCTGGGTCAACGCCGGGAGCGCGTTGCCGCCGGGCGAGTACAACCTTAACGTGTACATCAACACCCAGTTCGCGTTCACAGGTAACGTCACGTTTCGCGCCGCTGAAAATATCTCCGGTGAAGCCCTGCCGTGCCTGACGCCTGCGCAATTCGCCGCGCTTGGCATCGATAGCCGTCAGGCAAAAGGAGGTGAGCTTTCGCCTGCGCAGCGCTGCATTTTTTTAACCCAGTCGTTCGCCGATACCCGGTTTGATTTTGACCAGAGGACGCTTACCCTCAACTTCACCGTACCGCAAAGCGCGATGCGCACTCTGCCGCGCGGGTACGTCAGCCCGGCTAGCTGGGAATCCGGCATCACTGCCGCGTGGCTGAACTATGTGGTCAATGGGGCGAATAATGCGTATCGGGGCGAGACGCGCACGCGGGAACAACAGCTGTTCGTGAGCCTCAACAGCGGCGCCAACCTGGGCGCATGGCGGCTGCGTGACTTCACCACGTGGACTAAAGGGAGTCACGAGCTTACCCACGTGCAGACCTGGCTACAGCGGGATATTCGCGCCCTGCGTGCTCAGGCTTATGCCGGTGAAACGTTCACGTCATCTCAGGTGTTTGACGCCGTTGGCCTGCGTGGCATCGCCCTGAAGACCGATGACAACATGTTGCCCGCCAGCCTGAGCGGTTACGCGCCAGAAGTGCGTGGCATCGCGCGCAGCAACGCCACGGTGACGGTTCGCCAGAACGGTAACATCATCTATCAAACCTCCGTTCCGCCGGGCGCGTTTGTGCTGAAAGATCTCTATCCGACCTCTTCAGGGGGCGATCTTGCGGTCACCATTCAGGAGAGCGACGGCAGCCAGACGCAATACACCCTGCCCTTTGCCAGCGTGCCGAATTTGGTGCGTAACGGCCAGATGAAATATGCCCTGGGGGCGGGGAAATACCGTCCGACGGGCAATCAGCAGTCACCCTCCTTCGCGCAGGGCGAGCTGTTCCTGGGCTGGCGATATGGCCTCACGTTTTATGGCGGGGCGCAGTTTTCCGATCGCTACAACGGCCTGGCCTTCGGCATCGGGCAGAATCTCGGCCGCTTTGGCGCGTACTCCCTCGACCTTACCCATGCCCGGAGCCAGCTGGCCGATAATCAGCGCTACACCGGTGACTCAGTGCGCCTGCGGTACAGCAAGCTGCTGAACGATACCGGTACGCGGGTTAATTTCTTCTCGCTGCGTTATTCAACGGAAGGGTTTTATACCCTCAGCGATACCACTTACAAAGGCATGACGGGCGGAGCGCCAGAACAGACCGTGAAAGACGATGGCACCGTCACCACCCGCTACGACACGGTTTACAACCTGCATATGTCGCGTAAGGCAAAAAATCAGCTGCTGCTGTCACAGCCGATGGGCGAATACGGGGCGCTGTCGCTGTCATGGGATCAACAAACCTACTGGAATACGTCAAAAACCACGCAGAGCTTGCAGTTCGCGTGGAACGCAACGTTTCGTAACCTGTCGCTTGGCATCAGCGCCCAGCGTAGCTCAAGCCTGTACGATAACAAGAAAGACAACATCCTGGCGTTATCCCTGTCGGTACCGCTGGGTAACCCGGCGCTGTCGACCCGCCTTCGTTTTACCACCACCCATGCGGATCCCGCCGGCACCACCGCCAGTACGGGCATAAGCGGCTATCTGCCGGGACAGGAAGATCTTTTCTATAGCGTCAATCAGCGCTACAGCGCGCAGCAGCACTACGGCGGCGATGCCGCGCTGCAATACGAGGGCGCGTGGGGAGACTACAACCTGGGCTACAGCTATTCCGGCGACGCCCGCAATCTCAGCTACGGAATGAGCGGCGCTGCGGTGCTGCATGAGGATGGCCTGACGCTGAGCCAACCGCTCGGCAACACCAATATTCTGGTGAAAGCCCCGGGCGCCAGCAACGTCGCTGTGCTCAACCAAAAGGGCATCAAAACCGACAGCCGGGGCTATGCGGTGATCCCGTACGCCACGCCGTATCGCGTCAATCAGGTTGCGCTGGATGTCACCACCGTGGGCAATGACGTGGAGCTTGAGAACGCCATCGCCAATAAAATACCCACCGACGGGGCGTTGGTTCGCGCCACCCTCACCACGCGTCAGGGGGCAAAAGCGATGTTTATCGTGCGTCACGCCAGGGACGTGCTCCCCTTCGGCACGCTGGTCTCGTCAGAGGATGACAACGCCAGCGGTATCGTCGGCGATGGCGGCAGCGTGTATCTGACCGGCCTGTCCGCGCAGGGAACATTACGTGCCGTATGGGGGCGCAACAGCACCCAGCGCTGCACGATCCACTATGCGTTGAACCCGCAGAATTTTCACGCCCGCACCGGGCTTTATTCCCAGGAGGTCCTATGTCAGTAACCCTCCGGTTCCTCCCGTTGATCCTGCTGCTGTTCATCACCGTCCCCGTGCGCGGCTATGACGTGCTGGTTTCCGTGACCGGCAGTGTGATCGGCAATACCTGCATTGTCGCGGAAGATTCAAAAGAGCAAGACGTGCCGCTCGGAACCGTCGGCATGAAGCAATTTAGCGAGGCGGGTGCGGTCAGCCCTGTTAAAACGCCCTTCACGCTCACCCTGGAAGCGTGCGGTCCCACCTTTGCTGGCGTGAAAATCCGCTTCAGCGGCACGCCGGATGACGAAAACCCGCAGCTTCTGAAAATTGCTGACGGCGGCGCGACCGGCGTAGCGGTGCAGATTCTGGATAAAGACGGCGAGCTCATCCCGCTGGACACGCAGACCACAGCCTACGGTGCGGCGGGGGATGACAGCGTAAAAATGACCTTCTATGCGCGACTGGCCGCCACGGGTGCGCCGGTCAATGCCGGAGACGTTTCGGCAGTGGCGACCTGGACGACGGAGTATCAATAATGCGTTTACTTTTTTTAACCCTGTTATTCATGACGTCTCAGGCGTTTGCCCTCTCCTGGACATCGGATATCACACTTTCACCCACGCCCATGTCCTGGTCAGGCCCGGCAGATTCCATCGTGCCCGGAAAGACAATCGGCTCTGAATGGAGTGCAAGCGCGAGCGTATCGGAAGTGTTCTGGTGCGGCCTGGTATTTACCTGCTCCAAAGGTACGCTGGAGCCGAGCAGCAGCGTAACGGCCACCGGCATCACGGTGATCCTCGATGGTGCCAGTTACATGGTATTTGAAACGGGCGTGCCCGGCATCGGCTTCATTCTTGGGCTTAAAGATTATAACGGGACGACCTATGTCCCGATGCAGACGGGCATTACGCAGAGCTATCCGGCCGAGGGGACAAGCGGGTATGCCACCGCACTGGGCTGGTCGGCAAAAGTGACGTTTATCAAGACCGGCGTTCCGCTGAAATCCGGCGTATACCAGACCCCAACCATTAACGCGGCGATCCTGACGGCCTATAACAACGAAGTAAAAACCGCACAGGTGATCATCAACCCGACCACCATCACGGTGACGGCAAGCGGTTGCACGGTGGGAACGAAAAGCGCCAGCGTCGAACTGGGCACCATTGACGTTCACACGCTGCCCACCGTAGGCAGCACCTCGCCGACGGGCGAGTTTAACGTCAGCCTGACCTGCGATGAGAACGTGGCGGTTAACGCCGTGATGACCGATCAGACCACGCCGTCAAATACCTCGTCGGTCGTGACGCTGACCGGGGACTCCACGGCCTCCGGCATTGGCGTACAGTTCTTCTATAACGGTACCGGGCCGCTGATGATGGGGCCGGACAGCTCGGCCGCAGGCACGACGGGACAGTTTTTCATCCAGACCACCAGCGCAGCACAAACGCTGTCGCTGCCGTTCCAGGCGCAGTACATCCGAACCGGAGAGCTGGTCCCCGGCTCGGCTAACGCCCTGGCGAGCATTACGTTTTCGTATCAGTAGGTCAGTGCTTAACCCACACCAGCTGATCGACCCGGAAGCCCAGACCGCGCGCGGTGTTCAGGTAGTCCTGTTTTACCGCATCCGGGATGGTCGGCGTGCGCGATAAAATCCACAGGTAGTCGCGGTTCGGACCGCTGACCAGCGCATACTGGTACTTATCGTCCAGCTTGATCACGTTATAGCCGCCGTAGAACGGGCCGAAGAACGACACCTTCAGCGCGGCCGTGGTGGGTTCGCCGGTAAAGTACGCCTTACCTTCGCTCTCATTCCACTTGTTCTTCACCGGATCATAGCCGCGGTTAAGCACGCTGATCCCGCCGTCGCTGCGCGTGCCGTAGGTCGCGGTAACCTGTTCCAGACCGCGCTCGAAGCGGTTTTCCAGTCGGGCGACTTCATACCATTTGCCGAGATAGCGGCTGGCATCAAAGCCGGTTATGGGCTGCACGCCTTTCGGCGGCGTGGGAGATTTACAGGCAACCAGCGTCAGCGCAATGGCGACACCGGTGACAACAGGCCATAGCCTCATGAGAGCTCCTTTCATTTACGCGGTTGGATGTTAAGTGTAGTGCACCAATGCGGCGCTTCATCCCGTCGGGAAATATTCGTAGTATATTGAGATTATTCCTCCTCTTCGGATGCAGACATGGCTTACTCCATCGGCGAATTCGCCAGACTCAGCGGCATTACCGCCACCACGCTCCGGGCATGGCAGCGACGCTATGGCTTGCTCAAGCCCGAGCGTACGGACGGTGGCCACCGCCTGTACAGCGATGAGGACGTTCAGCAGGCGCTGAAAATCCTCGACTGGGTAAAAAAAGGCGTTCCCATCGGCCAGGTAAAATCCCTGCTGGAACGCCCTGCTCCGCGCCGCGCCAATAACTGGCAAACCCTGCAACAGGCCATGCTGCAAAAATTGCAGGAGGGAAGAATCGAATCCCTGCGTCAGATGGTTTACGACGCCGGGCGCGAATACCCGCGGCCAGAGCTGGTGGCTAACGTGCTGCGTCCGCTACGCGGGCAGATGTCGGCCAACGTAGCCGCCGCCATGACCCTGCGTGAGATCCTCGACGGCATCCTCATCGCCTACACCTCGTTTTGCCTTGAAGGCGATAAAAAAGCGCCGGGCGATAACATTCTCATCAGCGGCTGGTATCTGAACGACCCGTGTGAGATCTGGCTTGAAGCCTTAACGCGCACCGGCCAGGGCCACCGCATCGACATACTGCCGGTTCCCCCTGCCGCGCTGGCCCCGGAAATTTTCCCGGACCGCAAATGGCTTTTGGTCACCAGCGGCAAGCTTAACGCCGCACGGAAAAAGCAGGTTGCGCAGTGGCAGCAGCAGGTTTCCCTTGAGGTCATTATCCTCTGATTATTTTCTGCTGTGGCAATCTTCACGAAAAGTTGAATATTTTTTCGCGCAGCGAGTGCTAACGTTTTCCTGTCAACGACAACTTAACAGGAAAACACGATGAAAAAGACACTCCCTCTGATGATGCTGGCTTCTATGGCTTTCGCTCCTGCCGCGTTCAGCGCCCCGGCAGGCACCCTGAGCGTGCACGTTCTGGACCAGCAAACCGGTATGCCGCCTGCGGATGTAACCGTCACGCTGGAGAAGCAGGAGCAGAACAAGTGGACCCAGATTGCCAGCGGTAAAACCGACCACGACGGGCGCATCAAATCGCTCTATCCGCAGGATGAGGACATGGTGCCAGGCGTGTATAAAGTGACCTTCAAAACCGCAGATTACTTCCACGGTAAAAAGCTGGAATCCTTCTTCCCGGAAGTGCCGGTGCTGTTCACCGTCACCCGCACCAACGAAAAACTGCACATCCCGCTTCTGCTTAGCCAGTACGGTTACTCGACCTACAAGGGCAGCTGATTGCCTTTGATTTTAAAGCAGATTAAAAAATAATCTCGCCAATACTTGGACAAACTTGCATTGTTGTGTAACTTTTAGATATGAGATCGGGAGGTGCACACCATGACAACGAAACCTGTGCTGGGTATTAGCGGATGTTTGACCGGTTCCGCCGTTCGCTTTGACGGCGGGCATAAGCGTATGGGCTTTGTGATGGATGAACTGGCTCAGTGGGTCACTTTCCGTCCGGTATGCCCGGAAATGGCGATTGGCCTGCCAACGCCTCGTCCGGCGCTGCGTCTGGTGATGACCACCCGCGGCGAGACAGAAATGCGTTTTAGCAAAGCGCCGCATGATGACGTCACGCAGAAGATGGCCGCATTCACAGCGGATTATCTGCCGAAAATCGGCGATCTGTCGGGCTTTATCGTCTGTGCAAAATCCCCAAGCTGCGGCATGGAGCGCGTGCGGCTGTATGATGAAAACGGCAACCGGGGCCGCAAGGAGGGTGTCGGGCTGTTCACCGCCGCCCTCCTTGACACTTTCCCCTGGCTGCCCGTCGAAGAAGATGGTCGCCTGCACGATCCGGTGCTGCGGGAAAACTTTGTAGAGCGCGTTTTCGCCCTGCATGAACTGAACATATTGCGTAAAAATGGCGTGACGCGCCGCGCCCTGCTCGACTTCCACAGCCGCTATAAGCTACAGCTTCTGGCGCACCATCAGGCGGGCTACCGTGAAATTGGCCCGTTCGTGGCATCACTGCATGAGTGGGACGATCTGGACGCGTTTTTCGTGGCGTATCGCGACAAGCTGATGACGATCCTGAAAAAACCCGCTTCGCGGAAGAACCACACCAACGTGCTGATGCACATTCAGGGCTATTTCCGTAACCAGCTGAACAGCCGCCAGCGCGGAGAACTGCGTGATGTGATCCTGCATTACCGTGACGGCCTGCTGCCGATCCTCGCGCCGCTGACGCTGCTGAAGCATTACCTGGCTGAATACCCCGACCGGTATCTGATGACGCAAAACTACTTTGATCCCTATCCTGATGATTTGGGTCTGCGTCTGGCCGTTACCTGATGAGAAAGAAGCGAAGGCCCCATTGACCCACAGAGGCCCAAAGCTGTACCCCGTTTAGACGACACCCTCACTGTCGTCTTTTTTTTGCGCTCAGCGCAAAATACTGTAATTCTGTACAGGTTAAGATTGCACAGCGGAGTATCCCGATGATCAAAAACCTGCATATTCAGAACTACCGCTCGATTCGCGATATGTCGCTTGAGCTGGAGCAGCTCAACATCGTGTTCGGCCCCAACGGCACCGGAAAATCCAATATTTATAAAGCGATTTACCTGATGCACAGCGCGGCGCAGGGGCAATTTTCCCAGGCGCTGGCGAACGAGGGCGGCATTTTGAAGGTGTTCTGGGCGGGAAAAACCCGGAGCGATCAGCTGCGACGCATGAACCTGGCGGTAGAAACGGAAACGTATGAATATGAGCTCCAGGTCGGGTTCGTGGAAAAGCTGCCCTACCCGTCACAGTTTCAGCTCGACCCGGTGATCAAAGAGGAGTCCATCTGGCTGAGCGGGCAGCACCGTCGTCCGTCGTCACAGCTGATGAAGCGTAAGAATCAGGCGGTCTTCCTGAACAACGTGCATCACGAAAAAGTGACCCACAGCGGTACGCTGTATGAGAACGAGTCGGTGTTCGGGCAGCTCGGCGAGCCGCACCTCTACCCCGAAGTGTCGCAGATGCGCGAGTCCCTGCGTAACTGGCGCTTTTATCATGAATTTTCCGTTTCGTCCGGCTCGGCTATACGTGCGCCGCAGGTGGGCTTCCGCTCTCCGGTACTGGCCAGCGACGGCGCGAACCTTGCCGCCGCGTTTCAGACCATTGTCGAAATCGGCGACGAGCTGCTGCTGATGCGCATTCTCGACCAGGCCTTTCCCGGCTGCGTGTTTTACAGCGACAACACCGGCGGACGCTTTCGCATGATGATGCAGCGCGAAGGCCTGAGCCGACCGCTGGAACCGGCTGAATTTTCCGACGGTACGCTGCGTTTTCTGTGCCTGGCAGTGGCATTGCTCAGCCCGCGCCCACCAGCATTTATCGCCCTCAACGAACCGGAAAACAGCCTGCACCCGCAGATGCTGCCCGCCCTGGCGAGCCTGATTGCCGAGGCCAGCCGCTACTCGCAGATCTGGCTCACCAGCCACTCGCCGGAGCTGGCGCAGTTGATTGAGAAGCACCGATCGTTTTCGCTGTATCAGCTGTCGATGGTGGAGGGGGAGACGAGGATGGAACGACTGGGGTAAGTCTATGTTTCTTGCACTCGTTTTATCCAGTCACCACTCTCAAGGTCGCCATCAACGACGATGATTTCCGTCGGTATATATCTTCGGCGAATTCTTTGCTCGCGATAGATTATCCAATTTATTGTTGCCTGTTTCTTCTGGCAGGATAATCTTTAAACGTTGGTTATCAGATGAGAAAATTAAAATGGATATTGCACTTTTCCCTGGTCAGAACACCCGTGCATGAGCTGAAACAATGATAAATCTTGAAGCCCGGAAGCTTATCAATACTGCGAATATTGTCGGAGGGCAACATCTTAGCGACGGACTCGCACGGATTAAATTTATGGATGATATACGGCAGTTTGTGATGCAACAATTTAGCGCTACCCGGGCGGCCAGAAGTGAAGAGGAGTGCATGGAATGCCTGAAAAACATCCGGGCTGAGAACGAAAGTCTTCTTGATCAAAGCCGAATGCTTCGCTCCCGTACAGCTCAGATTTTTGCTCAGATTGAACTGGTTAAAGAAAATAACAAAGTCGTCGGTTACGTTATCTCGTCGATTAAGGTTGTGCTTTCAGGGTTACAGATTGTGGCAGGTGTTGGTGCAATGATGACAATGAACCCAGTGGGTGCGCTTGCAGGAGCGATTCTGGTTATGGATGGTGCAAATGCCATTTCAAAAGAAATTAACAGAACGCTTCAGCATCAACCAAACTCCGAAGGTATGCTGGCAGATGGCGTCATGGATATTGCTCAGTTTATGGGATTTAAACGCGAATCCGCACTGGGAGTATTCAATAGCGTAAGCCTGGCAGCAAGCGTCTATACGGTATTTGGCGCCATCCGAAAACCCGAATCATGGCGTCTGTTTCGCTATCTCCCACTGGATTTTTACCGCAAGGTCGACGGAATGAATCGCGCAGCACTCACTATGAAAATTGTCGGCTGGGGTGTCTCTGCAAAAGTCTCTTTTGATTTAATTTCTAATGCGTCTGGTCAGAACTAAGGTAATTCCTTCTGTAGCGCCAGGCTTTGTAAGTAATGATCGGAGGTTGAAAAAACCAGACAATAATCAATACGATGAAAAGAGAAATGCCTCCGGAAACAATATTGTAATGTTCAGCGAAACAAAGAAGTGCCAGGAAAATCAGAGCCACAGCCGCAGTGATAAACAGAACCATGATAAATCGCTTACCTAACTCAAGCACGACCTCGAGCAAGGATGAACCATAACGGCTAATGTTTCGGTTCAGATACGCTAACTCTTTTACGGTGAAACCTGATTCAAGTAACTGCGTTTCAATATTGTTCATGCCACTACCTTTTCTTCTGGAAAGTAACGTGGAATATCTTAACCGGAAGAGATGCGTCTTGTAACCCATCAGGTACGGACGCATTAAACATCAAAAACAGGGTCACGCTAAAAAGACACTGCTGGCATTGCTTATAAGCTGGGTGGCATTGCGAATTTGCGTCATGTTCATGGGCTATTCTCCGGTTGGTATGAGAAGGAGAATAGCCACAGAACGCCGTTAAATATGTGGGCTAAAGGGCGAAGATCGATGAAATCGGGTCAATCGATAAACCGCTTGCGTACCCTTTCCAGCGGGGCGATCAGCAGATTGATAAGCGGCTTACGATCGATAACGATATCGGCGTTCACCGTCATCCCGCCCATCAGCATGCGCTTTTTCTTGTCCGGGTCGGTAAACCAGGAGGGGACGCGTACCTTGGCCAGATAATAGTTCTGCCCTTCCTGTAGCGGGATCAGCGCCGAATGGGCATCAATATTGACCTCATAGAAATCGGACAGCGTTGCCTCCACAGAACCGTATTTGTCCACGGGCCAGGAGTCGAACCGCAGCTTAACTTTATCGCCTTTCGCCACGCGACCCACCCCCGTTGCCGGCACATACAGATACCCCTCCATCGTCGCCGCGGTATTTTTACGGATCACCACCACCACCTCGCTGTTTTGCGTAATGGCCCGGCCAGGCGGGAAGTTAATCGCCACCACGTAGCCATCCGAAGGGGCGAGCATGGCCATGGTGGAACTTCCCCGGCTGGACAGGTTGCGATCGATTTCGCTGATGCGGTTTTTCACGTACAGCTGCTCTTCGCTCAGCGAGTCAATTTGCGACTGGGTGCTGTCGGTCAGGCTGGTTTTGCGCGCCTCAAGCTCAAGAATTGTGCTCTCCTCCAGCGTCAGGTTGAGCTGGGCGTTGAGCACATCGTTATGGCTTTTATCGAGATCCACTTTGGAGACATAGCCCTTCCCGGAGACGGATTTCCACGCCTCGTAGGTGTCGGTGCTGTTTTTAAGCAGGGCGCGCAGCTTCTTTACCTTATCGCGGGAAACGGCTATCTGCTTGTCGGTAAGAGCCAGCTGCTGCGCCAGGTTTTTGCGGTACGACGCAATAGAATCCTCAATGGCCTGAATGCGCTGCTCGCTGCGCTTTTTCTCCGCTTCCATCTGCTGGCGGTCAAACTGCACCACCGACCCCTGCTTGCCGCCATAGTCCTGCGACACGGTGAACAGCGGATCGTTTTCCTTCACGTACTGGCCGGGCCGGACGGCAAAATCAACAAGGGTTCCGGACTCTCTGGCGCGCACTTCCACATCGCCCTGCGCCGGGATCAGCACCCCGCGTGCCAGCGTGGTTTCCGAAAAGTTGAAAGCAATCGCAAAGACCAGCAGGCAGAGAAAAAAGGCGATGAACAGCGTCAGCACGGTTTTCAGCCGCGGCGCGTTGATTTGATAGCTTTTTGAGAAGTGGTGCGGGATTAGCGCCCGACGCTGTCGGCTTCGGTTTTTTAATTTCACGATATGTCATCCATGATAAATCACTGAAAGATCGTCCCATCCACTCCAGAGCGTGGGGGTTTTGCGCAGCGCGTTCAGCGTGTCGGCGGCGGCCAGACGGTAATCCTCTGGCGCATACGCCTGGCTCTCCAGCCCAAACTCTGCCGCGTGCAGCGAACAGACCGGCAGCAGCGTTCGGACGCTGTAGCCATAGCGCGATAAAAACCGCGTGGAGACGTCCGTTAACCACGCCTTGCGATCGCCTGCCTGAATTGGGAACAGCGGCGCATCCGGCAGGCGTTCATCCATCAGCAGCACCGTCACCAGGCGCTGAGGGGCGAAAAATGAACCGGCGCGCCGTCCGTCGTGCGCGGCCATCAGCTTGTGCAGCGCAGGGTGACGGGTAATAAACTGAAAGCGCACATCATCTGGCGCGGTGGCGAGCAACGCATCCATAATCAGGCCAAAGCCCGCCCAGCGCATGCCCAGAAGCAGGGTGCGAGGCGAACTGTAAAACCCCTGCTCCTGCGTCCACTGCGCCACGTACGCATGCAGATCGAAGCGAACGTTGCGCGCCCACAGCGCGGGCGGGAAGATCTGCTCCACGAAGTTAAACCCGCTCAGCTCATGGGCGTTCTGATGCAGAAAATCAGCCGGCACATCGGCCTCCGGGCAGGGCATAAACTGGCTGTAGTTTTGCGCAATCCGGTTTGCCATTAAGGTGCGTCCGGCCTGGCGCGCGCAGAGTCGGGCATAGAGACGCGGCAGAAACATCATGGCGCACTCTCCCGCAGGGTTCCGTTTTCCATGGTATAGAGACGACCATGGCAGCCCACCACATCCGGCGAGTGGGTGACAAACACCAGCCCAATCCCCAGGCTACGCAGGTTCGCCAGCACCTTCTGGGCGGTGGTCTTATCCAGGTTCGCCGTCACTTCGTCGCAGAGCAGTAGCTTAGGCTGGCTGTACAGGGCGCGCGCCAGGACCAGACGCTGCATCTCCCCGGCCGAGAAAAAGGTGTTCCCCGGCAGCATCTCCGTTTCGTAACCGTGCGGCAGACGGGCGACTACGTGGTCCACTTCCGCCAGCCGACACGCGGCGATGACCTGCTCTTTATCCGGCGCGCTGTCAAAGCAGGCGATATTGTCCAGTATCGAGCCGGTGAAGAGAATATCGTCCGCATGAACGATGCGGATGTGCTGGCGCAGCGAGGAGAGATCGCACTCCTCAATGGGGATCTTATTGATCCGCAGCGTGCCTGACGATGCCAGCAGCATGCCGGAGATCAGACGCAGCAGCGTGGTTTTCCCTGACCCGCTCTGGCCAACGATCACCGCCTCTTCGCCCTGCTTCAGGGTCATGTTGATATGCTGTAGCGTGGCCTCCCGGCCTGGATAAGCAAATGAGACATCCTCAAATTGCAGACAGACCGGCGAGGTGACAATCCGCTTCCCAAACTGGCTGGTTTCAGAGGGGGCATACAGCAAATCGCCCACGCGATCCAACGGCCCCTTGAGGGCATTTTTGTCGAGCAGCTTCTGCGCCACCTGCACCATGGCATCGGAAAAATAGCGCTTGTAGCTGATGTAGGCGTACAGCATCCCGATGCTCATCTGCCCTTCCAGAATCAGCCACGCGCCAAAGCAGACCACCAGCAGCTGCTCGGCATTGATAACCAGCAGCGAAGCCACGTCAAAACGGGCCAGCAGCCGCTCTTTACGCATCAGCCCGGCGATGTGTTCACGCTGGGATTTGTCCATCACCGCGTCCCGGGCCTGCTCCATATTGTTCGCCTTGAGCGTAATGATCCCTTTCTGCGTCTCTACCAGCAGAGATTCATACTGAGCGGTGCGCTCGATGGAGTCATCCACGGCGCGTTGATAGGGGCCGATCAGCGAAAAGCGGATCAGGAAGAACACACCCATCAGCAGCATCGTCAGCACCGCAATTTTGACGTTATACAGCAGCATAAACAGCAGGCTGGTCACGGCGATCAGGCTGGAAAAAAGAATTTGTACATAGCCATTGCTGATGAACTCTGCGCAGGCATGGAGCGATTTTTCAATGGCCAGCACGATGCCCGGTGGGCGCGAGCGGAACCAGCTGGTCTGGGTACGCAGCATGTAGTGCCGCACGGACTGGCTTAGATCGTCATAGGCAATGTTGCGCATCAGGATCTCAAGCAGCTGCTTGAGGAATTTACCGATGACTTCAAAGATAAAGACGATAGCGAAAATCGCGGTAAGCAGGATCACCAGATCGCTGTCGCTGCGGGAAATGGCCTCATCCATTATCAGCTGCACGTAGGTGGGGCTCGCCAGCATGGTGATAAGGGTAAAAATACAGAGCACAAACAGCAGCAGCTGGCGCTGGAACAGGCTCGGAGATTTATTGGCTAACCGGCCAAGCGTGAGCTTTTCATCCGGGGATTTCTTTTCGAAGCTCGGCGTGGGCTTAAGCTCAAGCACATAGCCGGAAAACAGTTTTTCCGCCTCTTTCAGGCGGTAACGACGCACGCCGCTGGCGGGATCGTGGACGGTCACGCTGCGGCTGTCGATCTTCACGATGACCACGAAATGGTTACCGCGCCAGAAGGCGATGAGCGGCAGCTCAGACGTTTCTATTTCAGTGATTTCGCCTTTAAGCACCCGGCCAGACATATTTTTATCGCTGGCAAGGGTCAACAATTCCGCCATTGAGGTTCCCGAATCGGCGGAAACGGAAATCTCCCGGCGCAGCTGGCTGACGGAAACATGGTGTTCGTAGTGCCCCAACACCATCGCCAGGCAGGCCAGGCCACATTCGGTAAATTCATGCTGGCGAATAACAGGGGTCTTACCCTGTTTTTTATACTGAAAGAGCGAAAACATAGTGATCCGTGGCTGAAATAAAAAAATGGCCCGGCAATGCGGGCCATGAGTACAAAGGTCAACAACTTACGCGCTGAAGAAGCCGCCGATCAGACCGCCAACCAGGCCAAACGCACCGCCGATGGCACCGCCAATAACGCCTAACATCTGGCTACCCGCGTTATAGCCCGCGCTTGCACCCTGAATAGCAGAGGCAATAGGATCCCAACCACCAACGATGGCCTGTGCTTTTTTGATGTCGATAACTTGCATGGTTTATTCCTTTGAAAAAATAAATTAGTTAAAGCTGCCGAAAATCGCGCCCACGAAGCCCATAGCACCACCCAGCACACCACCAACGATGCCACCGATGGAACCTAATCCAACGCTTGCACCCGTGTTCCAGCCCAGCTGTGCGCCTTTAATCAGGCCATCGATTGGGTTCAATGCACCACCGATAATTTCTTTCGCTTCTACGAATGAAATCGCTTTCATTTTTAGTCTCCTGTAGTAGTAAATCTTCAGCTTGTGCCGAAGGTTAATTTCCTTTTATGAAGGAAAGCGCTTGTTACGAACAGCTAGAAAGTGGAATGATCTTATTCCCATAAATAATCATTCGTCTTGCAGGCTGTGCGTAATCATCTATTTCCAGCCGTTGTCCCGGCGGAAGATATTTTGAGTCATTATATTGGGTACTGCACCCCTGTGAGGATACGTATTTAAAATATGTATTCCCGGTATTACTCACCACCCCGTTATTAAACGTATAACTAAATTGCCGATTCCAGGGGCGGACTATTAGTATAGCTTCAAGCGAAACCACTACATCCGACTGAATGCGTTGGCCTTTGCTCACTACAGCCCTTGCCTGAAGCGGCGTCTCGGTGAATTTGACGCGATAGTAGCGTTCTTTATTATCGTGCGGTCCGGTATAAAAAAACTTAAAGCCTGCCCGCTCACCGCTCTCCAGCGTTAATTGTTTAGGCGAATACATGACTTCGCCATCTTTTATTTCAGTCTCTTTCCCACGCTCTTTTGGTACATCGACCTGAATGAGTGAAACTGTATAATTCTGACGTTCGCTTGTATCATTTTTTATGGGCTGAAAAACGACTTCTTTTTCTGGCAAAAAATCTATATTCAGACTTTCGATAATTAAAGCATTTGCGCCTGTAGAAATGAAGCAATTTATTACAAAAATAGCCAGGAATTTTCCAGTCATAACATGTTTAATTCCAGGAAGCGCTGACATCAATTCGTCCCTGAGCAGTAACTTCACCAAACCAGCTATTACCATCATAGGTGGTTTCCGAGACCGGGTTATTCATCACAAACTGCAATACCAGCGGCGTTTTCCAAAGCCACATGTCCGTCACTCCAGAGCTTATCTTCTCCCACTCTTCCGCATGGGTGGCAGGCGCCGGGATGGAGAGCACCTCGCCTTTACAGTTATGGGCCTTCAGCGTCTGACTCTTACCCAGCAATACGTTGCCGGGAATGGGCACGGTGAAGCCGTTTCCGCTAAAGGCACAATAGTCTGTGCCGTTCAGACTCTGGGTAGGCCCGGTAACTTTCACCGTCACTGCCACTGCGGCATCCTTTTGCGCGCCGCTGTAGGTAATGGTGTAGGGAATTTCAATTGGCGCTTCGCCAATTACCCCTTTTCCGGAGCCGCCAAGGCCGTTCGAATCCACGGTGTAGTCTGGGTTATCCGGCACGATAGCAAGGCCTGGCTGGATAGGATTAATTACCAGGCCGCTGCCAGGCTGGAAACAGAAGTCCGCCGCCAGCGTGCTGTTAGCAGGTGAAAGGCACATACTGACGATATTACCGATATTACTACCATCCCCCGCCTGCGCTACGCTCAGAATTAACCCTTTAGGAATGAAGATCTTAAGATATGCTTTACCGCCATTTTTTTGCGGCGCGCTGATAAAGGTATTTGCCAGCACGCGGGTGTCGCTCAAAATACCGCCGGAGATGCTGTACCAGGTTTTCTCATCGAAGGTAATTTCCGCGGCAAGGCCCGTTCCGCCATTCATGTGCGACTGAAGCACACTGTTAATGCGCGATGCGGTAAGTGCCAGACCAGGGCTGTAACCGGTAACGTCTTCTCCGATGAAGGTATACTCCAGCAGGTTGCACAGTACGCCCGATACCGTATTACGCGTATATTTGGTACAGGTATCCCCGGTTGAACCATCCACAATCGTGACCTCGCCGGTGATCGGATCAATCCCCAGATCCAGCGCTCTGGAGTTGGTCATGGTCAGCGTGCCCACTTTATGCAGCGTATTGGTCTTGCTGGACGTGGAATTTTGCGGCTTAGAGGTAATGGTCACCTCGTTGCCTGGAGCCGCATTGAGCAAGTAGTCAAAGAACGGATCGCCCAGGACCCAGCGGCCATAGGCGGTAGCAGGTTCCATGATCGGTGGCTTCACCACCATCGACGTATCGGTATAGCTGGTCGTCGGAGTGTAGCCCACTGTACCGCAGCTAGATGAACACGAGGTACCCTTGAAGAATGGCGAGGCGCTGGAGCCCGTTACGCTAAAATTGATGGTTAGCGCGCTGCCCGGAGGTCCGCTAAAGCCGTTGTCCGGAATATAGGTGGCAATCCCGTTATTCACCTTGTTACTCAGGCTTGGCCATTCCCGCGACCCATGTAAAAAAGAGGCCGAGCTGGCGTTGAGGCTAAACAACGCCGCACTGTTACCCGTCCCGTTACTGTCCGGGTTATTGATGGCGAAATAAGGCAGCTGATCCGCCTGCGCTGCGGCGCTTATCAATAACAGATTAAGAGCGAATATCTTTTTCATCGTCACGTTCCTGCGTTCCTTTTGCTTCCTGCCAGACGTAATCGCCTTTTCCGCAGGAGATGTCCCCGAGCCACAGCGCACCGCGATTAGACTCAATGTCCAGGCGCACTTCGCAGACGCTGTCGTCCGGCGTGGCGATGCTCAGGACAGGGTTGTTCTTATCAACGTCGATCACGAAGCGTCCGTCGTTTTCCGTCCGGGTCAGCCCGACGTGGTTTTTGATCTGCGTGGCGCCAATCGGATTGCCGTTTGCATCCACAAGACGGCCAAACAGGGTGACGATTTTCTTCACCTGCGGCTTCATCACCACGGTGTTGCCCGGATAAACGGTGATATGGCGACGCGCATTTGCGCCAATCTCGTAGCTTTCCGTACCGGTTTCACTGTTCATCACCTCCAGGTCATAAGCCTGGTATGCCGGCAGCGACAGCCATGTTTTATCCCCTTTGATGCGTTCCGTCCGGCCGTTAAGCTTCAGGGTCAGTGCTTCATCAGGTTTGAGACCGGTGCTGACAATTACCCCTGCGCTTTCGGTACCTTTCCCGGCAGCGATGGCCTCTTTGGACCAGCCCACGCTCCCGTCGCTGGTCAGCGTGGAGTTCCAGCCTTTGCTCATGCCGCTCTGAACGCTAAGGATATTGCTGTTCCACGGCGTATCGAAGTTCACGCTGCCGCCGCCGCTTACGCTGCGATCCTGGCGGCTGTTGAAGGCTTTCGACACGTTGGCGGTGGCCGATTTCAGGTAATCGCCCTCAAACTGGCGGCTGGCGCTGACGTTCAATGCCGTGCCGGTATCGCGGTTGTGGGAAACGCCAACCGACACGGTATTGCCGAGCGGTATGGCGAAATCGAGCATCACGTAACGATCTTTCTCTTCGTAATACCCGTCGTATTTGTTGCGCGACATCCCCACGCGCAGGCGCGCCGTGCCGTAGCGGCCAGCGTACAATCCCTGCGAGTAGTCCAGCTGATAGCGTTTATAGCGATAAAGGTCGTCCTCCTGGCGCATCAGGCTCAGGTTGCCCGCCGAGGGCAGGCCGAACGACGGCAGGCTAAACGAGGCGCCCCAGGTGTTGCCCTTGCTCTCATAGATGTCCAGGAACTTGCCGCTGGAGAGCTGTTCATGGGAGTACCATACCGAACCAATCTGCCACGGCAGGCTAAGATTCATGCCATAGTTGGCGCGGTACGTTCCGTCGGAGGCCGCCATGGTCTGGGTATTCACCGAGAAATAGCCCGTCAGGTTCAGGGAGGCCCACAGCTCGCTGACGATGTGTTCCCGCATCATGTAGGTGGAAGCATTCCAGTCGACCATCCCGCTGCGCTTGCTGAACGAGGCCCCCACCAGCGACATGGTGTCTTTATGTTTGGTGTCGTAATCGTAGTAGTACGTGTCATCCTGCTCGTTTTTGCGCTTCGCGTATTTTTTATAATTGACGACGGACTTATCGCGGCTATACATCCCGCCCCACATCTGCCAGCGCAGCGTTTCCGACACGTTGCTGGAGAACGGCTTATTGACGGTGTACATGCTGCGCGACACGGTGCGGCTTCCGCTTACCACTTCGACTTCGATGCTGTAGATCCCGTAAGGCAGGCCGCTGGTGTCAATTTCATGGTTACCGACGTCAAAGCGCTGAATGCCGATAAGCTGCCCGTCACGACGAATACGGGCCTCGCCCGCCGTCGGGAAATAGACCACCACCGGCGTCAGGGAGAGCGTGTTATCGCGCTTGCGCGAGTTGGCCTGGTTGCCCATGGAAACGCCGTAAACTTCACCGCCGGAAATGCCACTGACGCTCGCCAGAGACTGCATTGCCCAGCCGTTCAGCATGCCTGCGGCGTAGCGCATACCCTTATAGTCGCGCTCCCACATGACCGCGTTCATCTGGGTGTCGCTGCTGCTCTCGTTGACGTAGCCAGAGCCGTCGATCAGCACATGATCAACGCCCATTGAGATCCAGTTTCTCGCGTTCAGATAACCCGACGACCAGCTGTCGCCGTAGCCGCTCTCGGTGTGATACGCCCCGAGGTTGTAGGAAAAGGTGCCGCTCAGGTCGTCAGACTCCGGCGCATCAATGTCCACCTCACGCGGGCGAATATTCACCCCGTAATCGCTCTGCGACAGATTCAGCAACAGGCGCATTTTTTTCTGATCCAGCTCGAACGCGGACCCCGCACTGACCGGAATGCGCATCTTATCGTCGAACTGCTTGTCGTTAATGCTCTTCAATAACGTTCGCATCTCTTTTGACAGACGAATGCCGTTATCAGACTCCTGGACCTGAACATCCCTCAGCCCCAGCTTCATATCCTTCGCAAAGAGCGTCACGTCACCCAGACGAACATATTCGCTCGCCGTGCCTTCGTGGTTCCCTTGTTGTGCTGAATGTGGCTGCGTATTGACCAGATAGACGGGAATTTTGATCCCCTGCTCCAGCAGTGCATAAAGCGAGTCGGGAAAACGGTAATTAGCGATAACCACGGAGCTTGAGGCTGCATGCGCAAGCGCGGGCAGCGTGCCGGATGCGCAAGCCATCATCACCGGCAACACTAATTTATTTTTCACCATGCATCCTTACTTAACAGGTATGAACTGTTTCAGGTCCCATATTCCAAGATGAAAATGGTTATCCGTAACGTTGATATCCTCGATAGCGCGCGAGGTATCCGGCATCAGGTAGAAGTTTTTGGTACACGGCGTAGTCGGTGATTCCGGATTCGGCTTCAGGCAGGTCCCGGTCGCATTGACGCGAAACGAGGTGTTACCTTTATTGGTTATTTTTCCCGCCACATAGACGAAGTCGATCTTCTTATCACGAGGCTGAACCACAAGAATGGTGCTCACCACCGCGCGCGTCATCCCGGTGCCGTTTTTTGGCGAACCGCTGTCTACCTCTTCGCTCACCCCTTCATCCGTGAAGGTAATGCGGTAGTAACGCTCTTTGTTATCGGCATTACCGTGATAGTAAAATTTGACAATATTGCTGGTGCCGGCGGGCATCACCATGCGCGTGGGCGTCAGCAACAGCTCGTCCACTTTCTCCGGATTAATGACGATCCCTTCATCCATCGGGCTGCTGATCCGCTGTGCGCGAACAGAAACAATACGCACGCTGTCTGCTTCGTTTTTTATTTCCTTGGCGGTTGAATCAGCGTCCGCTGGAATAATGGTGGTGACTTTTCCCACATTAATGGCCAGCGCGGAGGAAGAAATAAATAATAAAAATAAGAAGGCGGATTTGAGGTTAAACATGCTATTTCCCTAAACAGGGGCTTGCGCCCCTGGATCGATCAGGCCTTAGCCCCAGGTTGCGCGGAACGCAACGGCAACGGTACCTTCCCACAGGCTGTTGGTCAGGTCTTTGAACTCTTTCGTCGCGCCTGCGTTGTCCTGAGCGGAGTCAACATAGAAGACGAATTTGTCCTGGCCGGTAATTTCGGTATCAGCTACCGCGCCAGCGCTGGTGGTCAGGTTCCACAGGCCAGAAGAAACGCCGGTGTTAGAAGAAGAATCAACCAGCGTGGTCCATGCGGTAGATTTTGCACCTACGGTGCCACCGATAGAGCCCAGATCGTTACCGCCCCAGCGCGCGCCTACCTTCAGTTTGGTCGCTTCGCCACCCACGCTGAACAGCGTGTTGTTGGAATCGTCGAGGATGGCTTCAAGTTTGAAGCTGGTCGCCGTCGAGTGATCGCCACGGATAGCCACATCAAACAGACCGGTATCGGTGTTGAAAGATTTCGTGTTGGCGCTGTAAACGAAGTTCAGAGCACGCGTTGGCGTAACAACCAGGTCAGATTCGCTGTCTTTGGTCGCGGTTGCCTGCCAGGTAGCAGACGCCGTAGTTTCTGCGGCATTAACTGCGCTCAGAGCAGAAACAGACAGCAGGGAGCCCAGAACGATAGCGTTCAATTTGTTCATTTATTTAGTCCTTCAAAAAAGAATCCACGTGTATAAAAAGGGGAGCCCCTTTTTCGAGGCGGAGTATAGACAGCCGCAAAATAACGAGGCAATACAGAAAAATTCACTCGGCGGTGCGCAACAATAAAAACATAAATAAATCTCCCGTATCTTATTGTTACGTATTGAGTAAATTACTCAACTTCTCGATCGATAGATAAATATCGATTTTACAGTAAAGAGAAATATCAGGACGTTGGAACAGCCACACACATCATTACAGGTAAAACCAGCCCCTTAATTAACCAGGCGTGCGGTTTAACACTGGTAATATAGAAGAAGTTGATATTATCAAGTAACATTTCGTTTACAACACCATCCGGCGCTACATCGTCTTCAGATTTATTCAGCTTTTTATCCTTAATATAAAAGATATTGCTTCCGTCGACTTTTTCTACGCTGAGCGTGTAATTCCTGTCAATCAGGTAGCTTTTGCCCTCTTTCTTTAGCACGCCTTTGTGAATAACCGTTACAACATCTTTGTTGTTAAACAGGAATAGCGTTGTTAACGACATATCGGTTAAATCACCCGTGGAATAGGTTTTCCAGGAAATGGTATCTGACTGGCAGCCAAACCCCTCATCCTGCGTTCTGGTAAAATAGACCCACACTAAGGCGATGACAGAAAGTACCACTACGATACCGAACATGACACTCATTTTAGTCCTTGACATATTTTAACTCCCGGTCAGGCTTCTGTAAGAAATGCAGTTCTTATAATCGTCGATACTGTCCTGCTGATAACAGATAGCCAAAAAATAATTTTCTATCTGTGACTTTTTAAACCTGGAATAGTAAGCGTCGGCAACCTGGTGTTGACAGTCGATATGTTGTTTTGCAAGGACCTCTTTTACGTGATTAAAGTAGTGTTGCCGCGGTTGAAACATATTCTTGTCGATAAGGTATACCGTACACCTGTCCACTTTACCGAGCAGATGCATATCAGAATCTTTCAGGCTCTCGGCATAGGACACTCTCTGGTGCAGCAGTAAAATAACGGTGCCAATAACGATAACCAGTAACAACGTGCACAGGGAAAGAAAGAGCGTATGCATAGATATTATTCGTTTAGGCGGATCGGCGTCTTTCTTATGCAGTAATAAATCAGCCTCTTCAGAAGCAGATTGTTCGCTAAGCGCTGACACAACCGGCGGCCTGACCGTGTGATGCTCAATATGCGCGGCAAGGCTGAAGCCCTTGCCGCGTATGGTTTTTATCAGCAACGGGTCGCACCCTAATGTTCGAAATGCTTTTCTGATTTCACTGACGGCAACGTTCAGACTCACCGAGGAGCCCGAGAAGCCATGGTCCTCCCAGACCTTCTTTATCAGGTCATCTCTGTCGAGTGTTTTACCATTGTTGATGATAAGTTCATAAAGCAGACGTCCCGCCTGGTTAGATAACTTAATGGATGATTCTTCCTCTCCATTAATCATGATCATACCGGCATCCACTTCATAAAGCATTGTAAGATCAATGAGATACTTCATATAAATATTACGCCATTGTTAAAATTTTGTGCATTTGCCAGGCAATAATAAGTCTAAAGTTTATGTGGTCAAGTCGCGTGATATTAATTAAGAGAGGAATTCATAAAGCTTCATTAATTAACGATTATTAATTCATTAATAAAAATCTTCGAACTTACGCATTTAGGTTAAAACATTAAAAAAAACGACCAGACAAGATTATAATCTTAAACTTTCGAAGTTATTGGAATAATGTTTTGTTGTGTACATTTTTAGTGCAACATAATATCGTCAAAGCACTTTCCCGCGTCGCCATGCGTCTAGCCGGTACATCAGGGACATGTGTAGCCGATTTACATTCATTCTAAATTACACAAATCTTTATGGAGTTTATCATGTTCAAATCGATCATGACCGTTTCACTTCTGGCTGCCGCTATGGCTTCTACCAGCGCAGTGGCTGCAGACAATTCGGCGGGTGGTATCATTAACTTTACCGGCGCAATTACCGATACAACCTGTACCATTAACGGCGGTAAAAGCGCGGACTTTACCGTTGCGCTTTCCCCTATTTCGGTAAAAGATGCAGGCACCACGGTTGGTCTGATCACCAAGAATAAAAAATCAATTTCGCTGACCTTCTCAGGCTGTACGCCGGCAGCAGGAACGACCGGTACTCCGCTGAAAATTTATTTCTCCAGCGCGGATAATATCTCTACTGACGGTAAATACCTGCTGAATAACAGCGTGAACGAAAATGATGCCAGCGTGGCGCGAAATGTCGGCTTTGCGCTGGTTGAGACAGGTTCGTCTACGCCTATTACGCTGAACCAGGCGTACACAACCAAGATTGTGGGCACAGCGACCAAGCCAGATTCCGAAACGCTGACGCTGGATGTTTATTACTATAAAACAAATGCCGCTGCCGCAACGGTAGGCGAGTTAAGCTCCAACGTAACGTATACCATTTCCTACCTGTAATAATGATTATTCAGGCTCTGCTTTCGCAGAGCCTGCATTTAAGGTTGCAATCATGCGTAAGGCAATTTTGCTGGCAGGCTTACTGCTAAGCACGGGTCACTCATGGGCCAATATTGTCATCAATGGCACCCGTGTTCTTTATCCTGAAAATAACAAAGAGGTGATCGTCCAGTTAATGAATACGGGCGATGCGCCTGCTCTGGTGCAATCCTGGATAGATGACGGTGATATTAATTCCACGCCGGAAACGGCAAATGTGCCGTTTCTGCTGTCGCCACCGGTGATAAAGGTCGATGAACATAATGGCCAACAGCTTCGTATTAAAAAGCTACCGTCCAGTTTACCTGCGGATCGCGAATCGGTCTTTTTCCTGAATGTCCTCGACATTCCGCCCAAGCCTGAAAATCTGCAAAACCAGAATACCGTTCAGCTGGCGATTAAATCCCGTATCAAGCTTTTTTATCGGCCCGCTGCGCTTAAAGGCACGCTGGATGACGCGATGGCGAAACTGACGCTCGCCGCCGATGGCGATCGCCTTCGCATCACTAATAACAGCCCGTTCCATATTACTGTGGCCAATATTTCGCTGGGTAAAACGAAATTGCTCCAGGAATCCCCGATGGTTTCCCCGTTTGGGCAGCTGACGGTTACCACAAAAAATCCGGTTAAGCGCGGACAGACCCTCGAGCTGATGTATGTGGACGATCTTGGCGCGTATAAAACCCGGACTTTCACCAGTCAGTGATCGGAAAGACTCACCATGAAAATGAAACAAAACAGACTCTGTCTGCTGGCAGTCTGCACGCTTCTGCTTTCGCATAAATCAGGGGCCGTCTCGTTTGATCCCTCCCTGCTTGCTGGCGCATCCGGTGAGTCCGATCTGTCTCGCTTTTCCGAAAACAACGTCATGCCTGCCGGCAGTCAGGAGATGGATATCTACGTAAACGGCAGCTGGAGGGGGCGTTATACCGTCATCTACGGCGAGCAGCGTGACGACATCCGTCTTGCCTGGAAAGATGCCCAGTCGCTTGGCATTAACACCGCGTCCGTTCCTGCGCCTGCCATTGCGCATGGGCAGGTCCAGCTGCGCGATCTGGTTCAGGGCGGTGAAGTGAAAACCGATACCAGTACCCTGAGCCTGGCGCTCACCGTTCCGCAGGCGGCGGTGCTGCGTACTGAAGAAGGTTACATTGCCCCCCAGTTCTGGAGCGAGGGGATCCCGGCGTTGATGCTCTCGTGGAACACGACCTGGTATAACACCCGTACTAAGGGCACGGCGAAAGACACGAACGATGATTTTTATGCCGGCCTGGATTCCGGCCTTAACCTGTTCGGCTGGCAGTTTCGCGACAGCAGCGCCTGGCGGAAATCGGCCAGCGGGGAGAGCCAGTGGCAGAATAATACCCGTTACCTGCGCCGTCCCCTAGCCTCGCTGACCTCCAACCTGACGCTGGGTGACTTTTACATGCCGGGCGATCTGTTTGATTCGATGCGCGTGCGCGGCGTGTCGCTGGCGTCGGACATGAAAATGCGCCCAAATTCGCAGCAAGGTTTTTCACCGGTGGTTCACGGCGTGGCGCGGACGAACGCCCTGGTGAAAGTTATCCAGAACGGTAACGTGATCTACCAGGAGAACGTGCCGCCAGGCCAGTTTACGCTCGACAGCATTCAGCCTACCGGCTCTGCGGGCGATCTGCTGGTCGTTGTGCGTGAGGCAGACGGATCGCAGCAGTCCTTCACGGTGCCGTTTTCCGCCGTGCCCGGCATGTTAAAAGAGGGAGTAAGTCAGTACAGCGTGGTGGCGGGTAAAGTGCACCAGAACACGCTCGACGCCGAACCCGCATTTATGCAGGCCACGTTACGCTACGGGTTCAACAACCTTATCACCGGGTATACCGGGACGATTATTAGCGATGACTACCAGGCCGGGCTTGTCGGTACCGGGTGGAACCTTCCCTTTGGCGCGGTCTCATTTGATTTCACCCACGCAAAAACCACCCTACAGGATCGCACCAGCAGCGGTCAGAGCTACCGCGTGTCGTACAGCAAATTTATCGATACCACCGCCACCAACTTCACCCTGGCGGCCTATCGCTATTCCACTAAAGGCTATTACAGCTTTAGCGACGCACTCTATTCACGTGAAGGGTATCAGCGCCTCAGAGCGCAATACGACGAATACGAAGATCGGTTTGGCGTGGCGCCCGACATGTCCCTGAGCACCTGGGATGCCCTACGCGCCGCACAGCCCAAAAACACCTTCACGCTTAACCTTAATCAGCGCCTGCTCGATAACTGGGGCATGGTATTTATCTCCGGCACACAGCGCGATTACTGGAATTCACAGCAAACCACGCGCGAGTATCAGATGGGTTATTCCAACGCCATTGGCCGCGCCAGCTATACCCTGTCGGCCAGCCGGGTGCGCAATAAAGATAGCGAAGAAGAGACGCGCCTTTATCTCTCTCTCAGCCTGCCGTTCTCGCTGTTTGATAATAATGCCTGGATCACCTCCAGCCTGACGGCCAGCGATTCACATTATGAGCAAAGCAACATCAGCATGAGCGGGAATGCACTGGCATCGAACCGCCTGAGCTACACCCTCTCCGGCAGTAATGCGCGTGGGGGTAAAAATGCGGCAAGCGTTAACGCGGCGTACCGTTCGAACTTTGCGACACTCGGCGGCTCTTACAGCGAATCCTCTGACTACCGCCAGACCGGGCTCAGCGGACGGGGAAGCCTGGTGGCCTACCCGTGGCACGTTCTCGCCTCAAACGAAACCGGCAGCACCATGACTATCGTCGATGCGCCTGAGGCGGAGGGGCTGATGGTGAACGGCGATGAAAGCATTGTGACTAACCGCGATGGCGTGGCGCTGGTGCCTTACGCTACCCCGTACCGCAAAAACGCCATTACGTTATCGCAAACGGAAAACAGCGCGGGGGCGGAAGTGATCGGCAACATGGCTAACGTGGCCCCTTATGACGGGGCGGTGAGCTATATCCGCTTTGAAACCGACAAACGCCAGTCGTGGGAGCTGCATGCGACGCGTGCCGACGGCAAACCGCTGCCCTTCGGGACCGAAGTGCTTGATGAAAACGGTGAGTCTGTCGGGTATGTCGGCCAGGCCAGCGTACTGTATATCCGCGCTGAACAGCCGCCACACGCGCTCAACGTGCATCTCCGCGGCGGGAAGTGCGAAATCTCTGCCCCGGCCTGGGGGCTAAACAGCCCCTCATCGGTTTGCCATTAATTACGGATTATCATTATGTTACGATCATTCATGTTCCTGCTCCTCACCAGCATTAGCGGGATGAGCTATGCCACCTGCTCCGGCAGCAGCATCGTTTATGGCACGCCCATTTCCGTTGATTTATCGGATAAGCTGAGCCCCGCCACGCCGACCTGGACAGGCAGCTTCACCACCCAGTACAGCGGCTCGTTCAACTGCACAACGGGCAACAGCGAGTTTTCTTACACGCCGATCCTGTCGACCGACAGCAAATACGCGACCATCCTCGGATTCAGCAATAACAAGTATATGGTGCGGGCGGAGATCACCAATCCCCCGGCCAACAAAACCCTGCCCGCCAGCGGAAACCATACGGCGGCTGAACTGAACACGCCGTTTACGGTTCGCTTCACCCTCGTTAGCCAGAGCGGCACCACATTGACGGGTGATACGGCGAACATGAGCGACGTTCTGTTCGTCAGCGACATGAGCGGATTGTCGTTTTTGGAAATCATCCTCTGGCCAATCAATCAGGTCATCAAAATCGCCCAGTGGTTATTCAGCGGATTCAAGTGGCCTTACGACAACCGCGATATGTTTGGTCAGCCGATGAGCATCAAATACGCCCCGAAGCTGACTACCTGCTCCTTTGACAACGCAGGGCTGACCGTGGCGCTTCCGACGCTCGGCATTCCCCAGCTCAGCGCGTCCTCACAGCCGGGGCTGACGCCTTTTTCACTGAACATGAGTTGTCAGAACGTCGGGGTTAACGGTAATTCCGATCGAACAATCGAGATGTTTCTTTCCAGCACGCAGCTGCTGTCAACCGACAGCTCGGTGCTGATCGACGGCAGCAGCAGCGCGGCGCAGGGCGTGGGGTTACGGCTGATAAAGCGCGATGCCCCGCAGACGCCGATAACCTTTTCGACCTCGACCACCAGTCGTGGCAACGCCACGATGATTTTCAGTGTGGCGGCTGGCGCGGCGCTGAACGACCATTTCACCGTTCCTATGGCCGCGTACTATTACGTGTGGGCACCCGCCCGGTTAAGCCAGGGCAAGATCAATACCTCGGCTACGCTGAATATAATCTATCCCTGATGTGAACTATTCCTCCATCTTTCCAACCATTTGCACATACTTAATCAGTTCGCTATGGTTGGAAAGATTCAGCTTTTTCATCGCATTGTGTTTCTGTGTGGCAATGGTGCTTACCGAGCGGTTTCGATGACGGGCAATCTCGGTCGTTGAAAATCCTTCCACGATAAGATGAAGCACCTCCCACTCTCTGGCCGACAGGATAGATCGCGATCGGGAACCTGACCGCACAACCCGCCTGAGCCACGAAGAGAGCGACGGTTTTTGTTCATCCGTCATGAGCAACGCGGGTAATTCTTTTTTCAGTTCAGTTAACTCATCCTGCTGGCTGATGGTTAATTCAAATTTCATCTCCAGAACTTTTTTTAACAGCCCGTACGGCAGTTCGGGTACTAAAAGCACGCGGCTGACGTGATGTGATTTACATAAAGATGTGAAACGGCTGCTGATCTCTGCACTCCACTCTTTATGATTTAGCAGATAATTAAATTCAGTGAAGAAAACATCCACATCATTATCCGCCACCGCCGCCAGAACCTGTTCTATGGAATCGACCTGAGTAATCTTCAGTACGTAATCGGGTAAAAGGTCCTGGAGCGCCCGGCATATTATCTCTTTAAATATGTTTATTTTGTAAAACACCATTACCCTTACGACACGCTCAGTATTATCCATATCTTTTCTAAATTCTCGTGACCGGAGGAAAACGATAATAGTTTATGTATTCACCACTCACAACCTCTTCGCGCCAGGATTTTATCCTCCTCAGACTTAAAATTCTGAACAAGGACATTAAATTTATAGAAAAAATTCTATTTTATTCTGTAAACGCTTTTCTCTCGCAGAGAAAGGTCTGTAGATAATCCTGAAACGATCGTAACCTTTCTGACATAAACACCAGTAAGCCACTGAAAAAACGGGGCATAAACCCCGTTAAACAACCGCCAAATGCTTATTATCCACGCTTTTGCAGAATAAAAATCTGGCATGAATATTATTTGAAGATTAAAAAGATTGCATTTATCATTAAAACCATTTTTCAATTTTATCTTCCGCTAATAATTAGCAGCAGCTTTACTCGACAGATTGTATTGGCTTACATTGATGTCATCGCATCGCGTTATTTGAAAAAGTGTTCGCTATTCTTTGTGAAATAAGAGAGTGCGAGTCCACCAGTATCTCTTATATGGACTGTTTACTCAGCGAAAGGAGAATGCCAATGCAAAATAAAAAAACAATTCACGTTGCCGTTGTTGACAGCTGCGAATTCACGATGATTGGCCTGCAATCGCTTGGAAAGCGTGAGCCTGACGAAAAAAAGGATGTTATTTTCCATGGATTTACCCATATCGAAGAACTCGCTAAGAGTGAACAACTCTTTGATATCATCATTTATGATCCATTGAATACGCGTCATTTCCGGGTGACAACAAATGACGACATCCTTTGTATTAAACAGAAGCAAGTGACGGCGAAGATCTATATCTATTCGTTATCCGCAGGCTATTTGAAATTCAAACATGTTGATGGGGTAATCAGTAAAAGAGTCTCACTGGGGGATATCAAAGCGCTGTGGCAAATACTGATGAGCCAGACGCCGCAAGGATCTGGCCGTTACAACGTGGGCATGACCACCCGCTTACGCACCCCGGCAAGGCTGTCCAGCGAGGAGGCCAGCGTACTGCGCGGCTATTCCTGTAACCTCAAAACCAAGCAAATCGCCCGCCAGCTGGGGTGTAACGTCAGGCTGGTGTATTTCTATAAAAACAACGCCATGAACAAGCTGAAAGCCGTGCGTGGCCCCTCGTTTTACCAGAGCATTCGCTGGATCCTGAATTAAGAATTTGACCGTGTGTCGTTTGCCTTTTGTTCCCGTGTCCGCGGGAACCTTTTTTCATTTTCTTAAGGCTGTAGCATGTATACCGTTCTTCCCTCTCCCCTGCTGCAACGTATCTCAGGGCTGCGATTTCAGCCGCTTGTCGATCTTCATTCGGGCCAGGTTTTCGCGCATGAAGTTCTCGTGGAGATCCATAACGTCAATCTGGAGATATTGTTTGCCTCTCTGCCTTCACGCAGCGCGCTGCAAATCTTCTTCTGGCAGGCCAACACCCTTTTACAGATCCCTGCCCGGGAGGCTTACTGGCTAAACCTTCCCGCAGAACACCTTCTTAATGAACACGCTATCGGGCTGTTGCTGGCGTTGCGCCATCAGCACCGTCTAACGATTGAAATTCAGGATCCCCTCACCATTACGCGGCTGAGTGATGCTGAGCAAGGCCGTCTTCATGCCACGCTTGTTCGCCTTAAAGAGGCGGGATGGCAAATCTGGCTGGACGATTTAACCCGGGAGCTGGCTGAGGCGTACGCGCGGCTTGCGCTGCCGCTGGACGGGGTAAAAATCGATCGCTCAGCGCTGCGGGAGCGGGCGCCGCTTGCCCCGTTTGTACAGGAGGTCAGGGCAGGCATCGCGCAATCAATTCTTATCGAAGGCATCGAGAATTCGCGGGATCTGGAGCGGGCCCGCGCGTCCGGCGCACAGTCTGGTCAGGGTTTTCTGTGGCCCGAAAGCCGCACCGATGCCCGCGTTACGCTGTGAAAGCCAGCTTACCGTGACCTACCAGCCCGGCACCGCGCCACCGTTAAAAAGGGTCTCTGCCGCTTTCGCCACTTCCGGCGACTGATAGGACTGGATAAATTCCTTCACGTTTTTGGCGTCTTTGTTGTCTTCACGGGTGACCACTATATTCACGTAAGGCGAGTTTTTGTCCTCAATAAAGACGCTGTCATGCACCGGCGACAGCCCCGTTTGCTGAAGATAAGTGGTACTGATGATGGCCACATCGACTTTCGGATCGTCCAGCACACGCGGCAGCTGCGCCCCTTCCAGCTCCATAATCTGTATGTTTTTGGGATTCGCGGTAATATCCAGTGCCGTCGGCAGCAGGCCAACATCCGGCTTAAGGGTAATCAGCTTCTCTTTTTGCAGCAGCAACAGCGCGCGCCCCAGGTTGGTTGGATCGTTTGGAATCGCAATGGTGGCGCCGTCCTTGAGCTCAGCAACCGATTTTATCTTTCGGGAGTAGCCCGCCATCGGAAAGACGAAGGTATTGGCGACGGCGACCAGCGTGTAATTATGCGCCTTGTTATCTTCCGCGAGAAACGGACGGTGCTGGAAAACGTTAGCATCCAGCTCGCCCTGGTTGGTGGCATCGTTGGGTAGCAGCGAGCCGCTAAAGCCCACCAGCTCCACGTCCAGACCGTATTTCTCCTTTGCCACCTTTTTGGCGACTTCCGCCACGTCCTGCTCAGCGCCATTAATCACGCCGACTTTAATGTGTTTGGCATCATTACCGCTTTGATCGCAACCTGCCAGCAGCAGGCCCGCGAGCACCAGAGCACTCAACTGAAATTTCACGAAACAGTTCCTTTCGACAGTGGTTTTGAAGACTATATCGACAACGAGACGGCAGGCTAAAAAACGAAAAGGAATCAGTAATACGGATAGGTTATATGCAGCCTGTTGCCGGGTGGCGCTGCGCTTACCCGGCCTACGTGACGGGGGACGTGTAGGCCCGGTAAGCGTAGCGCCACCGGGCGATGGGAATCAGGCTGCGGCTTCGCTATCCCAGGCGCAGATGGTGATGGTGTCGAGAAACGATAATATTGTCTCTTTAAGCTCACTGTTCTGCTTCTTATCGGCACCATAAAGTAATTCCGCTTCCGTGATGCTCGAAATACAGACTTCCCCTGGCCTCAGCCCAGCCATACGGGTGACCACTTCAGGATGCTTTTTGAACAGATGGCTCACAATATTTGTATCGAGCATATGCCTCATCAACAAACTCCATCCAGAGGATCTCTTTTCGTCACACTCTGATTTCTCTCCTCCTTACTTAAAAATGAATCGGGTACATTCGTGTTTTCCAACAACCGGAAAAAATTATCCCAGGTTTTCAGCTGCTCAGCCTTCGGGGTCAAAACCACTTTCCCCTCCTCATCCCGGCGGATATAAACACTCTCCGTTTCAAACGCAAATTCCTCAGGCAAGACCACGGCCTGGTGTCGTCCTTTTTTGAATAATTTCGCTGTGCGCTCCATGGCAACCTCTGTCGGTTTATTGACCAGCCCACAGCATGCGCTCGCGCCCCGGAAAGCGACAAGAGAGACATTTAAAATTCAGAAAGCGACTCGCAATAAATAACAGAAACGCTAACCTCACGCCTGCCGACGCAGCGGCGCTTCGCGCAAAAACCACGACAGCACAAACGCCAGCACCATAATCCCTGCCGCAAGCATAAACACCGCATGGATAGCCGAGCCGAACGCATCGAGATAGTCCAGACGCAGTGCATCAGGCAGATGGTGAATGGCGACGGGATTGAGTTCACGCGGCAGTTCAGCCCCTTCCGGCAGTCTTTCTGTCAGGCCGGCTTGCAGAATATGGGTGAACACCGCGCCAAACAGCGCAACGCCAATAGCCCCGCCGATGGAGCGGAACAGCGTCACCCCAGAGGTCGCTACGCCGTATTGATCGGCAGACACGCTGTTCTGCACCGCCAGCACCAGCACCTGCATCACCAGCCCAAGCCCCATGCCGAGCACGCTGGTAAACAGATACAGCTGCCAGGTGGGGGACGTGACTGAAATGCGCGTCAGTAAGGCCATCCCCACCACGCCGAGCAGCGTGCCGAGGATCGGAAACAGGCGGTATTTCCCGGTGCGGCTGATGATGCGCCCGCTGATGATTGAGGTGAGCAACAGCCCGCCCATCAGGGGGATCAGCTGCAAACCGGCCTGCGTCGGCGTGGCGTCTTTTACCACCTGTAAATAGAGCGGCAGGAAAGTGACGGAGCCAAACAGCGACATGCCGATAATAAAACCGATCAGGCTACAGAGCAGGAAGCTGCGGTCGCGGAACAGCGACAGCGGGATAATCGGCTCCCACGCCAGCCGCTCTTCGTAAATAAACCCGGCGATCCCCGTCAGGCCAAAGGCCAGAATGCACCACAGCTGCGGGTCGCTCCACTGTCGAAGCGTCCCCCCTTCGGTGGTAAACAGAATGATGCACAGCAACGCCATGCTGAGATAAATCGCCCCAAGGTAATCAATCTCATGCTTGCTGCGCCGCGCGCTGCCGTGGAAGACCGCGCCAATAACGAGCAGCGCAAACAGCCCCAGCGGCAGGTTGATGTAGAAAATCCAGCGCCAGGAGGCGTGCTGAACGAGAAACCCGCCGATAAGCGGGCCTATCACCGTCGCCAGGCCAAACACGCCGCCAAACAGCCCCTGATAGCGACCACGCTCGGCAGGCGGGATCACATCCGCTACGGCCGCCATGCTGATCACCATCAGACCGCCGCCCCCCAGCCCTTGCAGAGCGCGCATCAGCACCAGCTGGGTCATGTTCTGCGCCAGACCGCACAGTGCCGACCCCACAAGGAAAAGCACAATCGCGATTTGCAGGATGATTTTACGCCCAAACAGATCGCCGAATTTGCCGTACAGCGGTACCACGATGGTCGAACTGAGGATATAGGCCGTCACCACCCAGGAGAGCTTATCCAGCCCGCCCAGCTCGCCGACGATGGTCGGCAACGCGGTGGAGACAATGGTCTGATCCAGCGCCGAGAGCAGCATCACCAGCAGAAGTGCGCTGAACAGCAGCTTGATCGACGGCGCGTTTTTCGCAGGTTGAGTCATGACGTCAGACTCCATAAGAGAATCGCTTGAAATTAATTAATCGAATAATTAATATTCAGGTAAGTTATGGATAAGATCAAGAGACAGCGTGACCGTGCCAGCACTAAAAGACAATTCTGAACCTCGCCGTCCCGGTCGTCCGCGCGGCGGCAAACGCGTTACCGCCAGCCGCGAGCAGCTGCTGGATATCGCCCTGAACCTCTTCTCCCGCCAGGGGATTGCCAATACGTCGCTGAACGCCATCGCCCGCGAAGCTGGCGTAACGCCCGCCATGCTGCACTACTACTTCAACTCCAGAGAGCAGTTGCTGGAGGCGATGATCGAGGAGCGCTTTCTGCCGTTACGCGAGCGGATCGGGACAATTTTCGCCGACAATCGGGAGTCTCCGGTCAATGCCCTTACGGAAATGGTTAAGGTGCTGGCCGAACTGGCGGAAGAGCACCACTGGTTTGCACCGCTGTGGATGCAGGAGGTGATTGGCGAGATGCCAGTACTGCGTACGCATTTGCAGGAACGTTTTGGCGATGAGAAATATCAGACCACGCTGGCAACCATTAAAGGCTGGCAGCAGGAAGGAAAGCTGAATCCGGCCCTGGCCCCCGAACTGCTGTTTACGACGCTGCTGAGCCTGGTGCTGGTGCCGTTCTCACGCATGCGCAACGACGAGAGGCTTAGCGCCCTCTCGCCGGAGAAAGTTGTGCGCCACGTGTTAGCCGTGATCGGCAACGGGATCGGCGGTTAAAGATGTTTGGTCAGGTAGTGTCTCTGCATTCCCTGATAAGGGTAATCCTGCAAGGACATCTGCACCTGATAACCCTGCTTTTCATAGAACGGACGCGCCTGGAAGCTGACCGTATCCACCAGCGCGTGACGACAGCCTTTGCGGCGGGCCTCTTCTTCGGCCGTTTTGATGAGCTGGCTGCCAACGCCCGTTCCGCGTACGCTGTCGCTGACCCACAGATAGTCGATGTTCAGCCAGTCGCCTTTACGTACGCCGATTAACCCGCCCAGCATGACGCCGTTGTCGTCTCGCACATATACGCCAATATCGCCGCTAAACGTCGCAAGATCTAAATACTGCGCGTTATAGGCTCTTAGCCCCGTTAATAATTCTTCTTTTTCTTCAGCCGTGACATTATCTGTAATGCTCAGGTGCATAATTTTCTCCTTATTTTCAGCGCAATCTGAATATCTCACAGCTTAACATTCATAAAAACTCCTTATTTCCTCCATTGTTTAAACAAGGAAATATTCATTCAATATGTAAATAAAAAAAGCCTTTCCAATTGGCTCCGAAAACGTATAATGAGAACGATCATTCTCACTTTTTTACGGTAGCCGACGATGAGCACAAAGCTGGAAGAACGACAAAAACTGCGACAGGACGAAATCATCACCGCCGCGCGCCGCTGCTTTCGCGCCAGTGGATTTCACGCTGCCAGCATGTCGCAGATTGCCAGCGAAGCCAGGCTCAGCGTCGGACAAATCTATCGCTATTTCAGCAACAAAGACGCGATCATTGAAGAGATGATCCGTCGCATTATCGACTCACGTATCGAGGAGATGCAGGGCAAAACCCTGGTTGAAGGGATGCCGCAGGCGCTTGCCTGGCGCCAGACGCTTAACGAAGATGATGACGCGCTCATGCTCGAAATGTCCGCAGAGGCCACGCGCAATCCGCGGGTGGCAAACATGCTGATCGAAGCCGAAGCCCGCATGTTCGCCAACGCCTGTGAGCATCTGAAAAAGCAGTTCCCCCACCTGAGCGATGAGCATATTCGCTGCTGCGTGGAGATTACCGCCGTGATGATCGAAGGCACGATTTACCGTCGACTCACGCCATTAAAAGTGCCGTCAGAACAATTAGAGCCCATTTATCAGAATATTTTAAATATGCTTTTCTCTGCGAAGTAATCGCATGTGAATAATTAGCGGAAATAAGTAATTTCCTTTTTTTCATTTCTGGCTCTGCCAGAGATGCGGGATCGCTGTGCTTTTAATTAGTCCTCCTCCCTGTTAAGCGATTAACAGGGCAGGCTTCGCTCACCCTGGAAAAAGATTATGAAAACCATAACAACCTCCATCGCGGCATTACTCCTCCTGACAGGGTGCGATAATGCGCAAACATCTGCTCCCCAGCGTCCTCTTCCGGAAGTGGGGATTGTCACACTCATGAGCCAGCCGGTGTCCGTCGTCAGCGAGCTGACCGGTCGCACCACCGCCGCGATGAGCGCCGAAGTGCGCCCCCAGGTGGGCGGCATTATTCAGAAACGGCTCTTCATCGAAGGCGATACGGTCAAGGCCGGACAGGCGCTGTATCAGATCGATCCTTCCAGCTACCGCGCCGCGTACAATGAAGCTGCCGCTGCACTAAAACAAGCGCAGGCGCTGGTGCAGGCCGATTGCCAGAAAGCCCGGCGCTATGCGCAGCTGGTGAAAGACGACGGCGTATCACGACAGGATGCGGAAGACGCGGCATCGACCTGCGCGCAGGACAAGGCCAGCGTCGAGTCAAAGAAGGCCGCGCTGGAGAGTGCCCGCATTAACCTTAACTGGACCACCGTCACCGCGCCGATTGCCGGACGTATCGGTATCTCCTCTGTGACCCCCGGCGCGCTGGTCACCGCCCAGCAGGATACGGCGCTGGCCACCATTCGCGGGCTGGATAGCATGTACGTCGATTTAACGCGTTCCAGTGCCGATCTGCTACGATTGCGCAAGCAAACCCTCACCAGCAACAGCGATACGCTGAGCGTGTCGTTGATGCTTGAAGACGGCAGCACCTACAGCGAAAAAGGCCGCCTGGCGCTGACCGAAGTGGCGGTGGATGAGTCTACCGGCTCTGTCACCCTGCGCGCCGTCTTCCCGAACCCGCAGCATCAGCTTCTGCCGGGCATGTTCGTCCGCGCCAGAGTGGATGAGGGCATCATGAATGACGCGATCCTCGCGCCGCAGCAGGGCATCACCCGCGACGCAAAAGGTACCGCCACCGCGCTGGTGGTGAACGCCAGCAACAGGGTCGAACAGCGACAGCTGGAGACGGGCGAGACCTACGGCGACAAATGGCTTGTGCTGAGCGGCCTGAAGGCGGGCGATAAGCTGATAGTGGAAGGTACCGACAAAGTCACCGCCGGGCAGGAAGTGAAAGCTGAAGCGATGAAAGCCAGCGGAGGAAACGCCTGATGTTTTCCCGTTTCTTCGTGCGCCGCCCGGTCTTTGCCTGGGTTATTGCCATACTGATCATGCTCGCCGGGATGCTGGCGATCCGCACGCTGCCGGTGGCGCAGTATCCGGACGTCGCCCCGCCGTCGATTAAAATTTCCGCTACCTACACCGGTGCCTCCGCGCAAACACTGGAAAACAGCGTGACGCAGGTGATTGAGCAGCAGCTCACCGGGCTAGATAACCTGCTCTACTTCACCTCCACCAGCAGCTCGGACGGGTCGGTAAGCATTAACGTCACGTTTGAACAAGGTACCGATCCGGACACCGCTCAGGTACAGGTACAGAACAAAGTCCAGCAGGCGGAATCGCGCCTGCCGACCGAGGTGCAGCAGTCCGGGATCACCGTCGAAAAATCCCAGAGCAACTTCCTGCTGATCATGGGCGTGTATGACAAAACGGACACCGCCAGCAGCTCGGATATCGCAGACTGGCTGGTAAGTAATATGCAGGATCCGCTTGCACGCGTGGATGGCGTCGGTAGCCTACAGGTGTTCGGCGCGGAATACGCCATGCGCATCTGGCTCGACCCGGCGAAGCTGGCGTCGTACTCGCTGATGCCCTCCGACGTGCAGAGCGCGATTGAAGCGCAAAACGTGCAGGTCTCTGCCGGTAAAATCGGCGCGCTACCGTCGTCGAACGCCCAACAGCTGACCGCGACCGTTCGCGCTCAGTCGCGCCTGCAAACGGTCGACGAGTTCAAAAAGATCATCGTCAAGAGCCAGTCTAACGGCGCGGTGGTGCGCATCAGCGACGTTGCACGCGTGGAGATGGGCAGCGAAGATTACACCGCCACCGCGAAGCTGAACGGCCACCCGGCGGCGGGTATGGCGGTGATGCTCTCGCCGGGCGCGAACGCGCTTAACACCGCCACGGCGGTAAAAGACAAGATCGCCGAGTTCAAAAAGTCGATGCCGGAAGGCTACGACGTGGCCTACCCGAAAGACAGCACCGAGTTCATCAAGATCTCCGTTGAGGACGTGATACAGACCCTGTTCGAAGCCATTATCCTCGTGGTGGTGGTGATGTACCTGTTCCTGCAAAACATCCGCGCAACGCTGATCCCCGCGCTGGCGGTACCTGTGGTGCTGCTGGGCACCTTCGGCGTGCTGGCGCTGTTCGGTTACTCCATCAACACCCTGACGCTGTTTGCCATGGTGCTGGCGATAGGGCTTTTGGTGGATGACGCCATCGTGGTGGTGGAAAACGTCGAGCGTATTATGCGCGACGAAGGGTTGCCCGCCCGGGAAGCGACCGAAAAATCAATGGGCGAAATTTCCGGCGCGCTGATCGCCATTGCGCTGGTGCTCTCTGCGGTATTCCTGCCGATGGCCTTTTTCGGCGGCTCGACCGGGGTGATTTACCGTCAGTTCTCGGTCACCATTATTTCGGCGATGTTCCTTTCCGTGGTGGTGGCGTTGACCCTGACGCCCGCGCTGTGCGGCTCGATTCTGAACCACACGACGCCGCACAAGAAAGGTTTCTTCGGCGCGTTTAACCGCTTCTACAGCAGGACCGAGCACGGCTATCAGAACAAGGTCCTGCGCGCCCTGCGACGCTCCGGCGGCATGCTGGCGATCTACGCCCTGCTCTGTGGCGCGATGGGCTTCGCCATGCTGAAACTGCCGGGCAGCTTCCTGCCAACAGAAGACCAGGGAGAAATCATGGTGCAGTACACCCTGCCTGCCGGCGCAACCGCGGTGCGTACCGCCGAGGTTAGCCGCCAGGTGCGCGAGTGGTTCCTCACCAAAGAGAAAGCCAATACCGACGTCATCTTTACCATTGAGGGCTTTAGCTTCAGCGGCAGCGGCCAGAACGCCGGGATGGCGTTCGTCTCCCTGAAGAACTGGTCAGAGCGTAAAGGCGCGGAAAATACCGCGCAGGCCATTGCTCTGCGCGCCACGCAGGAGCTGAGCACCATTCGCGATGCGACCATCTTTGCGATGACGCCGCCGGCGGTGGACGGTCTGGGCCAGAGCAACGGCTTTACCTTTGAGCTGATGGCAAGCGGCGGCACAGACCGCGACGCGCTGCTGAAACTGCGTAACCAGCTGATTGGTGAAGCGAATCAGGACAGCTCGCTGCACGCCGTGCGCGCCAACGATCTGCCGCAGATGCCGCAGCTTCAGGTCGATATCGATAACAACAAAGCCGTGTCACTGGGGCTGTCCCTGAGCGACGTTACCGACACCCTCTCCAGCGCCTGGGGCGGCACCTACGTGAACGACTTCATCGATCGCGGCCGCGTGAAAAAGGTCTACATTCAGGGCGACAGCGACACCCGCGCGGTACCGTCGGACCTCAACAAATGGTATGTGCGCGGCAGCGACAGCACCATGACCCCCTTCTCCGCCTTCGCCACCACGCGCTGGGAGTATGGCCCGGAAAGCCTGGTGCGCTACAACGGCTCGGCGGCGTATGAAATTCAGGGTGAAAACGCCAGCGGCGCCAGCTCCGGTACGGCGATGAGCAAAATGGAGCAACTGGCGAACAGCCTGCCGTCCGGCAGCACCTGGGCGTGGAGCGGTTTGTCCTTGCAGGAAAAACTGGCGAGCGGCCAGGCGATGAGCCTGTATGCCCTTTCCATCCTCGTGGTGTTCCTGTGCCTGGCGGCGCTGTATGAGAGCTGGTCGGTGCCGATTTCGGTCATCCTTGTGATCCCGCTTGGGGTGCTGGGCGCGGCCATTGCCGCCTCTCTGCGCGGCCTGAACAACGACGTCTATTTCCAGGTGGCGCTGCTCACCACCATCGGTCTGTCGTCGAAGAACGCCATTCTGATTGTCGAATTTGCCGAAGCCAAAGTTGCCGAAGGCTACTCCCTGACGCGTGCCGCCCTGCGGGCCGCCCAGACGCGTCTGCGTCCGATCATCATGACCTCGCTGGCGTTCATCGCCGGCGTGACGCCGCTGGCCATCGCTACCGGCGCCGGGGCCAACAGCCGCGTGGCGATCGGTACCGGCATCATCGGCGGGACGCTGGCCGCGACGCTGCTGGCAATCTTCTTTGTTCCCTTATTCTTTGTACTGGTGAAACGTCTGTTCTCCGGTAAGCACGCAAACCGGAGGTCATAATGTTTCGTGTCACTGTTTTAGCGTTAGCCCTGCTGAGCGCAGGCTGTGTGTCGTTAGACCCAACCTACCAACGCCCGGACGCCCCCGTCCCGGCAACCTTACCCGGCGCGCACGGCGAGGCCAACGCCGTGGTGAGCCAGTGGCAGCAGGTGATGAACGATGCGCGGCTGAAAAGCGTGGTGACGATGGCGCTCAACAGCAACCGCGACGTGCAAAAAGCGATTGCGGATATCGACGCCGCTCGCGCCCAGTATGGCGAAACGCGTTCGTCCCTGTTCCCGACGGTGGATGCAGAACTGAGCCACACCCGCAGCCGCACGCTGGCGAGCGGCGTGGCGACGAGCGACGAAGCCCGCGGCGCGGTCTCCAGCTTCGAGCTGGATCTGTTTGGCCGCAATCAGAGCCTGTCCCGCGCCGCGCGTGAAACCTGGCTTGCCAGCGAATTCACTGCGCAGAACACGCGCCTGACGATGGTCAGCGAGCTGACCACGGCCTGGGTGACGCTGGCAGCGGATAACAGCAATCTGGCGCTGGCAAAATCCACTCTCGAGAGCGCCGCGAACTCGCTCAAGATCGTCAAACGTCAGCAGGAAGTGGGCGTGGCCGCCGCCACGGACGTCAGTGAGGCGATGGCGGTATACCAGCAGGCGCGCGCCAGCGTAGCGAGCTACCGGACGCTGGTCATGCAGGACAAAAACGCCCTTAATCTGCTGGCGGGCGATACGGTGCCCGAGAACCTGCTGCCCGGCACGCTGGAGAGCCTGAGCGATAACGCCATCACGCTGATCCCGGCGGGCGTCAGCTCCAGCGCGCTGCTGCGCCGCCCGGACATTCAGGAAGCGGAACATAATCTACTGAGCGCCAACGCCAATATCGGCGCAGCGCGCGCCAATTTCTTCCCGACCATTTCGCTGACCGCCAGCGCGGGGGTCGGCAGCGATTCGCTCTCATCCCTGTTCAGCCACGGCATGAAGGTCTGGTCGTTCGCGCCGTCCATCACCCTGCCGCTGTTCAGCGGGGGCAACAATATGGCGCAGCTGCGCTATGCGGAAGCGGAGAAAAAAGGGTTAATTGCGACCTACGAGAAAACCATCCAGAGCGCGTTTAAGGACGTGGCCGACGCGCTGGCGCGGCGCGAAACGCTGAGCGAGCAGCTCGATGCCCAGCGTGAATACGTGGCGGCGGAGCAAAAAACGCTGGATGTGGCGACGCGCAGCTACAGGGCCGGCGCGGGCGATTATCTGACGGTGCTTACCGCGCAGCGGTCGCTGTGGTCGGCGCAGGAATCGCTGATTGCCTTGCAGCAAACCGACCTGGAAAACCGCATCACACTGTGGCAATCGCTGGGCGGTGGGATTCAGTAACCTTCTGAATCGGAGAGTTTGATCGGGTCTGGTGCGCATCACGCTTCAGCATGCTTACCCGGCCTGTATATTTACCTGGCCGGGTATGTCGCTTTTAACGCTTGCGCACATCCGGAATAATTAAATCCCCACGCAGCACGTACGACCCCAGCATCTGCGTTTTTTCATTCAGCCAGGTCACGATGCGCGCCGCCATGGCGTCCATGGAATACTCAATAGCCGGGATCACGGGTATACCCGGCAGATGCAGCGAACCGGCCAGGCTAAAGACCATGATGTCTTCCGGTACCGATTTATTAAACGCCTGAAGCTGCGGGATCACCCGCTGGGCTTCCTGCTCGTCCGCCACCAGCAGCGCGTTGAAGTTCAGTGTGGACGCGTTGTTGAGTAATTCCTGAAGCGCAACGGACGACGAGGTCGCGTCCATAAACACGAGGTTGCGATTAAAGGGCAGGAAGTTTTTCTCCAGCGCGTGCTTGTAGCCCAGCAGCACCTGGTCGGCGAATCCGCTGCCGTGCGGGTGGATCAGGGCAATCTGGCGACGCCCCTGGCTGGTGAGGTAGTTACACGCCGTTTCAGCCGCGAACGCGTGATCGAACTGAATGCTGTTGGCGTTATCGGCCTCCATGCAGTCGACCAGAATCACGTTGTCCATGTCGACATCCAGCGGGAATCGCGCGCCAATCACCAGAATGTCATCACATAAACCGCAGGAGAGTTCTTCAAGGGCGTTCATCACTTCTGTTTTGGTGTGCGCGAAACGCAGCAGCAGGTGTTTCTGATGCTGGCTGAGGTGCTTTTCCAGCGCGTACAGGTAACCGGTGGTCTGGTTAATGTTCTCCTGCGCGCAAATCACCCCAATGCAGCCCGTCGACTGGCTGAGCAGCGACTGGGCAATCACGTTAGGACGATAGTTCAGCTCATCCACCGCTTTCAGCACAGCCTGACGGCTGGCTTCCTTAACGCCACGCGACCCGCTCAACACCCGTGATACCGTGGCTTTGGACACCCCGGCCAGACGTGATACATCGTTGATTGTAGACATCTTTCTCCCCTGTCAGACGCAACTGGCGCCTGTAATTTCCATCACCGCTACGGCTCACATTATAGCCAGAACGGAGTATATCCGTTTCCGTTTTCCATGGAAACCGATTTTCCGCTTCCACTCAAATTGATGTCAAAACAGCCAAATTATGTGACCCACATCCAGTTAATAAGCCCCATAAGCAGGGGATATTGATGGTTGTCACACTTCTGTCTTTTATGAATGGAAACCGGTTTCCGTATCATGTCCAATCATCCTCGCAATAACTTTTTACATTTTGAGGATGGTTGTCGATGTTCAAGATTATGCTGTGCTGCTCTGCCGGGATGTCCACCAGCCTGCTGGTCAGCAAAATGGTCGATGTTGCAAAAGAACGGGGCTTGCCCGTGAAGATAGATGCGTACGGCGTATCCGAATTCGATACGCAGTTTCCGCACTATCAGGTGGTACTTCTCGGACCGCAAGTGAAATACATGTTAAAGACGCTTTCAGACAAGGCAGCGACGCAAGGCATTCCGGTGCAGCCCATCGACATGATGGACTATGGCATGCAGCGTGGCGATAAAGTACTGGACTATGCTCTGTCGCTCATCGAAGCGGCACACTAAAAGGTGTTCACATGAGTTCGTTATATCAATCTATGGTCGCGGTCATTGAGCAATCAATTACCCCGCTGGCCGCGAAGCTGGGTCAGCAAAAGTATGTGATTGCCATCCGCGACGGCTTTACCGCCGCGCTGCCGTTCATGATCATCGGCTCATTTATGCTGGTGTTTATCTTCCCGCCGTTTTCGGCGGATACCACCAACAGCTTCGCCCGCGGCTGGCTGGACTTTTCCGAGACCTACCGCGAACAGCTGATGCTGCCGTTTAACCTCAGCATGGGGGTGATGACGTTCTTCATCTCGGTGGGGATTGGCGCGAGCCTGGGGCGTCAGTTTAACCTCGACCCGGTGATGTCCGGCCTGCTGGCCTTTATGGCTTTCCTGCTGGTCGCCGCGCCGTATGCCGACGGCAAAATCTCCACGCAGTACCTCTCTGGTCAGGGCATTTTCACCGCGCTGATTACTGCGATTTACTCTACCCGCGTCTATGCGTGGCTGAAGCAGAACAACGTCACCATCCGCCTGCCGAAGGAAGTGCCAACCGGCGTGGCGCGTTCGTTTGAGATCCTGATCCCGGTGATGGTGGTGATCGGGACGCTGCACCCGCTGAACCTGTTCATTGAAGCGCAGACCGGCATGATTATCCCGCAGGCGATCATGCACCTGCTGGAGCCGCTGGTCTCGGCGTCTGACTCCCTGCCCGCGATTCTGCTCTCCGTGCTGCTGTGCCAGATCTTCTGGTTCGCCGGTATCCACGGGTCACTGATTGTCACCGGCATCATGAACCCGTTCTGGATGGCGAACCTCTCGGCAAACCAGGCGGCACTGGCGGCGGGCGCAGCGCTGCCGCACGTTTATCTGCAAGGCTTCTGGGACCATTACCTGCTGATTGGTGGCGTAGGCTCAACCCTACCGCTGGCGTTCCTGCTGCTGCGCAGCCGCGTTACGCACCTGCGAACCATCGGCAAAATGGGTGTTGTGCCAAGCTTCTTTAACATCAACGAACCGATTCTGTTCGGCGCGCCGATCATCATGAACCCGATGCTGTTTATCCCGTTTGTGTTTGTTCCGCTGGTCAACGCCTGCCTGGCGTACGGCGCGACGAAGCTCGGCTGGCTGGCGCAGGTGGTGTCGTTAACCCCGTGGACCACGCCCGCACCGATTGGCGCCTCGTGGGCGGCGAACTGGGCGCTCAGCCCGGTGGTGATGTGCCTCGTCTGCATGGTGATGTCGGCGCTGATGTACCTGCCGTTCCTGCGCGCCTACGAGCGTACGCTCATCAAAAACGAAGAGCAGAAAGCGCAGGCTGCAACCGTGGGTGCCGCTGAAGCCACAAGCAATTAAGTCAAAGAGGAAGAGTCATGAAATACGCATTTCCCGATAACTTCTGGTGGGGCAGCGCCAGCTCTGCTCTCCAGACCGAAGGGGCAAGAGAGGGGGAAACCACGTGGGATTACTGGTTTGCCCGCGAGCCGAACCGTTTTCACAACGGCGTGGGGCCGCAGCAGACCTCCACGTTTTATCAGCACTGGAAAACGGATATTCAGCTGTTAAAGCAGCTGAACCACAACAGCTTTCGCACCTCGATTAGCTGGGCGCGCCTGATCCCCGACGGTATCGGTGAAGTGAACCCGGAAGCGGTCGATTTTTACAACCAGGTCATTGATGAGCTGAATGAACAGGGCATCACGCCGTTTATGACCCTGTTCCATTTCGACATGCCGATGGCGATGCAGGAGATCGGCGGCTGGGAAAACCGCGACGTGGTGGACGCTTACGCCCGCTATGCCCAGATTTGCTTTGAGCTGTTTGGCGATCGCGTGCTGCACTGGTTTACCTTCAACGAGCCGATTGTGCCGGTTGAGGGCGGTTATCTGTACGACTTCCACTACCCGAACGTGGTGGATTTTCGTCGGGCGGCCACCGTGGCGTATCACACCGTATTGGCCCACGCGAAGGCGGTTCAGGCTTACCGCGCCGGGCATTACGCGGGGGAGATCGGCATCGTGCTGAACCTGACGCCGTCCTACCCGCGCTCGCAGAACCCGGCGGACGTGAAGGCCGCGCACATCGCAGACCTGATGTTCAACCGCAGCTTCCTTGACCCGGTATTGCGCGGGGAATATCCGGCGGACCTGGTGGCGCTGCTGAAGGCGTACGACCAGCTGCCTGCCTGCAAGCCGGAAGACAGCGCGCTGATTGCGGAAGGAAAAATCGACCTGCTTGGCGTGAACTACTATCAGCCGCGCCGCGTGAAGTGTCGCGACAGCGCGGTGAACCCGCAGGCGCCGTTTATGCCGGAGTGGTTCTTTGATAACTACGAGATGCCGGGCCGCAAGATGAACCCGTACCGCGGCTGGGAAATCTACGCGCCGGGTATTTACGATATTCTGATCAACCTGCGCGACAATTACGGTAACCCTCGCTGCTTTATTTCGGAAAACGGCATGGGCGTCGAAAATGAACAGCGCTTTATTGAAAATGGTCAGGTTAACGATCAATACCGCATCGAGTTTATTTCAGAACATTTAACGTGGCTGCACAAAGGGATTAGCGAAGGGTGCAATTGCCTTGGCTACCATATGTGGACGTTTATTGATAACTGGTCGTGGTGTAATGCGTATAAAAACCGCTACGGTTTTATTCAGCTCGATTTAGAGACTCAACAGCGCACCATGAAGAAAAGCGGCGAGTGGTTTGCCGACACCGCTTTACATAATAGCTTTGATAAAGAGTAATAATGATGATCGCACTAGAAGAAGCCGTAATGGAAATTATCGTCAACGCAGGTCAGTCCCGCAGCCTGTGCTTTGAAGCGCTGCACGCGGCGCGTCAGGGCAACCTTGACGAAGCCAAAAGCCTGCTGCGCGAAGCCGACGGCTACGCGCGCCAGGCGCACAAGATGCAGACCAAACTGATCGAGCAGGATGCGGGCGAAGCCCGCCAGCCAATGACGTTAATTATGGTGCACGCGCAAGATCATTTAATGAATTCCTTATTAGCGCGTGAATTGTCTGAAGAAATTATTCATTTATATCAGAGATAGTCTATGACGAATTAATTACTGGAATACTTCTGTACCCTAAATAGAGATCCACTTGTTCTGATGATAGCGACATATTCTGTCAGATCGGAGCGGGATGGTTATTGTCTGAATAAAATTAAACTATATTGAGATAACCATGAATACGATTAAAAAACTTCCATTAACCATGGCGGTTATCGCCGCGCTTTGCCCAATTTCCGTCCTCGCACAAGAATTTACCCAGGAGCAAATCGACGCCATTGTGGCGAAAGCGGTGGATAAGGCCCTGGCCGAGCGTCAGGCCAAAATGGATGCGGCGGTCGCGAAAAAAGCGGACGTCATCACCGAGCCGCAGAGCGCGGCGCAGTCTCCGGATATGGCGATCCCGTTCGGGGTGAAATTTACCGGCTACGCCCGCTACGGCGCGCACTTCCAGGCCGCCGATCAGAAATACGTGGCGGTGGACGGCTCCTACAACGGCGCGTCCGCGATTGGTCGTCTGGGTAACGAAGGCAACGGCGGCGAATTCCAGCTCTCCAAGGCCTTCAAAGGGGACAACGGCGCCATCTGGGACATCAACGTGATGATCGACCACTGGGGCGACGAGGTTAACCTGAAGAAAGCCTACGCGGGCGTGACCAACATTATGGCCTCCAACCCGAACGCCTACTTCTGGGCCGGTCGTGACTTCCACCAGCGTCCGCAGCAGGGCATTAACGATTACTTCTGGATGAACCACGACGGCCAGGGCGCCGGGGTCAAGAACTTCGACATCGGCGGCGTGCAGTTTGACGTGGCTGCCGTGGCGGCGGTCGAATCCTGTAGCCCGGAGGTGATGGAAGACGAAGCGAACCCGTCGCGCATCACCTGTACCGGCGGTTCCGGCACGGGCGACAAGGGCAACTACGCCGCCACCTCCAAAATTCACGGCATGAAGCTCGGCCCCATCGACCTGGAGCTGTACGCCAACTACGGCTTTGATTCGAAAGCGATTGAAAGCGACGAGCGCCTGAACGCCTGGCAGGGCGGCGTGGTGCTGAGCCACACCAACGACAGCGGCGTGAACAAGGTGATAGCCCGCTACTCCGATAACGCAGACAACAGCGTGTTCAACAAAACCGAAGATCTGACCACGGTCTACGCCAGCTTCGAAGGGCTGTATAAATTCACCCAGGCCACGCAGGTAGAGTACATCCTCGCCTTCCACGACTATGACAACAGCCGCGATGACGCCGACAACCGCAAGAACTACAACGCCATCGTGCGTCCGATGCACTGGTGGAACGACGTTCACTCCACCTGGCTGGAAGCGGGCTGGCAGCATGTTGACTACGACAACGGCGGCGACAACAAGGGCTGGAAGCTGACCCTGTCGCAGAACATGTCTATCGCCATGGGGCCGGAGTTCCGTCCGATGCTGCGCTTCTACGTGACCGGCGGCAAGGTGGATAATGAACGCACCGCGCGCGTAAACAACACCAAAGACGAGACGCTCGACGACTTCAACGTCGGCGCGATGTGGGAGGCGTGGTTCTAATACAGTGCCGTTTGTTTCGCCCGGCGGCGCTGCGCTTGCACGGGCCTACAAGGTTTTGTAGGCCGGGTAAGCGTAGCGCCACCCGGCAAGATCCCATGTTATGCTACAAAAAAACCAACATAACAGGGGAAAACATGGGTTCCACACGCAAAGGGATGCTGAACGTCCTGATCGCCGCCGTTTTATGGGGCAGTTCCGGCGTTTGTGCGCAGTACATCATGGAGAAAAGCCACATTTCTTCGCCTTACCTGACCATGGTTCGCCTGCTGTTTACCGGCGTGATCCTGCTGACGCTCTCCTTCGTTCACGGCGACAAAATTTTCTCAGTCATCAAAAACCGCAAGGACGCCCTCAGCCTGCTGTTTTTCTCGCTGGTTGGCGCGCTTACCGTGCAGCTTACCTTCCTGCTGACGATTGAAAAATCCAACGCCGCTACGGCGACCGTGCTCCAGTTCCTGTCGCCGACCATTATCGTGGCGTGGTTCGCCCTGGCGCGGAAAACGCGTCCCGGCGTGTTTGTCCTGTCCGCGATTTTCACGTCGCTTGTGGGTACCTTCCTGCTGGTGACCCACGGCGACCCGACCTCGCTCTCCATCTCGCCTGCCGCGCTGTTCTTCGGCATCGCCTCGGCGTTTGCCGCCGCGTTTTACACCACCTATCCGTCGACGCTGATCGCCCGCTACGGCACGCTGCCGATTGTCGGCTGGAGCATGTTGATTGCCGGGTTAATGCTGACGCCGTTCTACGCCGGACGCGGAACAACCTTCGCCATCGACGGCGGCCTGCTGCTGGCGTTTTTCTACCTGGTGGTGATTGGCACGGCGCTGACGTTCAGCCTGTATCTAAAGGGCGCGCAGATGATCGGCGGGCCGAAGGCGAGCATTCTGAGCTGCGCCGAGCCGCTGAGCAGCGCGCTGCTGTCGGTGGTGTTGCTGGGCGTGGCGTTTACGCTGCCGGACTGGCTGGGGACGCTGCTGATTGTGTCGTCGGTGGTGCTGATTTCGATGGATTCGAGAAGACGGGTGAAGGCATCGGCATGATCTACGAATAATAGTGATAGCGGCACATTAAAATAGTGAGAGCGCTATCCGACACCCCGTAAACCAGACGGTCAGTATCATTGATTCGGCGAGACCAGTATCCGGAAAGATTACCCTTAAGCGGTTCCGGCTTACCCAGGCCATCGAAAGGTTGACGCTTCGCATCTTCAATCAATTTATTGATTCTGCGAAGCGTTTTCTTATCCTGTTCCTGCCACCAAAGGTAATCATCCCAGCCATTATCAGTCCAAATCAGTAGCCTGGTCATCTATCAAATCCCTCTGCATGGTTTTTCCGGTGTTGACCTGTGCGATTGACTCCATCAGTCGACTGGCATTGGCAGGCGAACTCATCAGATGGATGGTTTCCATCATCGAGTTGTAGTGCTGTAAAGACATCACCACCACATCCCCCCCGTTTCGGCGGCTGATGATGGTGGTCTCCACGTTGTCATTCACGTCGTCCAACACATCTTTGAGTCGGCTTCGTGCTTCGGTAAACGTCACAACCTGCATATTTCCTCCTGTACAAGTTACGGTACAAGTATATCGATAGGGTGACTATTAATCAATCAGCGCGCCTTAACCTTCCCCGCCACCAGCAGCGCGGTCAGCAGCATCAGCGTGCCGGAGATCACCAGCGGTGACGTCAGCCCCAGATGGTCGAGCGCCACGCCGCCCACCGCCGCGCCGCAGGTGTTCGCCAGCTGGATCACCGCCACCTGAATCGACCCGGCTTTTTCCGCCTGATCGGCAAGCGAGCGGGTGATCCACGTTGACCAGCCCACCGGCACCAGCGCAAACGCGAAGCCCCAGACAATCGCAATCGCCGACGCGACCCACTTGTCGCTGCCCCACAGCACCAGCACCGCAGCGCTGATCGCCAGCACCAGCGGCGCACCCGCCAGCGCCACCTTCAGGGAGCGCTTCAGGAATTGGGACGACAGCGAGGTGCCGACGAAGCTGGCGATACCAAAGCTCAGCAGCACCAGCGTCAGGCCGTCCACGTCAAAGCCCGCCATGGTCATATAGACCGGGCGAATATAGGTGAAGAAGGCAAACTGCCCGGCAAAAGCCATGAAGATGGCGGTCATCCCCGCCAGCACGCCCGGACGCTTGAGCAGCGCGAACATGTTCTGTTTGTGGTGCGCCGCTTCGCCCGGCAGGGACGGCAGCGCTTTCCACACCCAGATAATGCACAGCACGCCCATCACCGCCGCCGCGTTGAACACGTTACGCCAGCCGATAATCCCGCCGAGGAAGCTGCCCAGCGGCGCGGCGATCACCAGCGCGATGGAGACCGCGCCGAAGATAACGGACAGCGCTTTTGGCACGGTGCGCGCGGGCACCAGGCGCATGGTCAGCGAGGCCGACATCGCCCAGAAGCCGCCTAGTCCCAGCCCCAGGCAGGCGCGACCCAGCAGCAGCAGGGTGAAGCTTTCAGCGAAAGAGACCAGCAGGCAGGAGAGCGTCAGCAGCACGCTGAACAGGATGACCACTTTACGACGGTCAATGGTGCCAATCGCCTGGGTGATAAACAGGCTGGCGAACATCGCCACAAAGGCGGTGACGGTAACGGATTGCCCCGCCACGCCTTCGGAAATGCCCAGATCCTGCGCCATCGGCGTCAGCAGGCTGACCGGCAGAAACTCAACGGTGATCAGGCAGGCGACGCAGAACGCCACGGAGAAAACCGCCGACCAGTTGGGGCGTGAAACCTCGTTGGTCTGCGGTCTGGTCGAGGGCTGGATATGTTCTGTCATGGCATCACCTGAAGATAAAAACGTGCGGAAAAGTCGCGCAGTTTATCATCAAAAGTGTGACGGATTTAACGATTTGACAACTTTTGCCGTTTTTTAATGCCGGACGGCGCTGCGCTTGCGCCGGCCTACTGGCTTATAGGCCGGTAGCAAAATTACCCGCGAGCCCTAAGGGCAGCATTTGCCAGCCCGATGATCCACTCCTGGTGCCCGTTAATCATCGGGTTCGGCACGGTGCGTGCAAGCTCCTGTGCAGGCAAGCCTTTCTGCGATTCCTGCGTCAGAATGCGCACGCGGTTTCCCGGAAGATCTTCAAACAGCCAGGCGTGGATCACGTCCAGACGTGCGTTCGCATCCCCTTCCACCCAGCCGTGCCACGCAATGCGCGCAGCTTCGCCGTCCGCCGGCGGAACATACTCCGTCACCTGCGCTTCAACCGGGAAGCCGAAGGTGGTGAAGCGAAAGCGGGCGTTAGCGCTCAGCGCCGGGCCACTGCCGTCGTGAAAACGAATGTCTTCGGCATTGCTGTAGTAGCCCGGCCAGAGGGAGGTGTCGTTGAGCTGCGCCCAGACTGCTTTCGCGCTCAGCCCGGCAACGATAATTTCGTTAGATGCAAAGTTATCGGTGGTACCCGGCAGGTAGTCGTTCGGCCAGATAATGGCGGATTGTTTCATGGTTCACCTCATCAGTTAGTTGATGAGATGATGGTGCTCCCGCGAGTGGTATAAATCTAATGACGATGCTTTATACTCTTCATCACGATTCGTGATATCAGTGCAGATAAAATACACCTTCTTCCGGCAGAAATAGCTGGTTGTAGCGCAGCTGGAAGGCGTTAAGCTCCTGCGGATCGGGCTCTATTTCGCGCATAAAGCCGAGCGCGAGGCGGATTTGCGCATCGGTAATCGGTGCGGCCAGGCGGGCTTTACGCAGCATACGGTGCCAGGTATGAAGATTCTCTTCGCTGCCATCGACGATGCAGACCTGCCAGATCAGTAGCACCTGCGCGGCATTTTGCAGATGCGCCTCGTCGGGGCGTTCAAGGTAGCGGATAAACTCATTGCCCGGCGTTTTACCGAACTGGTCAATCATCGACTCGACCGGCATCGGGGTGATCCCCAGCCGCTCGCTTAAACGTTTGATGGCGCGGCGGGAGTCTGAGGTCAGGACACGAAATCCAACCACAAACACCACGGCAAGCGTTGCCAGCATTATCCAGACCATGCGTTCTCCTTAGACTAGCCGCTCATCATAGCGGGAAACGCAGCGCGTCGACAGCGGGCAGCACCATAATAGTGAACGGAAAAGAGGTGGAAAAACGTCATGAAAGCGGATCTGCGCACGCTGGATCTTAACCTGCTGAAAACGCTGGATGCCCTGCTGGACGAGCGCAGCGTCACCCGCGCGGCGGGGCGTCTTGCCCTGACCCAGCCTGCGGTGAGCGGCATGCTCAACCGCCTGCGGGATTACTTTGACGATCCGCTGTTTATTCGTGCGCCGCACGGGATGGTGCCAACCATGCGCGCCGAAGCGTTAGCCGCTCCGGTAAAGCGCATTCTCGCTGATATCGACATGCTGCTTCAGCCCGTGGCGTTTGACCCTATCACCGCAGCGCTCACCTTCACCCTCGCCGCGACTGACTACGCCCTGCGTGCGGTCGTCGTACCCTTTATCGCCGCCCTTAAGGTGCAGGCTCCCTCTGTCCGCGTGCGAGTCGTGCCCGTGGAACCGGGTCGCCTGGTCAGCCAGCTTGAACAGGGCAGCGTTGACGTGGCGCTGATCACTCCGCACACCACGCCAGATGAGCTTCACAGCCGTGCGCTTTATGATGAACGGTATGTTTGCATGATGCGTGCCGACCATCCGGATGCCGGAAAACCTGTCACGTTAGACCGTTTTTGCGCCCTGGAGCATGTACTCGTCTCTTACGAGGGCGATAGTTTTCGTGGCGTAACGGATAGCGCGCTGGAGAAAATTGGCCGCATGCGGCACGTGGGATTATCGGTGAGCAACTTTTTGGTGCTGCCGGACGTGCTGGCCCTCAGCAATATGATTGCCGTCGTGCCGTCACGCATCGCGGAAAACCAGACGGGGATGTTTGTCTGCGAGACACCGATTCCCGTACCCGGCTTTACCAAAAGCATGGCCTGGCACGGCAGAACGCATCGCAATCCCGCGCAGGCGTGGCTGCGCGGGCTGTTGCTGGAAACCAGTCAGCGCGCCTGAAGCCCTTTCAGCAGCGCCTCGTGGAAGCGCTCAGGATCCTGCATCTGCGGCGCGTGGCCCATGTCGTTAAACTCCACCAGCGTCGCGTGCGGGATGCGCTTCGCCGTCTCTTTGCCCAGCACCGCATAGTTGCCGAGCGTCTTGCGGACCTCCGGCGGGGCGAGGTCTTTCCCGATGGCGGTGTTGTCCTTCGTGCCGATCATCAATAATACCGGCATCTTCAGGTCGCTAAATTCATAGATGACCGGCTGGGTGTAGATCATGTCGTAGAGCAGCGCCGAGTTCCACGCCACGCGCGCTTTGCCCGGCCCGTTGTTAAGCCCGGCAAGCATCGTGACCCAGCGTTCGTATTCCGGCTTCCACTCCCCGGCGTAGTAGGTATTTTTCTCGTACTGACGAATGCCGTCGGCGCTGACCTTCAGCTCGCGCTGGTACCACTGGTCAACCGTGATATGCGGCACGCCGCGGGCTTTCCAGTCTTCCAGGCCAATCGGGTTCACCATCACCAGCTGCTCCACCTGCTGCGGCCACATTAGCGCGTAGCGGGTTGCCAGCATGCCGCCGGTCGAATGGCCGATAACCGTCGCGCGATCGACGCCAAGCGATGTGAGCAGCGCGTGGGTGTTGTCCGCCAGCTGCTGGAAGGTGTACTGATAATGCGCCGGCTTGGTGGATTTACAGAAACCAATCTGGTCGGGTGCGATCACGCGATACCCGCTGGCCGACAGCGCGCGGATTGTGCCGTCCCAGGTGCCGGCGCAGAAGTTTTTGCCGTGCATCAGCACCACGGTACGTCCGTTGGGTTTTTCCGGCTTCACGTCCAGGTAAGCCATATCCAGAGGCTGGTTTTGCGAGGTAAAGGTAAAGTGTTTTACCGGCCAGCCGTAGTCGAAACCTTCCAGCTTCTCGCCGTAGGTGGGGGCATCCGCGGCCATTGCGGGGGACGCCAGCGCCATCAGCAGCGCCAGGCAGGACAATCGTCGGGTTAACATGCAAGCTCTCCGTTAGCAAAAGGGGCTAAGGCTGCACGAAAGGCGGCAGCAAAAAACACTGTAGAGCATGGAGAGGTGCGAGTGTGTAAAGCGGGGTAAAGGTAGGACGCGCAAATAAAAAAAAGCCCGGCATCACACACCGGGCAAAGAAGTTACCTGCACACTCAGGCCGCTTTTAATTTCTGCGCGCGGTTCTCGCGGCGAATTTTACGTTCTTCCAGCACCGCGACCATCGCCATCAGGACGATACAGCCAATCGCTGCCGCATCCAGCGCCGCGAAGGTGCCCGCCCAGCCGGTGAGGCCGAAAATCGGCGTGCCGTCGGCGATCATCCCCAGGCCCAGCTTGGCGAAGCTGTCGCCGATCAGGTAGGCGAAGGTGCCTTTAATCCCATCGGCGGCGCCGATCGCTTTTTTCGGCACGAACCCTACGGCCGCCACGCCAATCAGCAGCTGCGGGCCAAACACCAGGAAGCCGAGCGCAAACAGGGACGCCAGATAAACGTACTGGTTGCTGGCGTGCTGGTAGATGCCGAGGGTGGCGATGATCAGCGCCAGCGCGACGCAGGCCACCAGCGCACGGCGGCCATTGGCGAGATCCGAGAGCCAGCCCCACAGCAGCGTGCCGACCAGCGCGCCCACTTCGAACAGGGTGAATCCCTGAATCGCCACCTCTTTAGAGAGCTTCAGCTCCTGGAAGGCATACACCGTTGACCACTGGTCGATGCCGATGCGCACCACGTACAGGAAGATGTTTGAGAAGCACAGCAGCCAGATCACTTTGTTTTTCAGCACGTACTCAACAAAGATCTGCCATTTAGACATCTCGTTCTCTTCGGTCTCTTTGTCCTCTTCGCTGATCTCTTCCCCGAACAGCTCTTCGGCTTTGCCGAGGCCGTAGGATTCCGGGGAGTCGCTGCCGAAGCGCAGGCCGATAAAGCCGACGATCAGGGCGATAATCGACGGGAAGATAAACATGCCGATCACGTGGCCGTCGAACAAATAGTTCGCGCCAAACAGCGCCACGCCTGCCGCACCCGCCCCGCCGAGGTTGTGGGAGATGTTCCACATGCCGAGGTACGAACCCCGCTTGCGGCGCGGCGTCCATTTGGTGATGGTGGAGTAGCTGCACGACCCGCCGGTGCTCTGGAAGAAACCGCTCAGGGCGTAGAAGGCGATCATCAGGAACAGGCTGACGGAGCCCGCGCCCATGCTGGCGCTGAAGCCGAGCATACAGATGGCGGAGAGGATCAGCATAAACGGCAGGAACTGCTTGGTGTTTTTACCGTCCGCGTAGTAGGACACCACCGTTTTCCCCACCCCGTAGGTGATGGAGAAGCCCAGGCCAATCATCCCCAGCTGCGTCATGCTCAGCCCGTAGGTAGAGATCATGTCGTTCTGCGCGATGTTAAAGTTTTTGCGGATCAGGTACATGGTCAGGTAGCCGATGAAGACCACCAGATAAGACTGCATGAACGGTTTGAACCACATCTTGCGCCGCACGTCGAGCGGCAGATCCAGGGTCGGCTTACGCACCTGGTTTAAGAAGGCCAGCATGGTTGGTTTACTCCTGAGCTGATTTTTGCAGCATTGTAAAAATCAGCCGGGAGAGATGCCTGAGACAGCGTCCAGGTGAAACCGGGAAAATTTCCTAGTTTTGTGCCACTCGGCAACAAAAGGTGAGGCGCGTCACGCTTCGCGCGGCGCCTGGGCGTGCAAAAACGGCAGCAGCAGCAGGGCCGAGATGCCCGCCGCGATGGCGATCGCCGCGAAGAATCCGCTCCAGTGCCAGATGTCGATCACCCGCGCCAGCGGCCAGCCGGAGAGCGACGCGCCGAGGTAGGCAAACAGCCCGACAAAGCCCGTCGCCGCGCCTGCCGCCTCTTTGTGCGAGCACTCCGCCGCCGCCATGCCGATCAGCATCTGCGGGCCAAAGACAAAAAAGCCGATGGTGAAGAAGCACGCCGCCTGCATGACGTAGCTGGCGAACGGCATAAGCCACAGCGAGCCCACGGAGAGTAAAATCCCGGCGGCAAAAATCAGGTTCATCGGGCCGCGGTTGCCGTTGAACAGCTTGTCCGATCCCCAGCCCGCCACCAGCGCGCCGATAAACCCGCCCAGCTCGAACATCGTCACCGCCGAATTAGCGGTGACCAGATCCACACCCAGCGTCTCGGACATGTACAGGTTGCCCCAGTCGTTGATGGCCGCGCGCACCACGTAGACCAGCACGTAGCAGAGGGACAGCAGCCAGATGTACGGATTTTTCAGCACGTACTTGGTGAGGATCTCCTGGCGGGACAGCCCGGCGCCCTCCTGCTGCTGGGCGATCTCCATCTCGTCGTGCCGCCAGTCGCCCACCGCAGGCAGGCCGACGGTTTGCGGCCTGTCGCGCAGGCGCCAGCAAAGGAACAGCCCGGCGACAATCGCGAGGGCACCGGCAATCATCATCCCCGTGCGCCAGCCGTAGTGCAGCGCTGCGGCTCCCACCACCATCGGGATCAGCGCCCCGCCAACGTTATGCGCGGTGTTCCAGATTGCCCACCAGCCGCCGCGCTCGTTGCGCGAGTACCAGGCGGTGAGCAGGCGGGCGCAGACCGGCGCGCCCCAGCCCTGGAAAAAGGCGTTCAGCGCCCACAGCAGGGCGAAGGCCCACAGCGAGGTGGAGAAGCCGAACAGGATGTTCACCACGCCGGTGGCGATCAGCCCAACGCCCATAAAATAGCGCGCGTTGGAGCGGTCGCTGACGATGCCGGAGAAGAACTTCGACAGCCCGTAGCTGATGTAAAACAGCGTCGCCAGCAGGCCGATATCGGTGCGCGTCATCACGCCGCTGGCGAGGATTTCCGGCGCGGCGGCGTTGAAGCTTTTGCGGGTGAAGTAGAACAGGGCGTAGCCAAGCCAGATGGTGATCAGGATATGGCGACGCCAATAGCGGTAGCGGGCGTCGATTTCCGCCTTGTCGCGCAACGGAGCCGCGCTGGTTGGGGTTTTAAACATGATACGTCCTTAACGGCAGGCTAACGCTGACGCGCGTCCCGTGAGTGCAGGAAAGGTTCAGCGTGCCGCCCAGCGCCTTGACGCGCTCGCGCATCCCCGCCAGGCCAAACCCCTGCTGACCGGAGCCCGGCGGCAGGCCGCAGCCGTCGTCGTCAATCACCAGCATCAGCCGCTCGTCCTGCTGCCAGCCCTGGATCGTCACCGCGCTGGCATTGGCGTGTTTGACGATGTTGTTCAGCCCTTCCTGACAGACGCGAAACAGCGTCACGCGCTGGCCTTCGCTCAGCGCAGGTTCGTTAATACGCCAGTCGAGATGGCTGACAATGCCGCGGCTTTCGAGCTCCATTTCACGCATCAGGGAGCGTATCGCCTGCTCCAGCGACAGGTCATCAAGCTGGCGCGGACGCAGCCGTCCCAGCAAGCGGCGAACGGCGTCATAGATGCCCAGCGAAAGCTGTTCGATATGCGCCCCGCCCTGCTTCACGCCCGCGTTATCCGCCGCCAGACGCTGGACGATGCCCGCCTGCGTGCGGATGGCGGTTATGGTCTGGCCGATATCATCGTGCAGCTCGCGAGCCACTTCCTGACGCACGCTCTCCTCGGTTTCCAGCAGACGCTCCGCCAGACGTCGGTTGCGCGCCAGCTCGGCTTGCAGGGACTGGTTCAGCTCGCGAAGACGCTGAATGCCCGCCCCGAGCAGCAGCCCGGTCAGGCTCTGGGCCAGCAGCGAGAGCAGCAGATCCACCGGATGATCGTGCCAGGTCTGGCTGGCGATCAGCGCGATGGCATTCATCAGCGTGGCAATCAGCGCCCCCTGCCAGCCGTAGTGCCAGGCAAGGGCGATGATCGGCAGCGCCAGACAAAACGGCGTAAAGCGCGATAATTCAGCGGGCAGACCAAGCTGTAGCCACAGGCTCACGACAAACAGCAGCAGATACCAGATCAGGTGCCGGGCGCGCCAGTTCACTGGCTGGGAAACCAGCGCCGGGCCGAGCGGCTGCCAGACGGTGCTGGTGAGGTAATGCCAGATCACAAGGCAGGTCGGGGCCAGCGTCAGGCCGCCGGTCAGGGTCAGCAGCAGGGCGTTGAGCACCTCCTTTTCGCCTAACCACGGCAGTGACTGCAACAGCGCGGCGGCAATCAGCGCCGCCCCCTGACGCAGCAGCGTCCGCCAGTCGCGCTGGTGGCGGTAGCGGGAAATCAGGGCAACGGGGAGAAGCGTGAGCAGGCTTCCGGTCATCAATAAGGGAAGATGCGCGAGGGCCACCTCCTGCGCCAGCCAGATCAGCATTAGCCACTCCGCGCCGAGCAAAACGGGCCAGTATCCGCGCGGGCACTGGAGCATTAATCCCAGACGCAGGCCGAAGGGAAACAGCAGCACTGCCAGCTCCGGACGCTCCACCAGATGCAAGCTGATGCTCCACAGGCAAAACCATGCGGCGGAGAAAATAAAAAAGCTGGCAGCGACGGCGATCAGCCGTGAAAAAGCGGAACTCATTGCCAGCTGTCGAACATGCGGCGCGCCAGCTCAACGTCGTTGCTGACGTTGAGTTTTTCCATCAGGTTGGCGCGGTGGACGTGCACGGTTTTCGGCGACAGATCCAGCTCGGCGGCAATCTCTTTCACCGACATGCCCTGGGCAAGCTTCTCCGCCACCTGGCGCTCGCGTCTGGTGAGCGGATCCTGCCGTCCAGCCGCCAGCTTGATGGCGATATCCGGCGTCAGGAAGCAGCCGCCGGTGGAGACGGTGCGCACGGCGGCGATCAGCTCGTCCGGGCTACAGCGTTTAGAGAGGAAGCCGCGCGCGCCCGCGTTGAGCGCCTGCTCGACCAGCGCCGGGCTGTCGTGAACCGAGAGCATGATCGTCGCCATCCCTTTCGGCAGCTGGCTCAACAGCTCCAGCCCGGAGAGATCCGGCATCGAGATGTCGCAGATACAGACCTGTACCCCGCGCCCCGGCAGGCCCGCCAGCGCCTCGCGCCCGGAGCCAAACTCGGCCACGACCTGAAAATCAGGTTCGAGGTTGAGAAGCTGGGCGAAGCCGGAGCGGACGATAAGGTGGTCGTCGATGAGAGCGATGGTGGTCATGTGTGTTCCTGCGGTCTGAAATGCCGGATGACGCTGCGCTTATCCGGCAAAAGCCTCTTACCTTAAGTGATTTACTCGAAAAACACCGCAATTTTGTTAAACATGGTGGGATCGGACTGGTTGCGCGCCACTTTGGTGACGTCCTCCAGCTTGTCGATCTGCGCCATCATCTGCTCCAGACGCTGGTCGTCGTTCACCAGCAGCCAGATGCGGCTGTGCTCGCTGCCCTGAATCGGCAGACACAAAATACCTTCGACGTTAAACGCCCGACGGGCAAACAGCCCGCAGACGTGGGTCATTACGCCGGGATGGTTGCGGACGGTGAGTTCCAGAATGACGTTTTCATGTTGTTTCTGCATGGCTTATTCCCCCACCATCTCAGTATTGGCCGCACCCGGCGGCACCATCGGATACACTTTTTGCTGTGCGTCGATACGCACGTGGATCAGTGCCGGGCCCGGACGAGCAATCGCCTCCTGCAACGCCGCGTGGGCATCGTCTTCGGCGTTCAGATCACAGGTGTGCAGGCCAAAACCGGCGGCAATCTGCATGAAGTTGATCGTCCCCGGATAGGTCGCAGCAAACACGCCCTGTTTGTAGAACAGGCTCTGCTGCTGGTGCACCAGGCCCAGCGCCTCGTTGTTCATCAGGATAATTTTGACGTCCAGCTGGTTTTCGGCCGCGGTCGCCATTTCCTGAATGTTCATCATCAGGCTGCCGTCGCCGGAGAAGCAGATGACCTTGCGGTCCGGGTTGGCGAGCGCCGCGCCTACCGCCGCCGGCAGGCCGAAGCCCATGGTGCCGAGGCCGCCGGAGGTCAGCCACTGGCGCGGGCGGTTCAGCGGATAGGCCTGCGCGGTCCACATCTGGTGCTGGCCGACGTCGGTAGTGATGATCGCGCTGTCGTCCACGCAGGCAGCCACGGCGTTGATCAGCCCGTAGTGGCTCAGCGGGTCGCCCTCAACTGGGATGGCGCCCGGGAACTCGCGTTGCAGATCGGCCACCAGCTGGCGCCAGTCGGCCCGGTCAGCTGCGTTCGTCTGCGGGATCAGCTGCGCCAGCACTTCGGCCACGTCGCCCTGAATCGCCACGTGCGGCTGCTTGATTTTACCCAGCTCGGCGCGGTCGATATCCACATGAATAATGTTAGCGTTCGGGCAGAACTCCTCGGTTTTGCCAATCGCCCGGTCATCAAAACGTGCACCCATAACAATCAGCAAATCTGCCTCTTGCAGGATGTAGTTGGTGCTGCGCGCGCCGTGCATGCCCAGCATTCCTAAAGACAATGGGTGCGCTTTGGGCAGTATGCCCAGCGCCATCAGGGTCATCGTGGTCGGCAGGTTGGCTTTTTCCGCGAACGCACGGATGTCATTCGCGGCGTTAATCGCCCCGCCGCCCAGATAGAGCACCGGGCGTTTGGCGGCGTTAATCATGGCGGCGGCGTCGCGCACGCTCTCAGCGCTGCATTCCGGCGCGGGGGCACGCTCGCCCGGCTCGGGTAACACGTCGATCTCGATCTCTGCGGTCTGTACGTCCTTAGGAATGTCTATCCACACCGGACCCGGGCGGCCAGACTGCGCAATGCGGAACGCATCGCTGATCACCTGAGGCAGCTCGCTGATATCGCGAACTAAATAGTTATGTTTGGTGATGGGGATAGAGATGCCGTAGGTGTCCACTTCCTGGAACGCATCGGTGCCGATCATCGAAGACGGGACCTGGCCGGTAATGCAGATCAGCGGAATGGAGTCGAGACGCGCGTCGGCGATGGCGGTCACCAGGTTAGTAGCGCCCGGCCCGCTACAGGCCATACACACCGCCGGTTTGCCCTGGGTACGCGCCATGCCCTGAGCGATAAAACCGGCCCCCTGCTCGTGACGCGCCAGCACGTGGCGGATCTGTGTGCTTTGGCTTAACGCATCATACAGCGGCAGAACGGTTCCACCCGGGATACCCGCAATCGTGGTGATGCCCTGTCGTTCCAGTAAATGAACAATCAACTGCGCGCCTGTGAAACGCGTCTTTGTGGATGTTGTGCCCGAACTTGCCATGCTCCAGTCCTTTTCTTCTGGGCCGACTTTCCGGGGAGGGTTCTAAACGAAAAACCCCGCCCGGTTTGCGCCGGCGGGGTTTTGGATTCGTGTGTTGATCCAGTCCCTACGGCGCATTGCCGACGACCACCACCACACGCACGACGACCACTGCGGCTGGTTGCGCAGTTTTTAGTAGGGTCGAAGTGAAGATGGATGAAGTCATTGGGGACCTGTGTTTAGAATCATTGATTGAATTTATACAAACACAGGTTTTCGGGCGTGACAATGGAAATATTTTCATCTGCGCAAAAATGCGTCAGGGATCACGTTTCGTTTGTTGGGTGATGAAACCATAAAAAGGCTTTTATCTCACTCAATAAACAGCGCAGGCGAAACGCCAAAGCGGGCCGCCAGTTTTTTTATATGGTTCAGTGTGAGCTGACGCTGCCCATTGAGTACCCTTGAAACCATTGATTTACTGCCTATTTCATCCTGAAAATCCGAAATAGTGAGTTTGTGCTGATCCATAAGCGTTCTTAACACCGCAATCCCCACGGGAACAGATTCCATCTCCTGGCGTAGCGCGACAATTTCAGGCCGGTTTGCTTCGTAGCGGCTGATTCTCGCACATACAATATCCAGTAAAGGGCTGCCAGGTTCATGCATGAGCAGATACTCAACCAGCTCAAGTGCGTCCTGGTAATCCTTCTCGTTAGGATGTTCACCCAGCAGAGGAACAGCCGCAACAAGGTCATGCGTAGCTTTTAGTGCATCAGCAACGATCATCATTTCTTCCCCTTAGTGCGATGTTTCTCCGTAAAACGGTCATATTCCTTATGAGTAAAAACATGGCGCACATAAAACTTTTGGCTTTCAAAGAAAATGAGAGCCACTACTCTGAGATTGTTATTTGCAATATCAATAACATAATGCTTATCGAGATACTTGAAGTTATCCAGCGTTGGAAACAGTTTTCTTAGCGCAGCAGGCGTCGGGCAATGGCTTTTTTCGATAACTCTTCCCAAAAAGAGAAGTTCATCCCTGTATTGTGGAAACTGGCTTACCGCCTCACAAATTGCCTTCATTGAGATTAAATGCATACTGCATGCCTGCCGCGTCCGTTGCCATAATGGCAACAATAACATGCATTGCCAATATGTCAACGCCCGTCAATTTTTTGTCTAACCTCAGAAAACAAAAACCCCGCCTAAGCGAGGTTTTTTTCAGGGTTTTGCGGTTGGTCGCCGCAGAACACACTGTGTTACGTCAACGCGAAAAGTATACGCGATCGAAGACGAACGCGCAATTCCGGCACGGATTTTGACGTTTTTGAGTATGGATCGCCTTCCAAATTTTGTCCATAAAATACTGTTCATGCATACAGTATTTATCTATACTGAGGGTGTTCGCAGTGAGCGAGGGGGCCGCAGTTTACCGGCGCAACGAAGTCCTGGCTGAAACGGGTGGTGCCGTCAGTGCCTTAACCCCTGAAGTGAGCACACTGTGTTACGTCAATCCAGGTGCTGGCCACAGGCGGCGGAAAGGTACGCCAGCATCGTGCTCCTTTTAACCAAAAGGAGACGCGTATGAGCGTAGTGGATATGGTGATACTTATCCTCAAACTCATTGTTGCAGTACTGCAACTGCTTGATGCTGTCCTGAAATACGTTCGGTAATTCAGGTTCAAGTCGCACCTGAGAGGGGCGGGCAACCGCCCCTCTTTAATAACGAGGGAATGCTATGTCGCGTCTGTTAATTGAGCCTGTTACACCTGATGAGCCGGGCTATATCGCCCTGAAGGCCGAGAGTATCGCGTTGAATTTCAACATGCTGCGCAGGCTGGAAGAGAACTGGCAGCGGGGTGAAAACCGCTTTAATGCCCCGGGCGAAAAGCTGCTGGGGGCGTTTCTTAACGGCAAGCTGGTGGGCGTGTGCGGTCTTAATCGCGATCCGTTCAGCCAGCAGCCGCGCGCCGGACGTATTCGTCATCTCTATGTCAGCGAAAAGTGCCGCGGGCTGGGCATTGGAAAGCAGCTTTTGACCGTGGTGATGGCGGATGCCAGCATCTGGTTTGATTTTCTTAATACCCATGCGCCGGAAACCGCGTACGGATTTTATCATCGGGCGGGCTTCAGGCTGGTGTCAGACGAACCCCGGGTCACGCACCGCATTTTTTGCGCAGTGTAAGCGTCTGGCAGCATCGAAGGGTGAATGTTACAGTTGGATGACATTTCACCATTTGAAACGCCATGACCATCACCGTTTTCTGCATTTTACTGTTTGCCGCACTGCTGCATGCCAGCTGGAACGCCATCGTTAAGGCCGGAACGGACAAGCTCTACTCTGCGATCGGCGTTAGCGGTTCAGCCGCGCTTATTGCCCTGATTTTACTGCCTTTCTCTCCCCAGCCGACGGCTGCAAGCTGGCCCTATTTGTTCGTTTCCTGCGCGTTACAGGTGGTGTATACGGTACTGGTGGCAAAAACCTATCAGGTCTCGGACATGAGCCAGACCTATCCGCTGATGCGCGGTACCGCCCCGCTGCTGGTGGCGCTGATCAGCGTGCTGGCGCTTGGCGACCACCTCTCCTGGCTCGCCTGGTCCGGTATCGGCGTCATTTGCCTGTCAATTCTGGCGATGGCGATGAATGGCCGCATGCAGTCGCGCAAGGGGATCTGGCTGGCGCTGCTTAACGCCTGTTTTATCGCCGGGTATACGCTGGTGGACGGCACCGGCGTGCGGTTATCAGAGTCGGCGCTGGGCTACACGCTCTGGACCTTCTTCATGAACGGCTTCTGCCTGCTGAGCTGGGCGATGGTAGCCCGCCGCCGTGAAGCGTCAGCCTATCTGCGCCTGCACTGGAAAAAGGGGCTGCTCGGCGGCGTCGGGACGATGGGATCTTACGGGCTGGCACTCTGGGCGATGACGCAGGCGCCGCTGGCGGTGGTCGCGGCACTGCGTGAAACCTCGATTCTCTTCGGCGCATTAATCGCATTTGTGCTTTTAAAAGAGAAAGTTGCCGGCCTGCGCATCGCGGCGGCGCTGGGTATTGCTGCCGGTGCGGTCCTGCTGCGCCTGGCGTAATTCGCTGGCAACATTAGTTGCCGATCTTGTTTACAAATCCTGCCTTCACACCCTCTGTCATTCATCACAGTAATGCTTAAATTGTCATCTCACTGTGGTAGATTCCTCGCGCATTTATGGGAATGCGTAGTCACTTATTCTTTATTTCTCTCTTTTGGCAAAAGTATTCAGCGACATGAAAAAGCAACGGAACGTGAACTTATTGTTGATGCTGGTGTTACTGGTGGCCGTCGGGCAGATGGCGCAAACCATCTATATTCCGGCGATTGCCGATATGGCAAAAGATCTGAACGTCCGCGAAGGGGCGGTACAGAGCGTAATGGCAGCCTACCTGCTGACCTATGGCGTTTCACAGCTGGTTTATGGTCCCCTGTCCGATCGCGTCGGGCGTCGCCCGGTCATTCTGGTGGGAATGAGCATTTTCATGGTGGCGACGGTCATTGCCATCACTACCCATAGCCTGACCGTACTGATTGCCGCCAGCGCTCTCCAGGGTGTGGGTACAGGCGTCGGCGGGGTTATGGCGCGTACCCTGCCGCGAGATATGTATCAAGGCACCCAGCTCCGTCACGCCAACAGCCTGTTAAACATGGGTATTCTAGTGAGCCCGCTGCTCGCACCGCTGATCGGTGGCCTGCTGGACACCGTGTGGTCCTGGCGCGCCTGTTACGCCTTCCTGCTGGTGCTGTGCGCGATCGTCACCTTCAGCATGGCGCGCTGGATGCCGGAAACACGTCCGCAGGACGCGCCGCGCACGAAGCTTATCGCCAGCTATAAAACGCTGTTCGGCAACGGGTCGTTTACCTGTTATCTGCTGATGCTGATCGGCGGTCTGGCGGGCATTGCCGTGTTCGAAGCCTGTTCCGGCGTGCTGCTGGGCGCAGGCCTTGGCCTGAGCAGCATGGTGGTGAGTATTCTGTTTATTCTGCCGATCCCGGCGGCGTTCTTCGGCGCATGGTTCGCCGGACGTCCGAACAAACGCTTCTCAACGCTGATGTGGCAGGCCGTGATTAGCTGCCTGCTGGCCGGGCTGATGATGTGGATCCCGGGGCTGTTTGACGTGATGTCGGTCTGGACGTTGCTCATCCCGGCGGCGCTGTTCTTCTTCGGGGCGGGCATGCTGTTCCCGCTCGCCACCAGCGGCGCAATGGAGCCGTTTCCGTTCCTCGCGGGTACCGCTGGTGCCCTGGTGGGCGGTTTACAAAATATCGGTTCCGGCGCGCTCGCCTGGCTCTCCGCGATGATGCCGCAGACCGGGCAGGCTAGTTTAGGCTTGCTGATGACCCTGATGGGGCTGCTGATTTTGCTGTGCTGGCTGCCGCTGGCGTCGCGTGTCTCGCATCACGAACAGCCTGTTTAACCGCATAATGGCCCGGCTTCTCGCCGGGCTTTTCACACCCGGGCGCAATCATCGCCTGCAATAGCCGCTCTGGCGCAGGACGCCACGCCCCCTCTTCCCCGTCATAAAACTGAACATCGGCGTTTATCGCATACGGAATAGCAGCCTTTTGCAGCTCGCACGCCATAAACGTGGCAAACGCCATCTGCGAGGTGGTTGGCGTCAGGGTTTTCGACTCGCCCACACCCCAGCCACCGACCCAGCTCACGTGCCCGGTTTTTTGTTGCCAGCGCAGGGCGGCGTTGATTCGGTTGCGAATAGCCGTTTTCTCCGCCGCGGTTCCGGATGTCCACGGATATTTGCCGTTCGTTTTCAGCGGACCCCACGGGAAAATATGCCACTCTGCCAGGAGGTAATTCTGGCTGTGCGCGGGCAGCTTCAGGCTGGATAAATCCTCCGGCGCGGCGCGCAGGCGAGGTGCGATAAAAATCATGCGGCTGGCATCAATGGCGTGAATGTCTTTGATCGCTTTCTCATACACCCGGTTGAGGGAAACCATGTTGTGGTTGAGCTTGTCCGCCGGTTCGTAGATCAGGTCAAACCCCAGCAACGGCGAACGCTGACCAAAATAATGCGCCACGGCAATCCACCAATCAATCACCGCTTTTTCGGTATCCGCTTTCGGGTCGTTTTTATATTCATCGGCCTGATAAGCGACGATGGGGATGATGCCGTATTGCTCGCAGGCCTCCACCAGCTTGCGCAGGTGAATCAGTCGCGCTTCCGTGGGTTCACCCGCCACCCGAATGCGGACATGACGTATGCCTTTCGCCCGAAAATCACGGACCACCAGCGGATCAAACTCGCGGATACCGCGCTCGGTGCGGGCCCAGTCGACGTCCATCCCGACACCCAGAATCTGCGCGTAACGGGCAGCCGTCAGCGGCGGCTCAGCGGCACAGGCCCAGCCGGAAGCGATCGCTAACACGGTGACAATGAAAGGCTTTAACACGATGCCCCTTGCAAATAATCAAATGCTTTACTCTGTATTTAGCATGCTTTTTCACAATTGGTGTAGAGTCAGAACGAACTAAATTCTGAGACAGATTATGAAAACGACTGACCTTACCAGCCTCATTGACCGGTTTCCGCTGCTGGCGGATTTGATTGCCCTGAAAGAAACCACCTGGCTCAACCCGCGTACCACGACGCTGGCTGAAGGGTTGCCCTATGTCGGGCTGACCAAAGCCGACGTTGACGACGCCCACGCGCGCCTGGAACGCTTCGCGCCGTATCTGGCGAAAGCCTTCCCGGAAACGGCGGCAGCGGGAGGAATTATCGAATCTGAACTGGTCGCCATTCCGGCAATGAAAACGCGTCTGGAGCAGGAATGTGGCGTAACGATACCCGGCACGCTGCTGCTGAAAAAAGACAGCCATCTGCCGATCTCCGGCTCCATTAAAGCGCGCGGCGGCATTTATGAAGTGCTGGCTCACGCGGAAAAACTGGCGCTGGCCTCAGGCTTGCTCAAGCTGGATGACGATTACAGCATTCTGCTTGAGCCGCGCTTCAAGGACTTCTTCAGCCAGTACAGCATCGCCGTGGGCTCAACCGGCAACCTCGGGCTGTCCATCGGCATCATGAGCGCGCGCATCGGCTTTAAGGTCACGGTGCATATGTCTGCCGACGCCCGTGAATGGAAAAAAGCCAGGCTACGCAGCCACGGCGTGACCGTCGTGGAATACGAGCAGGATTACGGCGTGGCGGTGGAGCAAGGGCGCAGGGCAGCAGAAAGCGATCCGAACTGCTTCTTTATTGACGATGAGAACTCCCGCACGCTGTTCCTGGGCTATGCGGTGGCGGGCGAGCGCCTGAAAGCACAGTTTGCCGCGCAGGGGCGCGTGGTGGACGCTGAACATCCCCTAAACGTCTATCTGCCGTGCGGCGTCGGCGGCGGGCCCGGCGGCGTGGCATTTGGCCTGAAGCTGGCCTTTGGCGACAGCGTCCACTGCTTCTTCGCGGAGCCCACGCACTCACCGTGCATGCTGTTGGGTGTCTACACCGGGTTGCACGATGAGATCGCCGTGCAGGATCTGGGTATCGACAACGTGACGGCGGCAGACGGTCTGGCGGTAGGCCGCGCGTCCGGCTTCGTGGGCCGCGCGATGGAGCGTCTGCTTGACGGGTTCTTTACCCTCTCCGATCAGAGCATGTACGACCTGCTCAGCTGGCTGGCGCAGGGGGAAGACATTCGCCTGGAGCCGTCGGCGCTGGCAGGGATGGTGGGGCCGGTACGCATAAAGTCAGATGCCAACACGACGCACCTGGTCTGGGCAACCGGCGGCGGCATGGTGCCGGATGACGAGATGGCGAATTATCTGGCGAAAGGGAAGTAATTATGCCGGGCGGCGGCTGCGCCTTACCCGGCCTACAGGTGCAAAATTTGTCGAATATGGGTTACCGCAAACAGCAGCGACAGGGATAGCACGGCCAGGGCGATCAGGAACTTATCCCGCACCGCCCCTGGCTGTGCGAAATCACTGTGCGCGACGTCCATCAGGTTACGGCTTCGGGTATAGCGCCATAAAATGATGGCTACCAGCGCCAGCACAACGATGGAGATCCAGAATGGCATCCCCGTGCGGTGCCAGTTGTGCTTAATGGCAAGCGCGATCAGCGCGCCATACCCCAGCAGCGTGCGTAGCCAGGCCAGCGAGGTACGTTCCGGCTGAAGGCCGGGGTCCGTTTCCCGCCGCGCTTTGCGGCTATCCGGCATAGAACACCAGTAACATCACGATGCCAGCCACCAGCAGCAAAATCGTACTGATGATAAGCAAACCGCGTGTGTAGGGGAGATCCTGCTTCAGACGCATCGCCTTTTCGTTGCGCAGCCACCGCAGGTAGCCGTAGATCGCCAGCACGCCGGCTAACAGACACAGCAGCAGGGACAGCGCTTCGCGGATCAGCGGGGTGGCAAAATCGGGGGCGAGCTGATCAAGGCCAACGCCTGCGGCCAGAAAGCCCAGGGCAGTACGGATCCACGCTAAAAATGTACGCTCGTTAGCCAGTGAGAAGCGGTAGTCCGGCGCTTCACCGAGGCGGGAAATGTTCATGAAGGTTCCTTGTCGTACCAGAAGCAGGCTTCAGCATAGCGTAAATTAACGGGGACAAGGAGACCGGCATCGGGTGATGCCGGTCAGCGAGGCTAGCCCATCCCCCAGAACAGCACCGCCAGTAGCTGTGGGGTGATGATGCGCAGAAACATCACCAGCGGATAAACCGTGGCGTAAGACAGCGCCGCCGCGCCGCTGGTGGCGTGCAGGTTATTGGCGAACGCCAGCGCGGGCGGATCGGTCATGGAACCCGCCAGCATGCCGCACAGCGTGAGATAGTTCATTTTAGCGAACATACGCGCCAGTAATCCGACCGTTATCAGCGGGATGGCGGTAATAAATATGCCATATCCTACCCAGCTCATCCCTTCGCCGTGCACCAGGGTATCGACAAAATCGCCGCCGGATTTCAGCCCCACCACCGCCAGAAACAGCACGATGCCTAACTCCCGCAGCGCCAGGTTAGCACTCGGCGGCATAAACCAGTAGAGCTTACCGATGGAGCCGATACGCCCGAGGATCAGCGCCATAATCAGCGGCCCGCCCGCCAGACCCAGCTTCAGCGCTACCGGGAAGCCGGGCACGTACAGGGGGATGGAGCCAAGCATCACCCCGAGCCCGACACCGATAAACACCGGCAGCATCTGCACCTGCTGGAGTTTTTGCTGCGCATTTCCCACCATGCTCGCTACGGCATCAATGGATGACGGACGCCCGACCAGGTTGAGAATATCACCAAATTGCAGGCTGGCATCCTGGCTGGCCACCAGATCCACGCCGGCGCGATTAAGACGGGAGATCACCACGTCATAGCGCTCTTTAACCTGTAAATCGCGTATTTTCTTGCCCAGCACCTTCTCATTGGTCACCACCACGCGCATATCCGTTCCACGGGTTGAGAGCGAGGTATCTACCTCCTGACCAATCACCAGCCGGGCATTGTTTAAATCCGCCGGTTGCCCTACCAGATGCAGAAGATCGCCGTGTTGAATAAGGGTATCGGGTGAAGGCACCATCAGCGTGTCATCGCGTTTCAGGCGTGAACAGATAATGGTCGCGCTGTTCAGAATGGGAACATCCTGTATCGCCATATTGTTCAGGTTGGGGTTTTCGACGCGAATGTTAATGGTTTTAATGAACGCATGGCCGTTGGTCAGGGTGCTTTCATGCTCCTTCGCCTCCTGTTCAACGTTAACGCGGAACAGCACACGCACCAGCCACATCGAGAGCAAAATACCGCAAATGCCAAACGGATAGGCCATGGCGTAGCTCATCCCCATCTGATCGACGACATCAGCCGGGATACCCAAATCGCGCAGAATTTGCTGCCCCGCCCCGAGCGCAGGCGTGTTCGTGACGGCTCCGGAAAAAATACCCAGCACGACGGGCAACGGAATAGCGAAGAGTTTATGCAGGATCGCGGTGACCAGCCCACCCATCACAACAATGCCGAAAGCAAAGAGATTAAGGCGTAAACCGGAGACGCGCAGCGAAGCGAAGAAACCCGGACCCACCTGAATGCCGATAGTATACACAAAGAGGATCAGGCCAAATTCCTGAATGAAATGCAGCATATCGGCGCTGAGCACCCACCCAAGCTGGTCGGCAAAATGGCCGACAAAAATCCCGCCGAACAGCACCCCGCCGATACCAAACCCGACGCCGCGGATTTTGATATTCCCCAGCCACAGCCCGACTACCGCGACAAGGGCCAACACGCTCACGGTTAACGCGATATCACTCATGATCCACATCCTGTGTATAACCATAGTTATACTAAGGATTCTCTCAGAGCCAGCGACGGTTGTATGGGCGATGGCGCACAAAAAAGCCCTGCCGGGGCAGGGCTTCGTGCAGTCTGTAGGTAGTGTCGGGTGGCGGCTGCGCCTTACCCGACCTACAGGATCGGCAGGTTTTGCGCAGCCTCTACCCGGCAAAAAATGTATTAGCTATTCAACGCCGGACGTTCGCTAATGGCGATGCGCTGCGGCGCAATGGCTTCGGGCACGTTACGGGTGAGGTCAATATTCAGCAGCCCGTTGGTGAACGTCGCGCCAGACACTTCCATATGGTCTGCCAGCGTAAAGCTCAGGCTGAACGGCTGAGTGACAAGCCCCTGATGCAGCCATTTGGTCTCGGCGTCTGGTTTTTCCGGCGACCCTTTCACGGTCAGGCGCGTGCCCTCAAGCTGGATGTCGAGATCTTCCTGACGGAACCCGGCCAGCGCGAGCGTGATGCGGTAGTGATTATCATCGCTTTTTTCGATGTTGTACGGCGGAAACGTCTGCTGTTCGGTCGCGCTTTGCAGCGCGTTAGCCAGTTTGTCAAAACCGATCCACTGACGCAGCAGAGGGGAAAAATCATAGTTACGCATACTAAATCTCCTTCTGAGAAGCGAGTTCGGCACAGTTCAATTTTGTGCGCAGTTGTACCTGCAAACCCTTACGGATTCGCATATGCTCCCTTTACGGCAAGCAATTTCAGGTGGGCCGCGTTAGCGACCCGCATAATTAGTTGATTTCGATACGGCGTGGTTTTTTCTCTTCCGGAATCACACGTTCCAGTTCGATAAACAGCAGGCCGTTCACCAGGTTCGCGCCCTTGACGTGGATGTTCTCAGCCAGCTGGAACTTGCGCTCAAAGTTGCGCTCTGCGATGCCCTGGTAGAGGTAGGTTCGTTCTTTCTGCTCGCCCGCATGGGAGCCTTTCACCACCAGCAGATTGTCCTGGGCGGTGATCTCCAGTTCGCTCTCTGCGAAACCGGCGACAGCAATCGCAATGCGGTAGTGGTTTTCGTCAACCAGTTCAACGTTGTAAGGAGGATAGCCGTTGCTCTGGCTCTGGTTGTTTTCTAAGTGGTTGAACAGACGATCAAAACCAATGGCAGAACGGTATAGCGGAGAGAGATCGAAGTTACGCATAGATAAAAGCTCCTGAAATCAGCGAGAAAATGTAGCCTTCCAACATGGACAGGCTTCCGTTCCCCCGAACACCCATCAGGCATGTCCGTTATCGGGGTACATCCTTAAAATGGGTCTGGATACGGGCTTTTCAAGCGTATTAATGCGAGATTTTTTTGCACTTTGCTGGATGTCGCATAGACTCAGGGGCACAGCACAAAGGGTTAAATTGCGATGGCGACCACAGTGCAGAAGTTTTGGACTGTCCATTTTGAACGCGCCTCGCTATAACCCTGAGTTGCAGGTCAATGCCGTGCTACTAAAGATGACTGAGAGATGATGAGAAATGTTCTGATTAAGCTGGCGACGTTCAGCGGGGTTATTTTGCTTTGCGGGTGTTCGAGCGTGATGTCGCACACCGGCGGTAAAGAAGGAACATATCCGGGGACGCGCGCCAGTGCCGCCATGATCTCTGATGATGAGACAAACTGGGGTACCAAATCTCTGGCGATCCTTGATATGCCGTTTACGGCGGTCGCCGATACGCTTCTGCTGCCGTGGGATATGTTCCGCACCGACAGCTCAGTGCGCTCGCGCGTTGAGAAAAGCGAGCAGGAGACGCTGGCAACCAACTCCGTCATCCCGCCCGCAGAGATGCCCCCGCGCTAATTCCGTGCGGTTTCCGTTAGCCACAGCTGGCGGAAACCGTTCTTCTCTTCCATCCACGCGATAAAACGCCCGTCCGGGGAAAATACCACTGCGTCAGCAGACGGCGGATTGCCATGATCGGACGTCAAAAACGTCACCTCACCGGTCTGCGCATCGCAGCAGGCAATGCGGCTTTCGAGCACAAACCCAAGTGTGCGGCCAGAAGGATGCCAGTTAAAAGCCGACTGGATATCACTTTCACTGTGGGTCAGCTGGCGCGGCTCGCCGCCCTCAGGTGAGATAAGCCACAGCTGCACAACGCCGTTATCGTCCCGCATTAAAAACGCAATCTGCGTCCCCTGCGGATTGCTGCGCACCCAGTGGCGCGGCACGTTCACCAGCCCCGGATACGCCTTCTGATGGGTGAAGGTTAAGCGGCGTTGCGTGATGCCCGCAGGAGGCGCGGGCATCGTCTCAGGCGTTCCCTGCAACGGCGCCTCGCCCGCCCGTTTCCAGCCCTGCTCATCTTTGGGGAGGTCCACAATAAACAGTTCAGGCACCTTTTCGCCTTCCGCAGACACCGTATCGCCAATAAACGCCAGTCTGTTGTTGCCCACCCAGCCCTCTTCGTAGGCGCGGTTGATTTCATTGCTGTCCGGTTGCGGGTTGGGCGTTGTGCGGCTGACCAGCACGCTCCAGAAAGTGCCTGAATATTCACGTGGATGGTTCCCCTGCGGGTTCACCGGGCCAAACGGTGCCGCCACGCCGACGTTGCGTAAATCGAGCTTCGGATCGCGCTCGTGCAGCACATGATCGTTATAGGTAAAGCTGACGAACTGCCCGTTCGGGCTAAAAACGTGAACGTGGGTGCCGCCACGCAGCGCACCTGCCGTGTAAGGCGCGGTGATATCCATCGCATCAAGATTGCTCACCTCGCCGTTGTGCGCAATCACTCCCTGACGATGATGAAAATCATACTGCCAGTCTGCATCGGGGTTTTTCGGGCCGTGGATAAATACATATTTATCCTCAGCAGGATGAACGGTTACCACGCCGACATGCGCGCCATCAGCGGCACGGTAGATCACTTCAACCTCGCCCGTACTGACATTGACCCGCTCAATGGTTTTACCGGTAAACGACGCGCCGGATGGCCGCTCGTCATAGACAAGCCACTGGCTGTCTGGCGTCCAGGTGTTGATATTGGTGAGCTGGTGGTTGCGGGAAGCGAAGGTGATTTGTTTCATAAGGATACCCTGATGCGCGGTTATCGCATCAGGGTAAAACATCCTAAGGCGTTAGCCTACTCGTTTCACGTCGCCCACCAGCAGGATGTAGGAGAGCGCGCCGATCAGCGCCACGGCAGAGATATACACCAGAGCCGGACCGAAGCCGTAGTCCTGCGCAAGGTAGCCGATGACCAGCGGCACGGTGATCCCGCCCAGCCCGCCAACGAAGTTAAACACGCCGCCGGTCAGGCCGATCAGACGCATCGGCGCCAGGGACGACACCAGAGACCAGGTGATGGAGGCAAAGCCGTTCCCGAAGAACGCTATCGCCATCAGGATCATGATCCACACCGGATCGTTGGTGTAGTTCGCCCCCATGATACAGGTAGAGATCAGCAGCCCGCAGATAATCGGTGTTTTACGCGCCACGCCCAGCGAGAAGCCTTTTTTCACCAGCTTATCCGCCAGCCAGCCCGAGAGCAGTACGCCGAAGAAGGCCGCCAGGAACGGCACGGTGGTCATAAAGCCCGCCTTCAGCGCGGTGATCCCTTTTTCCTGCGTCAGGTAGTTCGGGAACCAGGTGAGGAAGAACCACAGCGTGGAGGTCACTGCGAACTGTCCCAGATATACGCCCACCAGCTTACGGTGGAAGACCAGCTTCCAGTCCGCTTTGGTTAACGGCTGGCGCGCCTCTTTTTTCACCGGGGCATCACCGTCCACCAGACCGCCACCGTCGCGGATGTAGCCCAGCTCGGCTTTGGTGATGCTTTTGGTCAGACGCGGCGGCTGATACACCTTGAACCAGATGAGCGACCAGATAATGCCGATCCCGCCGGTGACGATAAACACCCAATGCCAGCTCAGCAGCTCCTGGATCCAGATCAGCAGCGGCGTCAGAAATGCCAGGCCCACAAACTGCCCGGAGGTGTAAAAGCCTACGGCAGAGGCACGCTCATGTTCCGGGAACCAGCTGGTCACCATGCGGTTGTTGGTCGGGAACGCGGGCGCTTCGAAAACCCCGGTGATGGCGCGCAGGCCAATCAGCGACATCAGCCCGGTGGCGAAGCCCTGGAACAGGGTCGCCACGGACCAGCCTAATATGGCGATAAAGTAGGTCAGACGTGAACCCACGCGGTCAAGAAACCAGCCGCCGGGGATCTGACAGAGCGTATACAGCCAGGCAAACGCCGAGAAGACATAGCCCATTTCCGCTTTGGTGATGCCGAACTCTTCCTGAATATGGGCCGATGCCACGGCAAGGTTGGCGCGGTCGACATAGCAAATGACCACGGTAATAAAGATCATCATCAGCGTCAGGTAACGGCGACGCCCGGTTTTTGCAGCAGTAACTGGAATATCCATCGCAATCTGTCTCCAGATTTTGGGCATAGCGAAGCCGCTCACCATGCCCTGTAATTTACAGAGGGTTATATTTTTGTATGTATGATTTTTGCCCGGAGGCTTACCGGGTCTACGGGATGGCGATTACCATTCCGCTACGCTGCCGTCCTCATGACGCCACAGTGGGTTACGCCAGTCCGGCGTATTTTTACTCAGCTCAATGACTTTGGCTTCGTCAACTTCTACGCCAAGGCCTGGCTTCGTTAACGGTTTAAAGAAACCGCCTTCCATGCTGAAGTCTTCTTTGTTTTTCACAAAGTCGAGCAGCTCCGCGCCCTTGTTATAGTGAATGCCCATGCTTTGTTCCTGGAACACCGCATTGCGGGAGACGAAGTCCACGTGCAGACAGGCTGCCAGCGCAATCGGCCCAAGCGGACAGTGCGGCGCCAGCGCCACATCGTAGGCTTCTGCCATGCCGGCAATTTTGTAGCATTCGGTGATGCCGCCCGCGTGGGAGAGGTCCGGTTGCAGGATCGCAATGCCGCCCGCTTCCAGCACGCGTTTAAACTCGAAGCGCGAGAACATGCGCTCACCCGCCGCGATGGGAATGTGCGTCTGTTCTGCCAGTTTTGGATAGTATTCCGCCTGCTCGGCCAGTACAGGCTCTTCGATAAACAGCGGGCGATACGGCTCCAGCTCTTTAATCAGCACTTTGGCCATCGGCGCGCTGACGCGGCCGTGGAAGTCCAGGCCAAACTCAATCTCGTTGCCGAAAGCCTCACGGATTTGCGCCACGGTGTTCACCGCCCGGTCTACCGCGCGCGAGTTGTCGATAACGCCCATCTCTTCGCAGCCGTTGAGTTTGAAGGTGTCAAAACCAATGTTGCGCAGCTGGCGGATACCGTCGATGACTTCCGCAGGGCGGTCGCCGCCCACCCAGCTGTAGGCTTTGATTTTGTCGCGCACCAGGCCGCCCATTAATTGCCAGACCGGGGCATTCAGCACTTTGCCCTTGATATCCCACAGCGCCTGGTCGATACCGGCGATGGCGCTCATCAGGATCGGACCACCGCGGTAGAAGCCCGCGCGGTACATGACCTGCCACAGGTCGTTGATGCGCGCCGGATCCTGACCAATCAGGTATTCGCCCAGCTCGTGTACTGCCGCTTCAACGGTGCGCGCGCGCCCTTCAATCACCGGTTCGCCCCAGCCGACCACGCCTTCGTCGGTTTCGATTTTCAGGAACATCCAGCGCGGGGGTAAACGGTACGTGGTGAGTTTGGTTATTTTCATTGCACTGCCTCTCGATACGCTTTCACAAATGCTACCGCCTGCTGTGCGGTACGTTCCACGGACTGCCCGGCACGATAAAGATCGCTGCCCAGCCCCGCGCCCACACAGCCCGCGTTTATCCACTGCACCAGGTTTTCCGGCGTGACGCCGCCCACGGCAAAGACCGGCACGCTGGCGGGCAAGACCGCCTTCAGCGCTTTGATGTAATCCGGGCCAAAAGCCGACGACGGGAAAATTTTGAGCGACTGTGCGCCCGCATCGAGGGCGGTAAAGGCTTCCGTGGCGGTGGCACACCCCGGGCAAACGGTCATGCCGTAATCCACCGCCCGGCGGATGACCTCGGGGTTGATATTGGGTGTGACGATAAGCTTGCAGCCCATCTTTGCCAGGTCATCCACCTGCTCCGGCTGCAACACGGTTCCTGCGCCAATCAGCGCCTTATCACCAAACGCCTCCACCACTGCCGGAATGCTTTTTTCCCACGCCGGTGAGTTGAGCGGGATTTCCACCGCGTCGAACCCGGCGTCGATAACCGCGCCAACGTGCGCTAACGCCTCGTCGGGCGTGATGCCGCGCAAAATCGCGATAAGGGGAAGATCAGTTTGCCACTGCATGAGCTATGCTCCTTATGCCTGCCTGAAATGCCGTGTCGCCCTCCACCGCGGCAACATCCCGTCCGATAGCGAGGAACGCCTGGCGGTAACGAGACGTCAGCGATGAACCCGCGACGAGCGTGATGGTCTGCTGCCCGGCGAACGCGTCGCTCAGGGTGGCGACTTCGGCGCCAATCAGCAGGCCGGACAGAAATTCGCTTACCTGCTCGCGCGGAAGATTTCCCAGCACGTGCGAGGCGCGAACCTCAAAAAGTTGCGGCAAAACGGCAGGGGATGCGATCCCGCGCTCAAGCCCGGCGGCAAACGCCTCCGGCGAAGGGTTCTGCTCCGGCAAACCGGCCCCCACCAGCGAATGCTTAAGCAGCAAATGATGCAGTTCGCCGGTCATCACGGTGCGAAAATCATGAATTTGCTCAGCATCCGCCTGGACCCATTTGCAGTGCGTGCCGGGCATGACGTAGACAGAAGAAGGAGAAAGGGTGCGCGCCCCGAGCAGTTGCGTCTCTTCGCCGCGCATTACGTTTTGGTTATCGTCGCGAGAGACGCATAAACCGGGAATAATCCAGACATTGTCGCCAACGGACGTTAACTGCTCACCAACGGAGGCGAAATGAACCGGAACCGACAGGTAAGGTGCGACCTTCCAGCCCACGTTACTGCCAACCATTCCGGCCATCACCACCGGCGTGTTACCGTCGCGCCAGCTTTGTGTCACCTCTGCTAACACCGCTTCAGGGGATTTACCGTTCAGGCGCGTGACGCCTGCTTCTGATTGCCTGCTTTCCAGACATTGCTCGCCCTGGTAGAGCCAGGCGCGCAGATTGGTCGATCCCCAGTCAATTGCGATGTAGCGTGATGTCATGTGATTTCCTTCAACCTTCGTGTCGAGCTGGCGATCATGGTTAGCGCCGCCTGCTCTGCCGCATCGCCGTCCTGATGCCGTATCGCATCGAACAGCGCTTTATGTTCCTGAAGCGTTTTCGGCATGTTGGCCTCATCGCCCATCCAGGTACGTTCAAATACTGCTCGCTGTAGCGAGCTGATCGCCACGCTAAGCTGCTGTAAAACCGGGTTATGCACCGACTGCAATACCGCCTCGTGATAGCGAATGTCCGCTTCGTTAAACGCCTCCCGATTCTGGTTATTGGCGATCATGTCGTTCAACGCTGACTCAATCTGTGCCAGGTCACCTGACGTTGCGCGCTCTGCTGCCCAGCGGGCGATAGCCGGTTCCACCAGATTTCGGACTTCGCTCATCGCGCCGATAAGCCGTGGGTCGTAGTCGTTTTCCAGTACCCATTGCAGAACATCGGTATCGAGGTAGTTCCACTGGTTACGCGGCGCAACAAACGCCCCGCGGTAGCGCTTCATTTCAATCAGCCGCTTCGCCATTAGCGAGCGGAACACTTCCCGGATGATGTTGCGCGAGGTTTCAAACTCTTCGCACAGTTCGGCCTCTGCTGGCAGCGGCGAACCGGGAACGTATTTGCCACCCACAATCTGGGTGCCCAGCGTGATGACAATGCGATCGGTTTTATTGAGTGTCATAGAGAGTCCTTGTGCTCTGTAAGTCCATCACTACTTTACCGCGACCGCTGAATTTCGCCTCACTTTTGCAGTACAAACGTGAGGCCATTCGTCTTTGTTGTGGTGACAATGTAGTACAATCAGTTAATGTTGTACTACAATCCAGATCACAAAAAGAACAATTCGATTAATTCAGGGCAAAAAAAAGCCCCGGTTGATAACCGGGGCTGATGATTTAAGCGCTTGTTACGACAGAACGAATTTCTCGATCGCCCAGGCAACGCCGTCTTCCAGGTTAGATTTGGTAACGAAGTTCGCCACGTCTTTTACCGACGGGATCGCGTTATCCATCGCCACGCCCATGCCCGCATACTCGATCATCGCAATATCGTTTTCCTGGTCGCCCAGCGCCATGATCTCCTCGGGCTTAATGCCCAGCGCATCGGCAAGCGATTTCACGCCCGTGCCTTTATTGACGCGTTTATCGAGGATTTCGAGGAAGTACGGCGCGCTTTTCAGCACGGTATATTTCTCTTTTACCTCAGCCGGAATGCGTGAGATGGCTTTGTCGAGGATCGCGGGTTCGTCGATCATCATTACTTTCAGGAACTGGGTTGCCGGGTCCATGTTTTCCGCTTCGCAGAACACCAGTGGAATGGTTGCAACGTAGGACTCGTGCACCGTGTAGTAGCTGATATCGCGGTTAGCGGTGTAAAGCGTATTACGATCGAGCGCGTGGAAGTGGGAGCCTACTTCGCGGGACAGTTTTTCCAGGAACAGGTAGTCATCATAGCTCAGCGCAGTTTGTGCCACCGTGCTGCCATCGGCTGCCTTTTGCACCAGCGCGCCGTTATAGGTGATGCAGTAATCGCCAGGCTGATTCATGTGCAGCTCTTTCAGGTAGCTGTGCACCCCGGCATACGGGCGTCCGGTGGTGAGCACCACGTTCACGCCTTTTTCGCGTGCAGCGGCGATCGCGTTTTTAACAGCTGGAGAGATGGTGTGGTCCGGCAGCAGCAGCGTGCCGTCCATATCGATTGCAATGAGTTTGATAGCCATGAGGTCCCCGGGATAAATGAGTGCTACCTCATGCTAACGCGATTAAGCCCACAAAAATAGAGCTACTTTGCGCAACAAAAAGCCCCCTTTTACGCTTATCCCGGGGAACGACGACTTACTCGCGGGTGAGAACAATTTTGCCAAACGCGCCGCGATCCAGATGGTTAAGCGCCTGATCCAGCTCGTCGAAGCGGTAGCGATGCTCAATCACCGGTTTTAAGCCAGTGACATCAACAGCACGGACAAAATCTTCCAGCGCCCGACGGTGTCCAACTCCAATCCCCTGGATGACGGGGGATTTCAGCAACAGTTCGCTCGCGGGCAGAGAAATTTCTGTCCCGGCCAGCACGCCAATGACCGATATCCGTCCGTGGACGGCAACGGCGCGCAGGGAATGCTTCAGGTTCTCGCCTCCCACGGTTTCAATGATATGGTCAATGCCGCGATCCTGCGTGAGTACCAACGCATTTTCAGCCCAGTCGCCTTTCAGCCGGTTAATGCCCTGGCTGGCACCCAGTTTTTTGGCCAGCACCAGTTTTTCATCACTCCCCGACGTGACAATCACCTCGGCGCCGTGCGCTTTTGCTATCTGCAAAGCGAATAGCGCCACGCCGCCCGTCCCCTGTACCAGCACCGATTGCCCGGCGCGTAAATGACCGCGTTCTACCAGCGCGAACCATGCGGTAAGCCCCGCGCAAGGAAGCGTGCTGGCCTCAGCGTCATCCAGGCTTTCCGGGGAGGCCACCAGCGCGTTTTCACTCACAATCACATATTCAGCCAGCATGCCCTGGAAGTATCCGCCGGACGTTTTGTAGGGCAAATCACGCGCGTCTGCCTGCGGCTTGCCGTCGATCCACTCGGGGAAAAAGGTTGAGATGACGCGTGCGCCGGGTTTGAAACGTGTCACCCCGTCGCCAATGCTGTCCACCACGCCCGCCATGTCAGACGCCGGGGTGAACGGGAAGGAAAGCGGAATCGGCATCGTGCCTTCGATAACCATTTTATCCCGATAGTTGAGCGCAACGGCATTTACCCGTACGCGAACCTCACCCGGGCCTGGCTGTGGAACAGGCTCCTGAACAAGCTGAAGGCTCTCGCGCCCAAGGACGTTCATTGACCAGCGCTGCATTGTTTCTGTCATTTTTTTATCCTGTCATCAGATGATTTTCAGTTCTGACAGTCTACCGTTGACTCTTTGTCGCCAGTGGCGATAAGTTTTCCCACTATTGATGACTAAAACGATACAATCAATTCATGACCGATACGCTGAAAGATATTCCCGTTTTCGTTGCCTCCGTAGAAGCAGGAAGTTTTGCGCAGGCCGCCGTCCGTCTGCATTTGTCGCGCTCGGCGGTAGGAAAAAGCATTGCTCGTCTTGAAGAGAGGCTGGGGGTTCGTCTGTTTCATCGGACCACGCGCAGTCAGAGACTGACCGATAACGGCGCGCTTTTTTATGAACGCTGCCTGCGCGCGCTGGAGGAGATTCGTGGCGCTGAATCGCTGCTTGAAACCGGAAAACATCAGGTCAGCGGCCGGCTGCGGGTTGCCATGCCGGTGCTGTTTGGTCGCCAGTGTATCGCCCCGCTGCTCACAGAGCTGACGCAGGAACACCCCGGACTTGAGCTTGAAATGTCCTTCAGCGACCGCATCGTGGATCTCGTGGAAGAAGGCTTTGATATGGCGGTGCGCAATGGCCCCCTGGCTGACAGCGCCGTGCTGGTCGCCAGAAAGCTGGGGGAGCACCGAATGGTTCTGTGTGCCGCGCCGGATTATCTGCTTAAGAATGGCCAGCCGCAGGCCGTTGATGATTTACGCCAGCATACGGCCATCAACTACACGCGTGCGGGCAGAGTCTTATCCTGGCAGCTGATGAATTACGATGGCACGTCGCGCACGTTTATTCCCCGTTCATCACTCAATATGGATGATTTACAGGCGATCTGTGACGCGGCGCTGGCCGGCCACGGCCTTGCGTGGCTACCCTGCTGGATGGTCATTAAAGAAATTCAGCAGGGGAACCTTGTCCCGCTCTTAAATCAGGCCCCGGATGTACGCTTCGACGTTCATGCCGTCTGGCAGCAGACACCACACCTGCCGCTAAGGGTAAGAATTGCCATAGATAAACTGGCGAGCCGTTTACCGGCAGTGATGTCGCTGGACCTTCCTGCGTCCATAAAAAAGCCGCGCTAAAGCGCGGCCAGTTATGTTGCCGTAAAGCGACGATTAAATATCGATATTCGCCGCCTTCAGGGCGTTCTCTTCGATGAACGCACGACGTGGTTCAACCGCATCGCCCATCAGGGTAGTGAACAGCTGATCCGCTGCAATCGCATCTTTAACGGTGACGCGCAGCATGCGACGGCTTTCCGGATCCATGGTGGTTTCCCACAGCTGGTCCGGGTTCATTTCGCCCAGACCTTTATAACGCTGAATAGAGAGGCCACGACGGGACTCTTTCACCAGCCACTCCAGCGCCTGCTCGAAGCTGGCTACCGGCTGACGACGCTCGCCACGTTCGATAAACGCATCTTCTTCGATCAGACCGCGCAGCTTCTCGCCGAGGGTGCAGATACGGCGGTATTCCGGACCGGTCACAAATTCGTGCTCCAGCGGGTAGTCGGTATCGACGCCGTGGGTACGCACGCGCACGATCGGCTCGAACTGCTGCTCAGCGTTCTGCTGAACGTCGAACTTCCACTGGCTGCCGTGCTGCTCTTTCTCGTTCAGCTCGCTCACCAGGGTATTCACCCAGCGGGTTACGGCCTGCTCGCTGCTCAGATCGGCTTCGGTCAGGGTAGGCTGGTAAATCAGCTCTTTCAGCAGCGCTTTCGGATAGCGGCGCTCCATGCGGCCAATCATTTTCTGCGTGGCGTTGAACTCGGAGACCAGACGCTCCAGCGGCTCGCCGGCCAGCGCTGGCGCGCTGGAGTTCGCGTGCAGGGTCGCGCCATCAAGGGCGATTGCGATTTGGTACTGATCCATCGCCTCGTCATCCTTAATGTACTGTTCCTGTTTGCCTTTTTTCACCTTGTACAGCGGTGGCTGCGCAATGTAGACGTGGCCGCGCTCAACGATTTCCGGCATCTGACGATAGAAGAAGGTCAACAGCAGCGTACGAATGTGCGAGCCGTCGACGTCCGCATCGGTCATGATGATGATGCTGTGATAGCGCAGCTTGTCCGGGTTGTACTCGTCGCGCCCAATGCCGCAGCCGAGCGCGGTGATGAGCGTCGCCACTTCCTGAGAAGAGAGCATCTTGTCGAAGCGCGCTTTCTCAACGTTAAGGATTTTACCCTTAAGCGGCAGGATCGCCTGGTTCTTGCGGTTACGGCCCTGCTTCGCAGAACCGCCCGCGGAGTCCCCTTCCACGAGGTACAGTTCAGACAGTGCCGGGTCGCGTTCCTGGCAGTCAGCCAGCTTGCCCGGCAGGCCTGCCAGGTCCAGCGCGCCTTTACGACGGGTCATTTCACGGGCTTTACGCGCCGCTTCACGGGCACGTGCCGCATCAATAATTTTGCCCACCACGATTTTCGCGTCGGACGGGTTTTCCAGCAGGTATTCGCTCAGCAGTTCGTTCATCTGCTGCTCAACCGCCGATTTCACCTCAGAAGAGACCAGCTTGTCTTTGGTCTGAGAGGAGAACTTCGGATCCGGCACTTTCACGGAGACCACGGCAATCAGGCCTTCACGGGCATCGTCGCCGGTGGCGCTGACTTTCGCTTTTTTGCTGTAGCCTTCTTTGTCCATGTAGGCGTTCAGGGTACGGGTCATCGCCGCGCGGAAGCCCGCAAGGTGAGTACCGCCGTCGCGCTGCGGAATGTTGTTGGTAAAGCAGTAGATGTTTTCCTGGAAACCGTCGTTCCACTGCAATGCCACTTCAACGCCGATACCGTCTTTTTCGGTGGAGAAGTAGAAGATATTCGGGTGAATTGGCGTTTTGTTCTTGTTCAGATACTCAACGAACGCCTTGATACCGCCTTCGTAGTGGAAGTGGTCTTCTTTGTTGTCGCGTTTATCGCGCAGACGAATCGACACGCCGGAGTTCAGGAACGACAGTTCGCGCAGGCGTTTCGCCAGGATGTCGTACTCAAACTCGGTAACGTTGGTGAAGGTTTCGAGGCTCGGCCAGAAACGCACCATAGTACCGGTTTTATCAGTATCACCCGTCACGGCCAGCGGAGCGTCAGGCACGCCGTGCTGGTAGATCTGACGGTGAATTTTGCCTTCGCGCTGGATAACCAGCTCCAGCTTCTGCGACAGGGCGTTTACCACGGAAACGCCTACGCCGTGCAGACCGCCGGAAACCTTATAGGAGTTATCATCGAACTTACCGCCTGCGTGCAGCACGGTCATGATCACTTCCGCAGCCGATACGCCCTCTTCCGGGTGAATACCGGTTGGGATGCCACGACCGTCATCGGTAACGGAGACGGAGTTGTCCGCATGGATCGTGACCACGATGTCTTTACAGTGACCCGCGAGCGCTTCGTCGATAGCGTTATCTACCACCTCGAATACCATGTGGTGCAGACCGGTGCCGTCATCCGTGTCGCCGATATACATACCCGGGCGCTTACGCACCGCATCCAGCCCTTTCAGGACTTTGATACTGGAGGAGTCATAAGAATTCGACATCAACGTTTCTCGCTCATTTCAACTTGGGTTAATCCGTTATTTTACCCTTTTCCACGGTAAACATCTTCGAATTTTCGTCCGACATGTCCATAACGTGTTCAGCGCTAATGGCGCTGACGAAAACCTGCGACTGCGTGGCTTTTAAGCGGCTGGCAAGCAGCCCGCGCCGCGCGTCGTCAAGTTCCGAGGCAAAATCATCTATCAGGTACAGGCAGCGTCGCCCGCTTTCGCGGGTGAGGAACTCCCCCTGCGCCAGGCGCAGCGCGCACATCAGGAGCTTGAGCTGCCCGCGCGACAGCGTATCTTCCACCGGCGCACCGTCGGCACGAATGCGGAAATCCGCCTTGTGCGGGCCGTGCGCGGTGTAGGTCAACATGCGGTCGCGCTCGAAGCTTCTCTCTAACACCTCGGCATAATCCGTCTCTTTCTCCCAGCCGCGATGGAAGGAGAAGGTGAGAGAGAACTCGGGTAAAAACTGTTTGCAGGTGTCGGCCATGTCTTCGGCGATACCCGCGCTGTATTCGGCACGCCAGCGGCTGATCTGTTCCGCGAGAGGGATGAGTTCCATGTCCCACGGACGCAGCTGGGCGTAGCGCGTGACCTGGCGCAACGCGGCGTTACGCTGCTTGAGCAGGCGCTTCAGGTTGCTCCAGGCGTTAAAGAATCCGGCTTCGTTGTGAAAGCATCCCCAGTCGAGGAACGCTCTTCTGTATTTGGGGCCGCCGTTGAGTAAAGTAAACCCCTCGGGCGTAATTAGCTGCATTGGCATCAGTAGCGCCAGCTCCGCCACCTTGTGGCCGTCGGTGCCGTCGATGCGCACCTTGCTGTCGCCCTGCTTGTCTTTGGTCAGGCCGATGGCGGTTTCCCGCTCTGCGCCCTGCAAACGCCCGTGCAGAACAAAAGAGTCCTGCTCGTGGCGAATCACGCGACCAATCTGCAAACTGCGAAACGCCCGGCCATGGCCGAGCGTATAGATGGCTTCCAGCACGCTGGTTTTGCCGCTGCCGTTCGCGCCAACCAGGAAGTTAAAGCCGGGGGATAAAGCGAGATCCGCGCTTTCGATATTGCGAAAGTCGCGGATCAACAGACGGGTGAGCGACATTACAGTCTCATTGGCATGACAACATAAGCCGCGCTTTGGCTGGCCGCATCTTCAATCTGTACGCTCGAAACGGAGTCGGTCAGCAGAATGCGCACATTCTCGCATTTCAGTGCATTGAGCACATCCAGCACGTAGCTGACGTTGAAGCCGATTTCCATCTCAGCCCCGGCGTAGGTGACGTCCAGAATTTCTTCTGCCTCTTCCTGCTCCGGGTTGTTGGCGGTGATTTTGATCTGGTTTTCACTCACGTACAGACGTACGCCGCGGAATTTCTCGTTCGAGAGAATGGCCGCGCGGGCAAACGCCTGCTTGAGGATATCGCAGCCCGCTTCCAGCGTTTTGTCCGGATTCTTCGGTAATACGCGGCGATAATCAGGGAAACGACCATCAACCAGCTTCGACGTAAAGACAAAATCGCCCACGTGGGCACGGATGTTATTGCTGCCAATCTGCACCCGCAGCGGCGTGTCACCGCCGTCGAGCATACGCATCAGTTCAATCACGCCTTTACGCGGCACGATCACCGAATGGTTCGGCAGCGAGTCGCCAATCGGCATGGAACAGACCGCCAGACGGTGGCCGTCGGTGGCCACGGTACGCAGCTCTTCACCTTCGGTTTCGAACAGCATGCCGTTTAAGTAGTAACGAACGTCCTGATGCGCCATGGAGAACTGCGTGGCTTCAATCAGACGCTTCATCGTCGCCTGCGGCAGGGTAAATTCAACTTCGCTCTGCCAGTCGTCCAGGTTCGGGAAGTCCGCAGCGGGCAGCGTGGAAAGAGAGAAACGGCTGCGGCCAGAGCGCACCAGCATGCGGTCGCCCTCCAGCTGCACGGCGATTTCAGCACCTTCCGGCAACCCACGGCAGATATCAAAGAATTTACGGGCCGGAACCGTGGTCGCGCCCGCGTCGTGCGGCTGAGTCAGCGTAACGCGCGCGATCATTTCCATTTCCAGATCTGTGCCGGTCAGCGACAGCGTACCGTCCGCGACCTGAAGCAGCAGGTTTCCAAGAATAGGCAGCGTTGGGCGGCCGCCTAACGGGCCACTCACCTGTTGCAGCGGTTTTAATAAATGTTCACGTTCAACGGTAAATTTCATAGCGTCACGATGATAATGTTCTGATTAAATTGGAAAAATCTTCTTTTATGTCGTGGCTTTCTTCGCGTAACTGCTCAATCTTTCGACAAGCGTGCAGCACGGTCGTATGGTCACGGCCACCAAATGCATCGCCGATTTCCGGCAGGCTGTGGTTGGTTAGCTCTTTTGCCAGCGCCATCGCCATCTGACGCGGACGCGCCACCGAGCGGGAACGACGTTTAGACAGTAAATCTGCCACTTTGATCTTGTAATACTCAGCCACCGTCTTTTGAATATTGTCGATAGTGACCAGTTTTTCCTGCAATGCCAACAAATCGCGCAGCGCTTCACGCACAAAATCGATGGTGATCGCACGACCGGTGAAATTGGCGTTAGCGATAACGCGGTTCAGCGCCCCCTCCAGCTCACGAACGTTGGAGCGCAGACGCTTGGCAATAAAGAACGCCACTTCGCCCGGCAGGCGAATGTCGTTCTCGTCGGCTTTTTTCATCAGGATCGCGACGCGGGTTTCCAGCTCCGGTGGCTCGATCGCCACGGTCAGGCCCCAGCCGAAGCGGGATTTCAGACGATCTTCAACGCCGTTGATCTCTTTAGGATAACGATCCGAGGTCAAAATGATCTGCTGATTGCCTTCCAGCAGGGCGTTAAAGGTGTGGAAAAACTCTTCCTGCGATCGTTCTTTATTGGCAAAGAACTGGATGTCATCGATCAGCAGCGCATCAACGGAACGGTAGTAGCGTTTAAACTCTTCGATCGCATTGTTTTGCAGGGCTTTTACCATGTCCTGAACGAAGCGCTCGGAGTGCATATACACCACTTTCGCATTCGGCTTACGCGCCATAATGCCGTTACCCACCGCGTGCAGAAGGTGCGTTTTACCGAGACCCGTGCCGCCATAAAGAAACAGCGGGTTATACGCGCCACCGGGGTTATCAGCAACCTGGCGAGCCGCCGCGCGCGCCAGCTGGTTCGACTTACCTTCAACGAAGTTATCGAACGTGTGCTTCACGTTCACGTTAGAGCGGTAGGTGGGCTCAGCGGGGGCCGGAACGTTATCCCAGCCCTGACGAGCCGGTGCAACGCGAGGCGCTGGAGCGGGCGCCGCCTGTGCAGGGGCTGCCACATTGACAACTTCACGAACGGTTTGGGTGACCGGCTTTGTGCCCACTTCAAAACGCAGCTGTGGGGCATCTGACCCGCAAAAATCGTTCAGCAGTCCATTGATGTTATTAAGGTATTTATCCCTTACCCAATCGAGCACGAAACGGTTTGGCGCATACAAAGCCAGCGTGTTATCGCTCAGTTCCGCCTGCAACGGGCGGATCCACATACTGAATTCTGTGGCTGGTAACTCATCCTGCAATCGGGCAAGACACTGCTGCCAAAGCGAAAGTGACACGGCGGACTCCACTCGAACAATAAAAGAAAACTATTGAATATTCATGATTGTTGGCGCACATCGACATGACCCCATCAGGGTGATGTGCGAACCGCTATCTGCGGTTATACACGCTATCGTTGATACAACCTGAACGATGTTGTGTTTATGCCCGACCAGGATCGCTGGATCCCGATCGGGACCGCGGATCATAGCCTAAACTGAGCCAGAGATCTTCTGTTTCTCACAGATTCTTCCCGATTTATCCACAGGATGATCCGGAATCGGGTAAGTGTAAACGATCCTGACGCGCGTGCCTCGCGATTTAGGCCGCATATTGGAAAATTTAATGAGCACAGACGATTTTTGGCTTAAATGATCTAACGAAGATCCGGGACGATCCTTGCGCTTTGTGGATGACTCCGTATAATCCTCGACCCGGCGCGTGATGCTCATCTTCCTGCGTCGTCCGTTGCTCATTTTCCACGCGAAATCGTGCGGAAATACGCGGGAAATAAGGAAAGAGAATTGACTCCGGAGTGTACAATTATTACAATCCGGCCTCTTTAATCACCCACGCTGAGGCGTTAGTCGTTCGAAACTCGTTCGGGTATACGCAAAAGTCAGTGAATTTATTCAAGTTTAGGTAGAAATCGCCATGAAACGCACTTTTCAACCGTCTGTACTGAAGCGCAACCGTTCTCACGGCTTCCGTGCTCGTATGGCTACTAAAAATGGTCGTCAGGTTCTGGCACGTCGTCGTGCTAAAGGCCGCGCTCGTCTGACCGTTTCCAAGTAATAAAGCTAACCCCTGAGTGGTTAAGCTCGCATTTCCCAGGGAGTTACGTTTGTTAACTCCCACTCATTTCACTTTCGTCTTCCAGCAGCCATTACGGGCTGGCACGCCGCAAATCACCATCCTCGGCCGCCAAAATTCGCTGGGGCATCCCCGTATCGGTCTCACAGTCGCCAAGAAAAACGTTAAGCGTGCGCATGAACGCAACCGGATTAAACGTCTGACGCGTGAAAGCTTCCGTTTACGTCAGCACGAACTGCCTTCTATGGATTTCGTGGTGGTGGCTAAAAAAGGGGTTGCCGACCTCGATAACCGTGCTCTCTCGGAAGCGTTGGAAAAATTATGGCGCCGCCACTGTCGCCTGGCTCGCGGGTCCTGATAGCCCTTATCAGGGTCTATCAACGCCTGATTAGTCCGCTACTCGGGCCACATTGTCGTTTCACCCCTACGTGCTCAAGCTACGGAATTGAGGCATTGCGCAGGTTTGGAGTGATAAAAGGCAGTTGGTTGACGGTGAAACGCGTATTAAAATGCCACCCTTTACACCCCGGTGGAGACGACCCCGTCCCTCCAGGACCCTTTGATACCAGAGAACACTAACGATGGATTCGCAACGCAATCTTCTTATCATCGCTTTGTTGTTCGTGTCTTTCATGATCTGGCAGGCATGGGAGCAGGATAAAAATCCTCAACCCCAGCAGCAGACCACGCAGACCACGACCACCGCAGCGGGTAGCGCCGCCGACCAGGGCGTACCGGCCAGTGGCCAGGGGAAACAGATTACGGTTAAGACCGATGTGCTTGAGCTGACTATCAACACCCGTGGTGGTGATGTTGAGCAGGCGCTGCTGTTGACCTACCCGAAAGAGCTGAAGTCTACCGAACCGTTCCAGTTACTGGAAACCACGCCTGAATTTATCTACCAGGCACAGAGCGGCCTGACCGGTCGTGATGGCCCGGATAACCCGGCTAACGGTGCGCGTCCACTGTATAACGTCGAGAACGACACGTTTGTGCTGGCTGATGGTCAGAACGAACTGGTTATTCCGATGACCTACACCGACGCGGCAGGCAACACCTTCACCAAAACCTTCACCCTGAAACGCGGTGAGTATGCGGTGAACGTGGGCTACAGCGTGCAAAACGCCGGTGCGAAACCGCTGGAAATCTCTACCTTTGGTCAGCTGAAGCAGTCCATCAATCTGCCGTCTCACCGTGACACCGGAAGCAGCAACTTTGCGCTGCATACCTTCCGTGGCGCGGCATACTCCACGCCAGATACCAAGTACGAGAAATACAAATTCGACACCATTGCCGATAACGAAAACCTGAACGTCAGCTCTAAAGGCGGTTGGGTCGCAATGCTGCAACAGTATTTCGCGACGGCGTGGGTACCGAACAACGACGGTACGAATAACTTCTACACCGCGAACCTCGGCAACGGTATTGCAGCCATTGGCTACAAATCTCAGCCGGTTCTGGTACAGCCGGGTCAAACCGGTAAGCTGGCAAGCACCCTGTGGGTCGGTCCGGAAATCCAGGACAAAATGGCTGCCGTTGCGCCGCACCTGGATCTGACCGTTGATTACGGTTGGTTGTGGTTCATCTCTCAGCCGCTGTTTAAGCTGCTGAAGTTCATCCACAGCTTCCTGGGTAACTGGGGCTTCTCCATCATCGTTATCACCTTTATCGTTCGTGGCATCATGTACCCGCTGACGAAAGCGCAGTACACCTCCATGGCGAAGATGCGTATGCTACAGCCGAAGATTCAGGCTATGCGTGAGCGTCTGGGCGATGATAAACAGCGTCAGAGCCAGGAGATGATGGCCCTGTATAAAGCAGAGAAAGTAAACCCACTGGGTGGTTGCTTCCCGCTGCTGATTCAGATGCCAATCTTCCTTGCGCTGTACTACATGCTGATGGGTTCCGTTGAGCTGCGCCACGCGCCGTTCGCCCTGTGGATCCATGACCTGTCCGCACAGGACCCGTACTACATCCTGCCGATCCTGATGGGCGTGACGATGTTCTTCATCCAGAAGATGTCTCCGACCACCGTGACCGACCCGATGCAGCAGAAGATCATGACCTTTATGCCGGTCATCTTCACCGTGTTCTTCCTGTGGTTCCCGTCAGGTCTGGTGCTGTACTATATTGTCAGCAACCTGGTGACCATCATCCAGCAGCAGCTGATTTACCGTGGTCTGGAAAAACGTGGCCTGCATAGCCGCGAAAAGAAAAAGTCCTGATTCGGTAAGTTAACGCTAAAATAAGGGCGGTCGATTGACCGCCTTTTTTATTTGTATTGAACGAGAGCAACCATGAGCCATAACGACACTATCGTCGCCCAGGCAACCCCACCGGGACGCGGTGGTGTAGGCATTCTGCGTATCTCCGGCCTGAAGGCGCGTGAGGTGGCCGAAGCGGTGCTGGGTAAACTGCCAAAGCCGCGCTACGCTGATTATCTGCCGTTTAAAGATGCCGACGGCACCCCGCTGGACCAGGGCATCGCGCTGTGGTTCCCCGGCCCGAACTCCTTTACCGGCGAAGACGTGCTGGAACTTCAGGGCCACGGCGGTCCGGTGATCCTCGACCTGCTGTTAAAACGTATTCTGACCCTGCCTGGCCTGCGCATTGCGAAGCCGGGCGAATTCTCCGAGCGTGCGTTCCTGAACGACAAGCTCGACCTGGCGCAGGCCGAAGCGATTGCTGATCTGATCGACGCCAGCTCCGAACAGGCGGCCCGCTCCGCGCTGAACTCGTTGCAGGGCGCGTTTTCCGCACGCGTAAATCATCTTGTGGAAGCACTTACTCACCTGCGAATCTATGTCGAAGCGGCTATCGACTTCCCGGACGAGGAGATCGACTTCCTTTCTGACGGCAAAATCGAAGCCCAGCTGAACCAGGTAATGAACGATCTGGATGCTGTCCGCGCCGAAGCGCGCCAGGGCAGCCTGCTGCGTGAAGGCATGAAGGTGGTCATTGCCGGACGCCCTAACGCCGGGAAATCGAGCCTGCTGAACGCCCTGGCGGGCCGTGAAGCGGCGATCGTCACCGACATAGCCGGCACCACCCGCGACGTGCTGCGCGAGCATATCCATATCGACGGCATGCCGCTGCACATCATCGATACCGCCGGCCTGCGCGATGCGAGCGATGAAGTCGAGCGTATCGGCATCGAACGCGCCTGGCAGGAGATTGAGCAGGCCGATCGCGTGCTGTTTATGGTAGACGGCACCACAACCGACGCCGTAGACCCGGCAGAGATTTGGCCTGACTTTATCGCCCGACTGCCGGCTAAACTGCCGATCACCGTAGTGCGCAACAAGGCAGACGTGACCGGCGAAACGCTGGGCATCAGCGATGTGAATGGTCACTCACTTATTCGCCTGTCGGCCCGTACCGGGGAAGGCGTAGAAGACCTGCGTAACCATCTCAAACAGAGCATGGGCTTTGACACCAGCATGGAGGGTGGCTTCCTGGCGCGTCGTCGTCACTTGCAGGCGCTGGAAGAGGCGGCTCGCCACCTTGAGCAGGGCAAAGCCCAGCTGATCGGCGCGTGGGCCGGTGAGCTGCTGGCCGAGGAACTGCGTCTGGCGCAGCAGAATCTGAGCGAGATCACCGGGGAATTTACGTCCGACGATCTGCTGGGACGGATTTTCTCAAGCTTCTGTATTGGTAAGTAATTCCCGTTAGTACAGGGTGATTTCCTCCAGGGAAATCACCATTGTCCAAATGGCAACTCGCTTTATCCCCTCCATGCCCCCTATCCTGCATGCCTGCATCCATGGGGGATTTATGGCTCGTTTTCTGTTCTGTAGTTTTGCACTCGTTCTGCTTTATCCATCCGGCATTGATATGTATCTGGTGGGGCTACCGCATATTGCCCGCGATCTGGAGGCCAGCGAGGCGCAGCTGCACATCGCGTTTTCGGCCTACCTGGGGGGGATGGCGTCGTCGATGGTGTTTGCCGGGAAAATCGCGGATAAAGCCGGTCGTCAGCCCGTCGCCATTACGGGTGCGGTTATCTTTGCGCTGGCATCGGTACTGTGTTCAATGGCTCAGGAAAGCACGATGTTCCTGGCAGGGCGCTTTATTCAGGGCATTGGCGCGGGCGGATGCTACGTGGTGGCGTTTGCCATTCTTCGCGATACCTTAAGCGCCCAGCGCCGCGCCAGGGTGCTGTCGATGCTGAACGGCATTACCTGCATCATCCCGGTGCTGGCGCCGGTCGTGGGCTACCTGATCATGCTGAAATTTCCATGGCAGAGCCTTTTCTGGACCATGGCCACCATGGGCACTATCGTCTTTATTCTGTCCGTGACGGTGCTGAAAGAGACCCATCCCGGTTCACAGCAGATGCACCACGCTGCTACCTTTCATCCGGCTGAAAAGCTTCTGAATCGCTTTTTCCTGAGCCGCCTGACCATCATCACGCTCAGCGTGGCGGTGATCCTCACCTATGTAAACGTTTCTCCGGTGTTACTGATGGAAACGATGGGCTTCGATCGCGGTGAGTATTCGACGATGATGGCGCTCAATGCGATGGTCAGCATGGTGGTTTCATTCTCGATGCCCTTTGCACTCAATATTTTCCGCCAGCGCACGCTGATGCTCACTTCACAGACGCTGTTTCTCGCCGCCGGCGTGATTCTGGCGACCGCCACCTCACACGCGCTGATGTTGATGAGTATGACCCTGATCTGCGCCGGATTCTCCGGCGGCTTCGGCGTGGCAATGAGTCAGGCGCTTGGCCCGTTCTCACTGCGGGCTGGTGTGGCAAGCTCGGTGCTGGGCATTGCGCAGGTCTGCGGTTCGTCGCTGTGGATTTGGCTGGCGGCGGTGATCGGCCTTCACGCGCTGAATATGCTGATCGGGGTGCTGATTGGCTGTAGCATACTTAGCATTATCTTACTTTTGGTCATCCAGCCCGCGGCGCATTATGAAGAAGCCTATCAGCAGTCTCGATCTTAATCTTTTACTTTGCCTGCAACTGTTGTTGCAGGAGCGCAGCGTCACCAAAGCCGCGAAGCGGATGAACGTGACGCCGTCCGCGGTGAGTAAATCGCTGGCGAAGCTGCGCGACTGGTTCGACGATCCGCTGTTTGTGAAAACGCCTTTAGGACTACTGCCCACGCCGCTGACGGTGAGCCTGGAACAGGACCTGGCCGACTGGATGCAGATTGGTAATCAGATTGTCGATAAATCCCACCACAGCTCTCCTGGCGGGCTCAAGTTTGTGCTCGCCGCCGAAACGCCGCTGATGCTGATTCGCTTTAACACCCTGCTGGAGCAGGTGAATCAGCGCTACCCGCAGGCGACGGTGAAGTTGCGCCAGTGGGATTACGATTCGCTGGACGCCATTACGCGCGGGGAGGTCGATCTCGGTTTTACCGGCCGCGAAACGCACCCGCGCTCCCGCGAGCTGCTGAAGCTGATGCCGTGGTTTATTGATTACGAAATCCTGTTCAGCGACCGTCCGTGCGTCTATCTGCGAGAAGACCATCCGGCACTTCGCGAAGCGTGGAACCTCGAGACGTTTCTGCGCTACCCGCACATCAGCATCTTCTGGGAGCGAAGCGATACCTGGGCGCTTGATGAAGTGCTAAAGGAGATGGGCCGCGAGCGCAACGTCGCCATGTGCCTGCCCGGCTTTGAACAGTCGATGTTTATGGCGGCCCAGCCGGACCACAACTGCATTGCCACTGCGCCTTACTACTGCCATCACTACAATCAACTCCACCAGCGTAAACTGGTTTGCCTTCCCATTCCCATTGATGAGGCACAGGCAGAAAAGCTGACCGTCCCCTTCACGCTCATCTGGCATAAGCGGAACAGCCATAATCCGAAAATTATCTGGCTGCGCGAAACCATAAAAGCCCTGTATACCGCGCCAGGTCAGGTTTTTGCCTAAGATAATGTAAAGTTCGGTCCTCAGGCTTCTCTTATTTCTATTTACTGATTAAAACAGAAGCTGAGTTAAGCGATAATCATGTAACCGTTTAACCGACTACGACCATTATCAAGGAGCGAAAAATGGCTACGCACTTTGCACGAGGAACATTAGCGGAAGGGCATCTCGTATCGGCCAGAATTTCTTCAGCCTGCCACAGTGAGGCGCTCAAGCTACCTGAACACCGCAGGACGCGGTTTTTAGCCTCCAGAGCACTTCTCGCAGAACTGCTTTTTATGCTGTACGGCACCAGCGAATTACCGGACATACTCACCCAGCCAGAAGGTCGCCCGGTTTTTGCGGACCCGGCACTCCCCCATTTTTCCATTGCGTACACCGGCAACATTGTTGGCGTCGCGCTGACCACCGAAGGCGATTGCGGGCTGGATATGGAGCTGCAACGCGTCACGCGCAGCTTCCACGGGGCTAACGCGCTTGATGAATACCCGCTCTCAAGCAATGAAATGCTGTGGATACGTAACCAGAACGACCCCGTTGAAGCCAGAGCGCAGCTCATTACCCTTCGCCAGAGCATCCGCAAACTGAGCGGTGCGGCGTCAGACGACGCCAGCCTGTTGCAACTGCTGCCTGGCTCCGGACGCCTGCGGGCCACAAAAGCCTCGCTGGTAGAGGCGCTCAGCGACGCTGAGGACGTGTTGATCTGGTCTGTTGCGGTGAGTCCCGCCATCGAACGGCTGAAAATCTGGGAATTTGACAGTATTCGCGGTTGGCGTAGTCTTCCGGATGTCCCCGAGCGCGCCAACGAGCCCGCCGCGCGCCTGTTGCGATTAACCAGTTTACCGGCAGAAAAAGCATACACCCATAGCTGATCCGTCCAGGATCATCATGATGAAACAGGAGTAATCATGTCTGATACGTTGAAAGTTGTTACGTTACTGGGAAGCCTGCGCAAAGGTTCTTTTAACGGGATGGTTGCCCGCACGCTGCCGCAGCTGGCGCCTGCGGGAATGGAAATCAGTGCCCTGCCGTCTATTGGCGACATCCCGCTTTATGATGCTGACGTTCAGCAGGAAGAAGGGTTTCCGCAGAGCGTGGAAGCGATAGCCGAGCAGATCCGCCAGGCTGACGGCGTGGTGATAGTAACGCCTGAATATAACTACTCGGTGCCGGGTGGCCTGAAGAACGCGATTGACTGGTTATCCCGTTTACCGGAGCAGCCGCTGTCAGGCAAACCGGTGCTGATCCAGACCAGCTCTATGGGCGCCATCGGCGGCGCGCGCTGCCAGTATCACCTGCGTCAGATCCTGGTGTTCCTGGATGCTATGGTCATGAACAAGCCGGAATTTATGGGCGGTGTGATTCAGAACAAGGTCGACCCGCAGACGGGTGAAGTGGTGGATCAGAGCACGCGTGACCATCTCTCTGGCCAGCTGACCGCGTTTGGGGATTATATTAAGCGGGTGAAGGCGTAAGCCGGAGCGGCCTGATGCCCTCACCCTGGCCCTCTCCCACGTGGAGAGGGAACAAACCTGTTTATTTCGCGTCAATAAACACAATCTTCAACACAAACAGCAGCGCAACGATAATCACGCACGGGCTGAGGTCGCGGAAGCGACCGGTACCGATCTTCATCACGCAGTAAGAGATAAAGCCCAGCGCGATCCCTTCGGTGATTGAGAAGCTGAACGGCATCATCACGGCGGTAATAAAGGCTGGCACCGCTTCGGTTAAATCTTCCCACTTCACGCGCGCCAGGCTCGAGGTCATCAGCACGCCGACATAAATCAGCGCACCCGCCGCCGCGTACGGTGGCACCATCCCGGCGAGTGGAGAGAGGAAGATCACCAGCAGGAACAGCAGACCCACCACCACCGCCGTCAGGCCGGTACGGCCGCCCACGGAGACGCCGGAAGAGGATTCAATGTAAGCGGTAACAGACGAGGTGCCGATGAAAGAACCCGCAACGGAAGAGATGCTATCCACATACAGCGCCTGCTTCATGCGCGGGAATTTGCCTTTCTCGTCCGCCAGACCCGCTTTGTCCGTCACGCCAATCAGCGTACCGGAGGAGTCAAACAGGTTGACCAGCATGAAGGAGAAGATCACCCCCGCCAGGCCCAGGTTCAGAGAGCCCGCCAGATCAACGTGACCAATCACGGTAGAGACGCTCGGCGGCGCAGAGACAATACCGCTGTAATGCACGTCACCCAGCATCCAGCCCAGCAGCGTGGTCACGATGATAGAGACCAGCACCGCAGCGTGGATGTTGCGCGACGCCAGGATCGCGATGATGAAGAAGCCCAGCACGCCCAGCAGCACGCTGTGCGAGGTCAGGTTACCGATGCTCACCAGCGTTTCCGGGTTCGCCACGATCACACCGGCGTTTTTTAGCCCCATCATACCGATGAACAGACCGATACCGCTGGTGATACCCACGCGCAGGCTCACCGGGATATTGGCAATCATCCAGTAGCGGACGCGGAAGATGGTCAGCAGCAGCAGGCCGACCGCGCCCCAGAAGATAGCGCCCATACCAACCTGCCACGGCAGGCCCATCGCCTGAACCACCACGAACGCGAAGAACGCGTTCAGACCCATCGCCGGGGCCAGCGCCACGGGCAGGTTAGCGAAAACGCCCATCAGAATGCTGCCAAGGGCCGCGATCAGACAGGTGGTAACAAAGACGGCGCTGGTGTCCATGCCAGCCACGCCCAGAATTTGCGGGTTCACAAAAACGATGTAGACCATCGTCAGGAAGGTAGTAAAACCGGCGATCACTTCGGTGCGTGCCGTTGTGCCGTGCTCGCGCAGTTTGAATACGCGCTCAAGCAGACCCTGACCAGATGTCTGGGTTGTGTGTTGTTGACTCATCATCAATTTCCGAACAAGGAGGGAAAATTCGTCGCTATCCTATACCAAAATGCGACAATAGTGGCGGTTACGGGATACTTTTTTCATTGATTTTGCTTATACGGCAACGATTGCGTCTCGTAAATCTGTCGTACGTAAACGTTAAACTTGTTAAAAGGGAAGGGCATGTCCGGAATTGAAGCGGTATTTTTCGACTGTGACGGTACGCTGGTCGACAGTGAGGTCATTTGTTCCCGCGCGTATGTCGCCATGTTCCAGGAATTTGGCATTACGCTCGATCTCGAAGAGGTGTTCAAACGCTTTAAGGGCGTGAAGCTGTACGAGATTATCGACATCATTAACGAAGAGCACGGGGTGGATCTGGCGAAAGCGGCTCTGGAACCGGTGTACCGCGCCGAGGTCGCACGCCTCTTCGACGCCGAGCTGGAGGTTATCGCCGGCGCTAACGCGCTGCTGGATGCGATGACGGTGCCGATCTGCGTGGTCTCTAACGGCCCGGTCAGCAAAATGCAGCATTCGCTCGGCAAGCTGGACATGCTACACCACTTCCCGGAAAAACTGTTCAGCGGCTACGATATCCAGCGCTGGAAGCCCGATCCGGCATTGATGTTCCACGCGGCGAAGGCGATGAACGTCAACGTGGAGAACTGCATTCTGGTGGATGACTCGTCTGCGGGCGCGCAGTCGGGGATTGATGCAGGAATGGAAGTGTTTTACTTCTGTGCCGATTCGCACAACAAGCCGATCGATCATCCAAAAGTGACGACCTTTACCGACCTGGCTCAGCTGCCAGAACTGTGGAAGGCGCGCGGGTGGGATATTACGCGTTAAGCTAACGTAGGGCGGGTAAGCGCCAGCGCCACCCGCCACAAACATCACTCTTTCGGATCTTTACCCGCCAGCAGCTTATCCAGCTCGTCGCCGCCCACGTGACGGAAGTCCTGCCCCTTCACGAAGTAGAAGATGTATTCGCAAATGTTCTGGCAGCGGTCGCCGATACGCTCGATTGAGCGCGCGCAGAACAGGGCCGTCAGCACGCTTGGGATGGTACGGGAATCTTCCATCATGTAGGTCATCAGCTGACGCACAATGCCTTCGTATTCCTGGTCAACTTTCTTGTCTTCACGATAAATACGGACCGCTTCGTCCAGATCCATGCGCGCGAAAGCGTCCAGCACGTCGTGCAGCATCTGCACGGTGTGGCGACCGAGAGACTCCAGGCTGACCAGCAGCGGCTGGTGCTGCTGGGAGAATTTCTCCAGCGCGGTGCGGCAGATTTTATCCGCCACGTCACCAATACGTTCCAGCTCGGCGATAGTTTTGATGATCGCCATGACCAGACGCAGGTCACTCGCGGTCGGCTGACGCTTGGCAATGATGCGCACGCACGCTTCGTCGATGGCGACTTCCATCATATTGACGTTGTGATCGCCTTCGATAACGCGCTTCGCCAGTTCGCTGTCCTGGTTGTGCATCGCCGTAATCGCATCAGAAAGCTGCTGCTCGACCATGCCGCCCATGGTCATCACCTGGGTGCGAATGCTTTCCAGCTCTGCGTTAAACTGGCCGGAAATGTGTTTATTAAGATTGAGGTTGTCCATGGTTTCTCCACATGCACTAAGGCAAATCAACCGTAGCGGCCAGTAATATAATCTTCGGTTTGTTTCTTCGCGGGCCGGGTGAACAGCGCGTCCGTATCGCTGAACTCAATCAACTCGCCCAGGTACATAAACGCCGTGTGGTCAGAACAACGGGCAGCCTGCTGCATGTTGTGGGTGACGATCACCACGGTGTAATCCTGCTTCAGCTCGGTAATCAGCTCTTCAATACGCCCGGTTGAGATCGGGTCCAGCGCTGAGCACGGCTCATCCAGCAGCAATACTTCCGGGCGAATGGCGATACCGCGCGCAATGCACAGACGCTGCTGCTGACCACCGGAGAGAGAGTACCCGCTCTGGTGAAGTTTATCTTTGGTTTCGTTCCATAATGCGGCCTTGGTCAATGCCCACTGCACGCGCTCGTCCATGTCCGCACGGGAGAGCTTTTCAAACAGACGCACGCCAAAGGCGATGTTGTCATAGATCGACATCGGGAACGGCGTGGGTTTCTGAAACACCATCCCCACTTTCGCGCGCAGCAGGGCGATATCCTGGGTATTGGTCAGGATGTTGTCACCGTCCAGCAGAATTTCACCTTCCGCACGCTGCTCCGGATAGAGCGAATACATTTTGTTGAAGGTGCGCAGCAGTGTGGATTTACCACAGCCAGACGGACCGATAAATGCCGTGACCTGGTTCTTCGCGATATCCAGGTTGATATTCTTCAGGGCATGGAATTTGCCATAGTAGAAGTTCAAATCACGAACCTGAATCTTACCCGGGGCAGTATCAACCATACTCATTGACTCATTTCCTCATTCGGCGCCGCGATGTGCCGCGCCGTAAAAATTTAACCGTGTTTCTTCTTCGCGAAAATGACGCGCGCCAGAATGTTCAGCAACAGTACGCAAAGGGTGATGATCAGCACCCCGGCCCAGGCCAGCTGCTGCCATTCCGCGAATGGGCTCATCGCAAATTTAAAGATCGTCACCGGCAGGTTGGCGATCGGCTGCATCATGTCCGTGCTCCAGAACTGGTTGGAAAGCGCGGTAAACAGCAGCGGTGCGGTTTCACCGGCGATACGGGCGATAGCCAGCAGGATACCGGTCATGATCCCCGAGACGGACGCTTTCAGGGTGATCGCCGAAATCATCTTCCATTTCGGCGTGCCCAGCGCGTAAGCCGCTTCACGCAGGCTGTCCGGCACCAGTTTCAGCATGTTTTCAGTGGTACGGATAACGATAGGCACCTGCAACAGCGCCAGCGCAATCACACCCGCCCACCCGGAGAAGTGTTCCATTTGAGCCACCACGATGGTGTAAACAAACAGACCCACAACAATCGATGGGGCAGACAGCAGAATGTCGTTAATAAAGCGGATGACTTCAGCGATCCAGGATTTACGGCCATACTCCGCCAGATAGATACCCGCCATGATGCCCAGCGGCGTACCGAAAACGGTCGCCCACAGGATCAGCAGGCCGCTACCCGCCAGGGCGTTTGCCAGACCACCGCCCGCCGTGTTCGGCGGCGGCGTCATCTCTGTGAACAGCGCCAGGGACATTCCATCGATGCCGCGGGTGATGGTGGACATCAGGATCCAGATCAGCCAGAACAGGCCGAACGCCATCGTGGCCATGGAAAGCGTCAGCGCAATGCGATTTTTAATCCGGCGCTTTGACTGCATTTTGCGACGGGATTCCGCAAGCTGAGCGGTGTTTTGCATGTCGAGAGTCGCCATTAGCGTGCCCCCTCGTTTTTAGCCAGACGCATAATCATCAGCTTGGAGATAGCCAGTACGATAAAGGTGATAACAAACAGGATCAGGCCCAGCTCCATCAGCGCGGCAACGTGCAGCCCGGATTCCGCTTCGGCGAATTCGTTCGCCAGCGCAGAGGTAATGCTGTTGCCCGGCATGTACAGAGAGACGCTGTCGAGCTGGTAGGTGTTGCCGATGATAAAGGTCACCGCCATGGTTTCACCCAGCGCGCGGCCTAAGCCCAGCATGATGCCGCCGATCACCCCATTTTTGGTGAACGGAAGGACGATGCGCCAGATAACCTCCCAGGTGGTGCAGCCGATGCCGTAGGCCGACTCTTTCATCATCACCGGGGTTTGTTCAAAGACATCGCGCATAACCGCCGCAATGTACGGGATAATCATGATGGCGAGGATCACGCCAGCCGCCAGAATACCGATACCGAATGCCGGACCGGAGAACAGGGCGCCCACAAACGGAACGGCAGAAAGCACGTTACCGACCGGCTCCTGGAAGTACGTTGCAAACAGCGGAGCAAAGATAAACAGGCCCCACATGCCGTAAACGATACTTGGAATGGCCGCCAGCAGTTCGATGGCGATACCCAGCGGGCGTCGCAGCCAGCCCGGCGCCAGCTCCGTCAGGAACAGGGCAATACCGAAGCTTACCGGCACCGCAATCAGCAGGGCGATAAAGGAGGTTACCAGCGTGCCGTAAATCGGCACCAGCGCACCGTAGATATCGTTCGGCGCATCCCACTCTTTGGTCCACAGGAAGGCGAAACCAAATTTCTGAATGCTCGGCCAGGAGGAAAAGATCAGGGACACGATAATGCCGCCCAGCAGCAATAGCACAATCAGCGCAGCCAGTTTCACCAGGGCGCTGAAAATCATGTCACCTTTTTTACCCGGAGGGTTAAATGCAGGCTTGGTTGCAGCCATAAATTACTCTTCTTTTTGAGACGTCTTACGAATATGCCCGGTGGCGCTGGCGCTTACCGGGCCTACAGGATGAACCGTAGGGCGGGATCGCTGCGCGCCACCCGCCATCTTCGTCAAAAATATCCTGTTAGTACAGCGCTTTACCGCTGCTGTCTTTCACGTTGGTTTTCCATGCAGCGCGAATCTGCTCAACCACGCTGTCCGGCAGGCTGGCGTAGTCCAGGTCGTTAGCCTGTTTGCCGCCGTTTTTGTATGCCCAGTCGAAGAATTTCAGCACTTCTGCACCCTGCTCAGGTTTCTTCTGATCTTTGTGGACCAGGATGAAGGTGGTAGAAGTGATTGGCCACGCATCGTCGCCTTTCTGGTTAGTCAGGTCCTGCGCGAAGGATTTACTCCAGTCTGCGCCTTTTGCGGCGTTAGCGAAGTTCTCTTCGGTCGGGCTAACCGGTTTGCCGTCAGCAGAAACCAGTTTGGTATAAGCCAGGTTGTTCTGCTTCGCGTAAGCGTATTCTACGTAACCGATAGAGCCCGGCAGACGCTGTACGAAGGCAGCGATGCCGTCGTTACCTTTACCGCCCAGACCGGTTGGCCAGTTAACGGTAGAGCCGGAACCGACTTTGGATTTCCACTCTTCGTTCACTTTTGCCAGGTAGCTGGTGAACACGAAGGAGGTACCGGAACCGTCAGCGCGGCGAACCACAGCGATGTTCTGCGAAGGCAGCTTAACGCCCGGGTTCAGCTTAGTGATGGCTTCGTCGTCCCATTTTTTGATTTTGCCCAGGTAGATGTCGCCCAGGGTTTTGCCGTCCAGCACCAGCTCGCCTGATTTCAGGCCAGGGATGTTAACGGCCAGCACAACGCCGCCGATCACGGTCGGGAACTGGAACAGGCCTTCCTGATTCAGTTTTTCATCAGACAGCGGAGCGTCGGATGCGCCGAAATCAACGGTATTCGCGGTAATTTGTTTTACGCCACCGGAGGAGCCGATACCCTGATAGTTAACCTTGTTGCCGGTTTCCTTCTGGTAGGTATCCGCCCATTTGGCATACACCGGCGCAGGGAAGGTTGCACCAGCGCCAGTCAGGCTTGCTGCTGCGAAGGCAGAGAAAGCGCTCAGAGATAAGGTCGCGGCGACAACAGTTGCGACAGTGGTACGCATAACTTTCATAATGTCTCCTGCAAGGATTTCGTAAATCATTGTTTAAGTGGCTACGATGAGCAAAATAGGACAAACAGGTGACAGATAAATGTACGAATTATGACAGTTTTATGACAATGAAGATTTCATTTAAAAACCAACTAGAAAAAACTTATTTTACATCGGGTTAGCCAGTTTTATGACAAGACGTTTTCAGAAATATTTTCTTTATGTGACACTGAAAAAATAGCTGAAGATGACACATTGTCATTAATAAAAACGAGAAAGAAGTGAAGAAAAACAAACCAGGCGGGATAAAAAAGCTCCACCCGAAGGTGGAGCCTGAAGGGATTATTCTACAGTAACCGATTTCGCCAGGTTACGCGGCTGGTCAACGTCGGTGCCTTTGATCAGCGCCACGTGATAAGCCAGGAGTTGCAGCGGAACGGTGTAGAAGATCGGCGCAATCACCTCTTCCACATGCGGCATCTCGATGATGTGCATGTTGTCGCTGCTGACGAAACCGGCGTCTTTATCCGCGAAGACGTACAGCACGCCGCCACGGGCGCGGACTTCTTCGATATTAGACTTCAGTTTTTCCAGCAGTTCGTTGTTTGGTGCAACAACGATCACCGGCATATCCGCGTCAATCAGCGCCAGCGGGCCGTGCTTCAGCTCGCCTGCCGCGTAGGCTTCCGCGTGGATGTAGGAGATCTCTTTCAGCTTCAGCGCGCCTTCCAGCGCGATAGGGTACTGATCGCCACGGCCCAGGAACAGAGCGTGGTGCTTATCAGAGAAATCTTCTGCCAGCGCCTCAATGCGTTTGTCCTGAGACAGCATCTGCTCGATACGGCTCGGCAGCGCCTGGAGACCGTGAACGATGTCATGCTCAACGGAAGCATCTTCGCCTTTCAGACGCGCCAGCTTCGCCACCAGCATCAGCAGAACGGTCAGCTGCGTGGTGAACGCTTTGGTGGAGGCCACGCCGATTTCGGTGCCCGCTTTGGTCATCAGCGCCAGATCGGATTCACGTACCAGCGAGGAGCCCGGCACGTTACAGATGGCAAGAGATCCCAGGTAACCCAACTCTTTAGACAGACGCAGCGCCGCCAGGGTATCCGCCGTTTCGCCAGACTGGGAAAGGGTGATCATCAGGCTGTTACGGCGCACAGCGGATTTACGATAGCGGAACTCAGATGCGATTTCGACATCGCACGGCACGCCCGCCAGGGATTCAAACCAGTAGCGAGAGACCATACCGGAGTTGTATGAGGTCCCGCAGGCCACAATCTGAATATGCTCAACCTTGCCGAGCAGCTCGTTGGCGTTCGCCCCCAGCTCGCTCAGATCCACCTCGCCATGGCTAATGCGCCCGGTCAGGGTATTTTTAATGGCGTTCGGCTGCTCGTAGATCTCTTTCTGCATGTAGTGACGGTAAGCGCCTTTGTCGCCCGCGTCGTATTGCAGGTTAGATTCGATCTCCTGACGCTTCACCTGCTCGCCTTTGGTATCGAAGACGGTCACGCTGCGGCGCGTCACTTCCGCGATATCGCCCTCTTCCAGGAAGATAAAGCGACGGGTAACCGGCAGGAGCGCCAGCTGATCGGAAGCGATAAAGTTCTCGCCCATGCCCAGACCGATAACCATCGGGCTACCGGAACGCGCGGCCAGCAGGGTAGACGGATCGCGAGAGTCCATGATCACCGTACCGTAGGCGCCGCGCAGCTGAGGAATAGCACGCAGCACTGCCTCACGCAGCGTACCGCCCTGTGCCAGTTCCCAGTGTACGAGGTGAGCAATCACTTCGGTGTCGGTTTCAGAGACGAAGGTGTAGCCGCGCGCTTTCAGTTCTTCGCGCAGCGGTTCGTGGTTTTCGATAATGCCGTTATGCACCACCACGATGTGTTCAGACACATGCGGGTGCGCGTTGCCTTCAGACGGTTCACCGTGCGTCGCCCAGCGGGTGTGCGCAATACCGGTTCCCCCGTGCAGCGGATGTTCTTCCGCGGCCTGGGCCAGCATCTGCACTTTACCGAGACGGCGCAGACGGGTCATATGACCTTCTGCATCCACGACAGCCAGACCGGCAGAGTCATAGCCACGGTATTCCAGACGACGTAAACCTTCGAGAAGGATTTCAGCAATATCACGCTGCGCAACTGCGCCAACAATTCCACACATAATTTAGATTCCGAATTTAGGCATTATGCCTGCGTTGTCGCTGACCTGTATTTACCCTTTCCGGGCACCCCGAGCCTTGTAGAGAGTGGGGTTATTTTTATGGGTACTGCTTGTGGGGGGAGATATATATTTATCTCCTCTCCCGGGTTTGCCTGATGACGGCTACGCCTTATCAGGCCTACTCAATCGTAGGGCGGGTAAGCGCAGCGCCACCCGCCTTAGGGTTACTTTTTCTTCACCGGGCGTTTCCAGCCCTGCTTGTGCACCTGCGGAACGCGGCTTAACACCAGCTCGTTATCCGCTACGTCGCGCGTGACGGTCGTTCCGGCGGCAATGGTTACACCGTTACCCACGGTAACAGGCGCCACCAGCTGCGTATCAGAGCCCACAAACACATCATCACCGATGATGGTTTTAAACTTATTGGCACCGTCATAGTTACAGGTGATGGTACCTGCACCAATATTCACGTTGTCGCCAATTTCTGCATCGCCCAGATAGGTTAAATGACCCGCTTTGGAGCCTTTACCCAGACGCGCTTTTTTCATTTCAACGAAGTTACCAACATGTGCGCCTTCCAGCAGCTCAGCGCCCGGGCGCAGACGCGCAAACGGGCCGATGGTACACGCCGCATCAAGACGCGCGTCTTCCACCACGCTGTACGGGCTGATTTCGCAGTCGTCGCCGATAACGCTGTTTTTAATCACGCAGCCAGCGCCGATTTTGACGCGGTTACCCAGCGTGACGTTACCTTCCAGGATAACGTTAGTATCAATCTCAACGTCGCGCCCGTGGGACAGCGTACCGCGCAGATCGAAACGCGCCGGATCGCGCAGCATGACGCCAGCAAGCAGCAGCTTCTCTGCCTGCTCGGACTGGTAAATGCGCTCCAGGCGGGAAAGCTGAAGACGGTTGTTTACCCCGTCCGTTTCGCTGATGCGTGCCGGGTGAACGGCGGCAATCTCACGCCCTTCCTGATACGCCATCGCAATAATATCGGTGATGTAATACTCACCCTGAGCGTTGTTATTGTTAAGTTTAGACAGCCAGCGCTTCATATCTGCACCGTTCGCAATCAGGATACCGGTGTTGATCTCCTGAATCTGGCGCTGCGCTTCGCTGGCATCTTTATGCTCAACAATCCCCGTCACGTTGCCGTTTTCACGGGTAATGCGGCCATAGCCACTCGGATCGTCCAGCACGACGGTTAACAGCCCAATGCCGCCCTGCGGTTTGGCTTCACGCAAACGAGTGAGGGTTTCAACGGAGATCAGCGGGACGTCGCCGTAGAGCATCAGGATGTCTTCATCATCAGAGAAGAAGGGTGCAGCCTGCTGCATTGCATGACCGGTGCCCAGCTGTTCTGCCTGTAGCACCCAGTTGAGATTGTCGTCACGCAGCGTTTTTTTCAGCAGATCGCCGCCGTGTCCATAAACCAGATGCACCTGGCTGGCGCCTAATTCATTAGCGGCATCAATAACATGCTGCACCATTGGCTTTCCTGCCAGCGTGTGAAGCACCTTAGGCAGATCGGAATACATGCGGGTACCTTTGCCTGCGGCAAGGATCACCACGCTCATCGCACTGTTTAACATACGCATCCTGACGGTAGTTTGTGTGAGAAGTAAAAACGTTTGATGCTTAAAATTCTACATCTTTTTCATCATGAATTAAGGCCGAAAAAAAAAGCCAGCCTGGGATCCAGACTGGCTTTTGTGCTTTTCAAGCCGGTGTTACATCGCTTTTTTGGTCAACTCGATAACGCGCAGTTTCGCGATCGCTTTGGCCAGCTCCGCAGACGCCTGAGCGTAATCCACGTCACCATGAGAGCTGTTAATGTGCTCTTCAGCCTTACGCTTCGATTCCAGGGCTCGCGCTTCGTCGAGATCCTGGCCACGAATAGCGGTATCGGCCAGAACGGTCACACTACCAGGCTGCACTTCAAGAATGCCGCCGGACAGATAGATAAACTCTTCGTGACCGAACTGTTTAACGATGCGGATCATACCAGGCTTAATGGCGGTGAGCAGCGGTGCGTGACCCGGGAAAATACCCAGTTCACCTTCACTACCCGTTACCTGGATTTTCTCGACCAGACCAGAGAACATTTGTTGCTCTGCGCTGACGACGTCCAGGTGGTAAGTCATTGCCATATCACCCTCCGATTAAGGCGTTAAAGTTTTTTGGCTTTTTCCACGGCTTCTTCGATGGAACCAACCATGTAGAACGCCTGCTCTGGCAGGTGATCGTATTCGCCTTCCATGATGCCTTTAAAGCCACGGATGGTGTCTTTCAGGGAAACGTATTTACCCGGCGCACCGGTGAATACTTCCGCAACGAAGAACGGCTGGGACAGGAAGCGCTGGATCTTACGCGCACGTGCTACCACCAGTTTGTCTTCTTCAGACAGTTCATCCATACCCAGGATGGCGATGATGTCTTTCAGTTCCTGGTAACGTTGCAGCAGGGACTGTACGCCACGCGCGGTGTCGTAGTGTTCCTGGCCAACAACCAGTGGATCCAGCTGACGGCTGGTGGAGTCCAGCGGGTCAACGGCCGGGTAGATACCCAGAGACGCGATCTGACGGCTCAGTACCACGGTTGCGTCTAAGTGCGCAAAGGTGGTGGCTGGAGAGGGGTCAGTCAAGTCATCCGCAGGTACGTATACCGCCTGAACGGAGGTGATAGAACCGGTTTTGGTCGAGGTGATACGTTCCTGAAGAACACCCATCTCTTCCGCCAGCGTAGGCTGATAACCTACCGCTGAAGGCATACGACCCAGCAGTGCAGATACTTCGGTACCGGCCAGGGTGTAACGATAGATGTTATCAACGAACAGCAGCACGTCACGGCCTTCGTCACGGAATTTCTCAGCCATTGTCAGGCCAGTCAGCGCAACGCGCAGACGGTTTCCTGGTGGCTCGTTCATCTGGCCGTAAACCAGGGATACTTTATCCAGAACGTTGGAGTCGGTCATTTCGTGGTAGAAGTCGTTACCCTCACGAGTACGTTCACCTACGCCCGCAAACACGGAGTAACCGGAGTGCTCGATCGCGATGTTACGGATCAGCTCCATCATGTTTACGGTTTTACCTACACCCGCACCGCCGAACAGACCCACTTTACCGCCCTTCGCGAACGGACACATCAGGTCGATAACTTTGATGCCGGTTTCCAGCAGTTCCTGAGAGCTGGACAGCTCTTCGTAGGAAGGTGCCGCGCGGTGGATCGCCCAACGCTCTTCTTCGCCGATGTCGCCTTTCATGTCGATTGGCTGACCCAATACGTTCATGATACGACCCAGCGTTGCTTTACCTACCGGGACTTCGATCGGGTGCTCAAGGTCTTTAACTTCCAGACCACGACGCAGACCGTCGGAAGAACCCATGGCGATGGTACGCACGATACCGCCGCCGAGCTGCTGCTGAACTTCCAGCACCAGGCTCTCGTTACCATTCTGTACCTCAAGCGCGTCGTACACGCGTGGTACGGCGTCCTGAGGGAACTCGACGTCCACCACGGCGCCGATTACCTGGACAATCTTTCCAGTAGCCATCTTGAATCCTCTACGTAATTCGTAAACCTGGTTAAACCGCGGCGGCCCCCGAGACGATCTCGGTGAGTTCCTGAGTAATGCTGGCCTGACGAGCTTTGTTGTAAACCAACTGCAGCTCTTTAATCAGGCTGCCGCCATTATCGGTCGCGGCTTTCATCGCCACCATTCGTGCGGCCTGCTCGCTGGCCAGGTTTTCTACAACGCCCTGATAAACCTGAGATTCAACGTAACGACGCAGCAGGGTATCCAGCAGCGGTTTCGGATCGGGTTCATACAGGTAATCCCAGGCTTTCTGTTTCAGCTCGTCATCTTCTGATGCCGGTAACGGCAGCATCTGAGTGAGCGTAGGTACCTGAGACATGGTGTTAATAAATTTGTTGCTGACAACGTACAGTCTGTCCAGACGGCCTTCATCGTAGGCCTGCAACATCACTTTAACCGGGCCGATCAGTTCGGACAGGGACGGGTTATCACCCATACCGGTCACCTGAGCGACAATGTTGCCGCCAACGGAGTTAAAGAAAGAGACGCCTTTAGAGCCAATCAGTGCCAAATCGCACTGAACGCCTTTATCGGACCAGACTTTCATATCCGCCAGCAGTTTTTTGAACAGGTTAATGTTCAAGCCGCCACACAGACCACGGTCAGTCGACACCACCAGGTAGCCCACGCGCTTAACGTCGCGTTCTTCCAGGTAAGGGTGCTTATATTCCAGATTACCGTTTGCAAGGTGACCAATCACTTTGCGCATGGTCTCTGCATAAGGACGGCTGGCCGCCATGCGATCCTGCGATTTACGCATTTTGGAAGCGGCGACCATCTCCATCGCTTTAGTGATCTTTTGCGTGTTCTGGACGCTTGCGATCTTACTACGTATCTCTTTTGCGCCGGCCATGAGCTTCTCCTCAATGCCAGACGGCTTGTCCTGAGACAAGCCGCCGGACGATTACCAGGATTGGGTTGCTTTGAAGGAATCGAGGATAGCTTTCAGCTTGCCTTCGATTTCGTCGTTATAGCCACCGGTCTGGTTGATCTCTTGCATCAGCGGAGCGTGATCACGGTCAGCGTAAGCCAGCAGAGCGGCTTCGAAGCTACCGATTTTCGCCAGTTCCACATCTTCGAGGTAACCGCGTTCAGCCGCGAACAGTACCAGGCCCTGCTGAGCAACAGACATTGGCGCGTACTGTTTCTGCTTCAGCAGCTCGGTCACTTTCTGACCGTGGCTCAGCTGTTTACGGGTTGCTTCGTCCAGATCGGATGCGAACTGAGAGAACGCAGCCAGTTCACGATACTGTGCCAGCGCGGTACGGATACCACCGGACAGTTTCTTGATGATCTTGGTCTGAGCAGCACCACCCACACGGGATACGGAAATACCCGGGTTAACCGCCGGACGAATACCGGAGTTAAACAGGTTGGTTTCCAGGAAGATCTGACCATCGGTAATGGAGATTACGTTGGTCGGAACGAACGCAGAAACGTCACCCGCCTGGGTTTCAATGATCGGCAGCGCGGTCAGAGAGCCCGTTTTACCCTTAACTTCACCTTTGGTGAAGTTCTCGACGTATTCCGCGTTAACGCGGGAAGCACGCTCCAGCAGACGAGAGTGGAGGTAGAATACGTCGCCCGGGAATGCTTCACGTCCTGGTGGACGACGGAGCAGCAGGGAAACCTGACGATACGCAACAGCCTGTTTAGACAGGTCATCGTATACGATCAGTGCATCTTCACCGCGGTCACGGAAGTATTCGCCCATTGCACAACCGGCGTATGGCGCCAGGTATTGCAGTGCAGCGGATTCAGACGCGGTTGCTACCACAACGATGGTGTTAGACAGTGCGCCGTGCTCTTCCAGTTTACGAACCACGTTGGAAATGGTGGACGCTTTCTGGCCGATAGCCACGTACACACATTTGATGCCGGAGTCACGCTGGTTGATGATGGCGTCGATTGCCATCGCGGTTTTACCGGTCTGACGGTCACCGATGATCAGTTCACGCTGACCACGACCGATTGGGATCATGGCATCAACGGACTTATAACCCGTCTGCACAGGCTGATCAACGGACTGACGGTCGATAACGCCCGGTGCGATAACTTCGATTGGCGAGAAGCCATCGTTATCAACCGGACCTTTACCGTCGATTGGCGCACCCAGGGTGTTAACAACGCGACCCAGCAGGCCACGGCCAACCGGCACTTCCAGAATACGGCCAGTACACTTAACCTTCATGCCTTCGGCGAGGTCAGCGTATGGACCCATCACAACTGCACCTACGGAGTCGCGCTCCAGGTTCAGTGCGATAGCGTAACGGTTACCCGGCAGGGAAATCATCTCACCCTGCATACAATCGGCCAGGCCGTGGATGCGGATAACACCGTCACTTACAGAAACAATAGTACCTTCGTTGTGAGCTTCACTCACAACACTGAACTGAGCAATGCGCTGCTTGATCAGTTCGCTGATTTCGGTGGAATTCAGTTGCATGCTCCAGTCCCCTTAAGACTGCAAGACGTCTGCAAGGCGCTCAAGACGGCCGCGTACGCTGCCATCAATGACCATATCACCCGAGCGGATGATTACGCCTGCCATTACAGACTTATCGATTTTGCAATTCAGCTTAACTTTGCGTGACAGACGTTTTTCCATCGCGGCGGTGATTTTCGCAAGCTGTTCGTCACTCAGTTCAGTTGCGGAAGTTACTTCAACTTCAGCGGTAGCTTCACTGAGGGCACGTAAGTGCTCAAACTGCTCGAGAACATCCGGGAGCACACGGAGACGACCATTTTCTGCCATCACCTTAATCAGGTTCTGGCCGTTGGCATCCAGTTGCTCTCCGCACACGGCGATAAACGACGCGGCGAGGGTTTCAGGCGCTAACGCACCGGAAAGCAACTCGGCCATTTGTTCGTTTTTCGTCACCTCAGCGGCAAACGCCAGCATATTCTGCCAGCGATCGACATTTTGGTGTTCGACAGCAAAGTCAAAAGCTGCTTTGGCGTAGGGGCGAGCTACCGTAACAAATTCAGACATCAGCCCCTCCCTCCTTACAGTTCAGCGACAAGTTTGTCCACGATGTCGCTGTTAGCAGCTTCATCCACGGAACGTTCGATGATCTTCTCGGCGCCAGCAACAGCCAGAATCGCAACCTGCTTACGCAGTTCTTCACGAGCACGTTTACGCTCAGCTTCAATTTCAGCCTGAGCCTGTGTCACGATCTTAGTACGTTCCTGTTCTGCTTCAGCTTTGGCTTCGTCCAGGATCTGAGAACGGCGTTTGTTAGCCTGTTCAATGATTACCTGAGCTTCAGCTTTCGCTTTTTTCAGCTGGTCTGTCGCGTTGGCCTGTGCAAGGTCCAAATCTTTCTTAGCGCGTTCTGCGGAAGCCAGACCGTCAGCAATTTCTTTCTGACGTTTTTCGATGGCAGCCATTAAAGGCGGCCATACATACTTCATGCAGAACCAGACAAAGAGAATAAACGCGATGGCCTGGCCGAGGATTGTTGCGTTCATGTTCACAGCACAATACCTCTTAAATTTCTGTGGCTTGGGGTTTTAAAACAACTACTACGCGACAGCAAACATCACGTACAGACCCAGACCTACAGCGATCATTGGGATTGCATCCACCAGACCCATAACGATAAAGAACTGAGTACGCAGCAGAGGAATCAGATCAGGTTGACGCGCAGCGCCTTCCAGGAATTTGCCCCCGAGGATGCCGATACCGATCGCAGCACCGATAGCCGCCAGACCCATCATCACAGCGGCAGCCATGTACAGCAGATCCATATTCAGGTTTTCCATGACAGTCTCCAGTTTGTTTCAATTAAAACGTAGTAGTGTTGGTAAAAAATCAGTGCTCTTCAGACGCCATCGACAGATAGACGATCGTCAGAACCATGAAGATAAAGGCTTGCAGCGTAATGATCAGGATGTGGAAAATGGCCCATGGCACATTCAGAACCCACTGTGACCACCACGGCAGAAGACCCGCGATCAGAATGAAAATCAGCTCACCCGCATACATGTTGCCGAACAGTCGCAGACCCAGTGAAACAGGTTTGGACAGCAGGCTAACGCCTTCCAGGATCAGGTTGACCGGAATAAACGCCCAGTGGTTGAACGGCTGCAAGGTAAGCTCTTTCACAAAGCCGCTTACGCCTTTCATTTTGATGCTGTAGAAAAGAATCAAGATAAACACGCCCAGCGCCATCGACAGGGTGATGTTCACGTCCGCAGACGGTACAACACGCAGCGCAGGCAGGCCGAAGATGTGCTCGCCGATGAACGGCAGCAGGTCAATTGGCAGCAGGTCCATCAGGTTCATCAGGAAGACCCAAACGAACACGGTCAGGGCCAGCGGAGCAATCAGCTTGCTCTTGCCATGGTACATGTCTTTCACGCTGCCATGGACGAAGCCGATGATCATCTCAACGAACGTCTGGAATTTCCCTGGAACACCGCTGGTCGCCTTTTTAGCAACGCTGCGGAACATGGCCAGGAACAGAAGACCCAAAACCACCGAGAAGAACATGGAGTCGATGTTGATCGTCCAGAAGGTGGCCGGGGGGTTATGTGGATCCACCAGCGAGAATGTACGCAGGTCCAGCTGAAGGTTATTCAGATGGTGACCTATGTAATCCTGCGGCGTCATATTTTCTGAAGCCATGATGCCTTTTACCCTTTGTTATTGATTACAGCTGGAGCCAGAACTTGTACCACCAGCACCAAAACCCACGTTGCTATCAGCGGCATGAATACCACTTTCAAAACCGCCAGCGCCATCACCAGTAGAGCAAAGGTCAACAACACCTTACACACTTCGCCGAGAGCGAAGGACCAGGCCACGCGGCCTTTGGCGGGTGTATGCGCCTGATGACGCCAGGCAAAAATCATAAACAACACGTTTGGCAGCACAACCGCCAAACCTCCGCACGCGGCGGAGATGCCCCAGAAGGGGTCTTTGAGGCTAAACAGCAGTCCACTTGCTATTACCGCCAGAAACTGAATGAACAGAAGCTTACGAGCAACGTTTCTACTCAAGAGCGACACAGACATCACGTTTTACTCCTGCTCCCTTCGAGGTATGCCGCGTGTCGTATAAAACGTCCTTTAAGGCTCAGAGTCAAGCATCAAAAAGCGGTCAAATTATACGGTGCGTACCCGTGATTTCAAACATTAAGTAGCGAAAAGGTGAATAAATGTTTAAATATTTTTCCCCAGCGCTATTTTTCAACTTTTGACCAAAGCGTCGACCTTCAGGCGAAACTGCAAACAGCGCGAAAACGTTGGCGATAAAGCGTGCACGAGATCACAAAATGCACATTTGCGATAAAGCGGTAATTATCAAACACGTAAAACGTTTTATTTCATCTTCATGAATTTAAAGCCAAAAAATCGCAACTATTTCTAAAACAGCCTTATATACAACAAAAACCTTTTATTGACATTTTTAATAAATATTTAACATTGCATTCTGGTTGCTACAGCCCACTTTTAGCAGACTGATATTTTCATAGTTGATTATCATTACGGTGAATGAATCACCTCAGGTTAACCGCAAGAAAAACCATGGTGAACACAAGGTTAAAATGACTTCAGAATTATCCTCATGGGTGTGCTGTTTTTTAACACACTAAGAACAGCACTAATTCCCCATTTTTTATTTATTTTTTAAAATTTGTTTGGCTTAAGAATCACCAAATGCCGTTCACCGTCGAGATGAGGAACCTGTAACTTCTCGATTGATTCAACAGCAAAATCCGCTGGCAGCTGTTGAATCTCATCTTCAGGCACCAGCCCTTTCAGGGCATAAAAGCGGCCATTTTCCGCCGGCAGGTGTTTACACCAGCTCACCATGTCGTTAAGCGATGCAAAGGCACGGCTGATGACGCCGTCAAACGGCGGCTCTGCCGGGAACGCCTCTACCCTGCTCTGCACCGGCGTGATGTTTTCCAGCTTCAGCTCATGCTGTACCTGGCGTAAAAAGCGCACGCGCTTGCCCAGGCTGTCCAGCAGCGTGAAATGGCTCTCCGGGCGGACGATAGACAACGGGATACCCGGCAGCCCCGGACCGGTGCCAACGTCGATAAAACGTTCACCTTTCAGGTACGGCGCCACCACGATGCTATCGAGAATATGGCGAACCAGCATCTCGTTGGGATCGCGCACCGAGGTCAGATTGTACGCTTTGTTCCATTTGTTCAGCATATCGACATAGGCCACCAGCTGGTTTTTCTGGTGATCGGTGAGCGAAATACCTGCTTCATCCAGCAGACGAGAGAGTTTATTGAGCACGGTGGATACCTGTTGAGATACTTACTGGCGGGTGGCGCTTCGCTTACCCGCCCTTCGGGGTTCTGTAGGCCCGGTAAGCGCAGCGCCACCGGGCAATGTTCAAACGTTACGCGCTGCGGCGCAGCATACCCTGCTTTTTCAGCCACACCAGCAGAATTGAAATCGCGGCAGGCGTGACGCCGGAGATCCGTGAGGCCTGGCCAATCGACACCGGTTTATGATCGTTAAGCTTAGCGATCACTTCGTTGGAAAGGCCCGTCACCTGACGATAGTCCAGCATTTCCGGCAGCAGCGTATTTTCATTACGCTGCTGTTTTTCGATCTCATCCTGCTGACGCGCAATGTAGCCTTCGTATTTCACCTGAATTTCGACCTGCTCAGCCGCTTCAGCGTCTTCAAGGCCCGGCGCGAACGCAGTCAGTTTGACCAGATTCTCGTAGGTGACTTCAGGACGACGCAGCAGATCTTCGCCGCTGGCTTCACGCGACAGCGGCGCTGTTAAGTGAGCGTTCACTTCGGCAGCGGTTTCCGCCTGAGGGTTTACCCAGGTGGTTTTCAGGCGCTGACGTTCCTGTTCAATGCGTTCAAGCTTCTCGTTGAAGCGCGCCCAGCGTTCGTCATCCACCAGACCCAGCTCTCGACCCATTTCGGTCAGACGCAGATCGGCGTTGTCTTCGCGCAGCATCAGACGATATTCCGCGCGAGAGGTAAACATACGGTACGGTTCTTTGGTACCCAGCGTGCAGAGATCGTCGACCAAAACGCCCAGATAGGCCTGAGAACGCGCCGGCGCCCAGCCATCTTTCTCGGCAGAGAAGCGGGCAGCGTTCAGACCGGCAAGCAAACCCTGCGCTGCGGCTTCTTCGTAGCCGGTGGTGCCGTTAATCTGCCCCGCGAAGAACAGGCCGTGGATGAATTTGCTCTCCAGCGTCGGCTTCAGGTCACGTGGGTCGAAGAAATCGTACTCAATAGCGTAGCCAGGGCGAACGATTTTCGCATTCTCCATCCCCTGCATTGAGCGAACAATTTGCATCTGCACGTCGAATGGCAGGCTGGTGGAGATGCCGTTCGGGTAAATTTCGTTAGAGGTCAATCCTTCCGGCTCCAGGAAGATCTGGTGCTGGTTACGATCGGCAAAGCGCATCACCTTGTCTTCGATCGACGGGCAGTAGCGCGGGCCGATCCCTTCGATCACGCCCGCGTACATTGGGCTGCGATCGAGGTTATTGCGGATCACGTCGTGCGTTTTCTCATTGGTGTGCGTGATGTAGCACGGCACCTGCTGCGGATGTTGTGCCGCATTGCCCATGAACGAGAACACCGGCATTGGGTTATCGCCGTGCTGTTGGGCCAGTACGCTGAAATCAATGGTGCGCGCATCGATACGCGGCGGCGTGCCGGTTTTCAGACGGCTGACGCGCAGCGGCAGTTCACGCAGACGACGAGACAGCGGAATGGACGGCGGATCGCCAGCACGGCCACCGCTGTAGTTGTCCAGACCAATATGGATTTTGCCGTCCAGGAATGTCCCGACCGTCAGCACCACGGCTTTTGCGCGGAACTTGAGGCCCATTTGGGTCACAGCACCGACAACACGATCGTTCTCCACGATAAGATCTTCTACTGCCTGCTGGAAGATCATCAGGTTCGGCTGGTTCTCCAGCGCGGTGCGGACAGCCTGACGGTAAAGCACGCGGTCTGCCTGCGCACGAGTGGCGCGGACAGCAGGGCCTTTACTCGCGTTTAGTATCCTAAACTGAATGCCCGCATGATCGATCGCTTTCGCCATCAGGCCGCCAAGTGCATCCACTTCTTTTACCAGGTGTCCTTTCCCAATGCCGCCAATCGCCGGATTACAGGACATTTGTCCCAGCGTGTCGATATTGTGTGTCAAAAGCAGGGTCTGCTGACCCATTCGCGCTGCGGCCATTGCGGCCTCAGTGCCTGCATGACCCCCGCCAATGATGATGACGTCAAAAGGATCCTGATAAAACATGGTGGTCTGCCTCGCGTAAAGCGGTATGAAAATGGATTGAAGCCCGGGCCGTGGATTCTACTCAACTTTAGTCTTTCGAGAAAGCATTGGGATCCTGGGCTATTAAAAAGAAGATCTTTTTATTTAGAGATCTGTTCTATTGTGATCTCTTATTAGGATCGCAGACCGTTGTGGATAAGTCCGATCTCATAAATAAGATCATGCAGTTAGGAAGGATCGTTTGCTGTGAATGATCGGTGATCCTGGACAGTATAAGCTGGGATCAGATCGCCGCTTTATCCACAGGTCAAAAACTAAACCAACGTTGTTCTTTGGATAACTACGGGTTAATACGAGCTTTTAACCAGAGTTATCCACATCTGATCGCACGATCTTTAATCGTTTTTGAGTAAATTTTTCCATTCTGCGAGCCAGATCTCGGCTGGATCTTCCGGAATATCATGATCGAGGATGTTGATCTTCAGGGTTTCACCCAGCTGTTTTGCTCCGCAGGCGGTTACAGCGGCTTCTACTTTCTCTATTGCACCGCAGAAGGTGTCATATTCACGGCTGCCGATCCCGATCGCACCAAACCGGACGTTTGACAGACTGGGCTGCTGTTCCAGCAGTTCGTCATATAAAGGTTGCAGGTTATCCGGCAGATCGCCCGCGCCGTGCGTGGAGGTGATCAGCAGCCAGACCCCATCAGTCGGGAGATCTTCCAGCAGCGGGCCGTGCAGGGTTTCCGTTGAAAAGCCCGCGTCTTCCAGCTTCTCAGCCAGATGTTCCGCTACATATTCCGCACCGCCTAGGGTGCTGCCGCTGATAAGAGTAATGTCCGCCATTGATCGCTCGCTCAGATAAAGAGGCGGCCATTGTACGCTGTGAACGAGCTGGGATCTACCTGTGGAAAATGTGGGAATGAAATTGCCCGATCACGGGCGGATGGTACGCATGATCGGGTTTTGCAGGGAGATCAGGGTTTCGGTGGACTGAATTTCATCGATTGTTTGGATCTTGTTGATAAGTACCTGCTGGAGGGCATCGATGGATCGGCACATTACCTTAATAAAGATGCTGTAGTGCCCGGTGGTGTAGTACGCCTCGGTGACTTCATCCAGCGCGTTCAGCTTCTCCAGCGCTGAGGGGTAATCTTTTGCACTTTTAAGAATGATGCCAATGAAGCAGCAAACGTCGTAGCCGAGCTGCTTCGGACTGACGTCAATGCGTGCGCCAGTGATGATCCCCGCCTGCTTCATTTTCTCAACGCGGACGTGAATGGTCCCCGGGCTGACGCCAAACTGTTTCGCCAGTTCGGCATACGCGGTGCGCGCATTGGCCATCAGCGCCTCCAGGATGCCGCGGTCAAGATTGTCGATCTGATAATTTTCCATAGCTTTTTCTTATGAAGATTGATGATTCCCTCTATTCTAGCGGTTAATTTTATCGAATCAAAAGTGAAGGCGGCTTTTTGTTGATGGGTTATTGAATAAGGTGCCATTTTTGTTGCTTAATCAATACCAACAGGACGCAGGAGTATAAATAATGAAAACCGCTTACATCGCAAAACAACGCCAGATCAGTTTCGTAAAATCCCATTTTTCCCGCCAGCTGGAAGAGAAGCTTGGCCTTATTGAAGTTCAGGCGCCGATTCTGAGCCGCGTGGGTGACGGGACGCAGGATAACCTGTCTGGTTGCGAAAAAGCGGTACAGGTAAAAGTGAAAACACTGCCAGACGCCCAGTTCGAAGTGGTGCATTCCCTGGCGAAGTGGAAGCGTCAAACCCTGGGACAACACGACTTCAGCGCGGGCGAAGGGCTTTACACGCACATGAAAGCCCTTCGCCCCGATGAAGACCGTCTCTCCCCAATTCACTCTGTCTACGTTGACCAGTGGGACTGGGAGCGCGTAATGGGTGACGGCGAGCGTCATGTTGGTACGCTGAAATCCACCGTAGAGGCGATCTACGCGGGGATCAAAGCAACCGAAGCGGCCGTGAGCAAAGAGTTTGGTCTGGCACCGTTCCTGCCGGAAACGATCCACTTTGTCCACAGCCAGGAACTGCTGAGCCGTTTCCCGGATCTGGATGCCAAAGGCCGCGAGCGGGCGATCGCCAAAGAACTGGGCGCAGTATTTCTGATTGGCATCGGCGGCAAACTGTCTGATGGCAAACGTCACGACGTTCGTGCGCCGGATTATGATGACTGGAGCACCGTGGGCGAAAGCGAATATGCCGGACTGAACGGCGACATTCTGGTCTGGAACCCGGTTCTGGAAGATGCGTTTGAACTCTCTTCAATGGGGATCCGCGTGGATGCTGAAGCACTGAAGCGTCAGCTGGCCGTGACCGGTGATGAAGATCGTCTGCAACTGGAGTGGCATCAGGCGCTGCTGCGCGGTGAAATGCCGCAGACCATCGGCGGCGGTATCGGGCAGTCCCGTCTGACCATGCTGCTGCTGCAACTGTCTCACATTGGTCAGGTGCAGTGTGGGGTCTGGCCGCAGCAGGTACGTGAAAGCGTCGGTTCTCTTCTGTAATTAACGCTGCCAGCGTCTGAGCAGGCGGCTACGCAACCCGGTGTCAAAGCGCCAGATATGATCGAAGATGCGCATGATGCCGGGTTTTCCATGGGCGGACATCGCCACCGCATGAAAACGGTGCTGGTGCACGCGCTGCATCTCCTTCACTTTACTCACCACGTCGTCCGGCAGCCGCTGGGCAATAAAATCGGAAATCACCACCGCATCTGCGTCGTACCAGTCGCCGCCCTGCATACGCTCAATGATGCTGCGAAAACAGCTGGCCAGATCGGTGCCGCCGCGAAAGCGTTGGCTTAAAAAGCGGATCGCCTGCTCCAGCCCCTGTGAGCCAGTCAGTTCATATCCGACCACTTCGCTGGAAAATAACATGATGTAGCAGCGACGACGATCGGCGAGCGCCACGCGCATCAGGGCCAGGCAGAACGCTTTTGCGCACTGTTCATTAAACCCCCCCATCGATCCGGACGTATCGACGCAAACAATGAACGGGCCGCGCGGTTGCTCATCAAAGTCCTGATGCACCACCGGACGCTGGCTGATCTTCTCGCGCCAGGCTTCGCCGTGTAGCCGATAGGTGAGCAGCTGTTTTTCCACCAGCCGACGATAAAACTCATACTCCAGCTCGGTCATTCCCAGCGTGCTGAGTTCCGTGGGCAGCAGGCGCAGGATGTCATCGCTTTGCTGTAGCCCGTCAACCTGCTCCGGCACGGTGGAGGGTTCACGCACCAGGGTGCGGAAGGTTTCCATCGGCGCATCGTTCTTTGGGACCGATTTTGCCTCCCGGGAGCGCCCAAGCTGTTCCGCGAGCTTCATCAGCTCCGGCTGTTGCGCCAGAAAGTCGCCGTACCTGACGATCAGCTGATAGTCGCCGCGCTTTAGCTGTCCGGCACTCATATCCCAGAGGCGTCCGGCAGCGTTTTCATTCTCCACCAGCACCTGTTCCAGCTGGCCGCTTAACGTCATCCGCTCCTGAACCTCGCTCAACAGCTGTTCGCGCTCTTCGTCCAGTAATTGCTGGTTGAGCGAGGTGGCCTGAACCACAAGGCTGAGCCGCCAGCGCTGTAAAAACAGGGTGTGCAGGGCGGGAGTAAAGCTCGGGTTGTCGGTGGCCAGCGCTCTGGCCTGGCTGGCAAACGGGGAATGAACCTTATCAAGCAATGTCAGGGTTTGCGGAAGCTGGGCAATAAACTGCGGCGTTGAAAGCCGCTGGCACTGCTGGTAATCAGCCACTTCCTCTGTCAGTTCGGGCGGGACTTCCGTCTCCTTGAACCGCTGTCGCAGGCTATCGCGCCAGCGGGGAAGATCGTCCGTCATTGCTTTTCTGAGCTTCGGGAATTTTTCAAAAAAGGCCGCCAGCTGCGGTGAAGCGAGCAGGGTAATGATGACCTCTTCGATTAAACCGTCCTCGCTAACCGCCAGCATGACGTTGAGCGTATCCAGCGTTAGCATTGACGCGCCTGTTTGATCTGCGCGCTGACATCCTGCAAGCTGGCTTCAATGCGGCCTAACCAGTCGCTATGAATAAAGAGGCATTTCTGCTGCTCGCTGAAGCGCGTGTGCTGCTGATGCCATTCGTTATCCAGCGCGTCGAGCTGCTGTTTGATCTCCTCCGGAAGGCTGTCCGAGGCCGTTCCCGGCAGCGCCAGGCGCGATCCCTGAAGGCTGACGTCGCGGATCACCAGATGTTGGCTGCTATCGACTTCCAGCGACAGCGGCTGTGCAAAGCCAATACCGTTGAGTTTACCGCGGATCTCACCGCCCTTATCCAGCCACTGAACCAGCGCAACGCGTTCGATCGTCACGTGCACCACCTGCATATCATGAAGCTTAAGCGGCTGCTGGAGGAGGAGCGTGAGCGAGGCGTCAGTCAGCCCGGCGGGCAGTTCATAGTGTGGCTTACGGGCAAACATCCCGCCGAGACGGTTCACCTTCAGCGCGGTTTTGTCACTTTGCTGCTGCTGGAGCTGAAGTCGATGTTGGGCAATCGCCCCCAGCTGATTGAGCATCGACTGCTGGCCCCACGCGTGTCCGGTCATCAAAACGTCCAGCTGCTGCTGCATCAGATTCATCCCTTCTGCGTCGTGCCACAGACAGTCTTTCAGCAGGATCAGATCGACAGGGGCAACAGCATCGCGGCCGCTGAACAGGGCGCTTGCCTGAAGCAGGCGAATGGCTTTTTTCCAGCGACGGTCGGAGACGTACGGCGCGGAGGGCAGTAAATCAAGCTGCTGGCGCAGCATGAAGATCAGCTCAAATACGGTATCAGGCAGTTTTATCTTGCCGATATCCTCCTGCCACTGGTGATATTCCTCGTCCGTGACCTGTAACGATGCTGCCACCGGGTTTTCGTTTTCGTCCTGCTGGCTCACCAGCATTGAACGGAAGTTCGATTTATCCTGGACTTTATCCAGCCACAAGCGGATCAGCATGCGGTCGTACAGCGCTTCCAGGCTGCTGTCGGCTTCGGGCAATTCGTTAGACGCGGCCACCAGCAGGCGCATGGGGATCTTCTCTTCGCTCGCGCCGTTGCGGAAGCGGCGTTCGTTGATTGCCGTCAGCAGGGTGTTCAGAATGGCCGGGCCGGCTTTCCAGATCTCATCAAGAAAGACGATTTCCGCTTCCGGGAGATAGCCCGCCGTCAGACGCTCGTAGCGTCCCTCGTCTTTTAACGCCTGAATGGAGAGCGGGCCGAAAACTTCTTCCGGCGTGGAGAAGCGTGTCATCAAATACTCAAACGCGCGAGCGTTCTGGAAAGCGAACTTGAGGCGGCGTGCGATCAGACTTTTGGCAATGCCCGGCGGGCCCAGCAGAAACACGCTTTCCCCGCTCAACGCCGCCAGTAAACAGAGGCGAATGGCGTGGCTACGCTCGTAAAGGCCTTTCTCCAGCGCGCTGCTGAGGCGGGAAATTCTTTCTGCTAATAAATGTGAGTGAGCCATAATAGTTTTGCATCCTTTCACCGTGGTGGCGGCTAATTGAAGCGAGTATAGACGTTTCGGTCTGGCCTGGTAATAGGCTGAAGTGCGGCGCTATTTTCTTTGCGCTACATTAATGCGGCTGCATTTAGGGGTACGATTTTGCATTGAATCGTGCATACTGTGCGCTTTTTGTGGGCCAAGGGACTAAGCACACATTTGTTATTCAAACGAAAAGACTAGTCTATGAGCACTGATAATAAGCAATCATTACCCGCAGTAACGCTTGCGGCGATCGGGGTTGTCTACGGTGATATCGGCACCAGCCCGCTTTATACGCTTCGTGAATGTCTGTCCGGTCAGTTTGGTTTTGGTGTAGAGCGTGACGCCGTATTTGGTTTTCTCTCGCTCATCTTCTGGCTGCTGATCCTGGTGGTCTCCCTGAAGTATCTCTCCTTCGTTATGCGGGCTGATAACGCGGGTGAGGGCGGTATTCTGACCCTGATGTCCCTTGCCGGGCGCAATACCTCTGCAAGAATGACCTCTGTGCTGGTCATTATCGGCCTGATTGGCGGCAGCTTCTTCTATGGGGAAGTGGTGATTACGCCGGCGATTTCGGTGATGTCGGCCATAGAAGGGTTGGAGATTGTCGCGCCGCAGCTTGATACGTGGGTCGTGCCACTCGCTATTGTCGTGCTGACATTGCTGTTTGCCATACAAAAACACGGTACCGGGCTGGTGGGTAAGCTGTTTGCGCCTATTATGCTGGCCTGGTTCCTGATCCTGGCGGCGCTGGGCTTGCGCAGCATTATTGCCAACCCGGATGTCCTGCACGCGCTGAACCCGATGTGGGCGGTTCATTTCTTCCTTGAATATAAAGTGGTGTCGTTCGTGGCGCTGGGCGCGGTGGTGCTTTCCATTACCGGTGTTGAAGCGCTGTATGCGGATATGGGCCACTTTGGGAAACTCCCTATTCGTGTCGCCTGGTTTAGCGTTGTCCTGCCTTCGCTGGTGCTGAATTACTTCGGCCAGGGCGCGCTGCTGCTTGCCCATCCTGAAGCAATTAAAAACCCGTTCTTCCTGCTGGCGCCGGACTGGGCGCTGGTTCCGATGCTGATCCTGGCGACGCTGGCGACGGTCATTGCCTCTCAGGCCGTCATCTCCGGCGTCTTCTCCCTGACGCGTCAGGCCGTGCGTCTGGGGTATCTCTCGCCAATGCGCATTATTCATACCTCTGAGATGGAGTCAGGCCAGATCTACATTCCGTTCGTCAACTGGCTGCTCTATTTCGCGGTTGTGATTGTTATCGTCAGCTTCGAGCACTCCAGTAACCTGGCGGCGGCGTACGGTATCGCGGTGACCGGAACGATGGTGTTGACCTCTATTCTCTCCACCACCGTGGCGTATCGTAACTGGCACTGGAATAAGTTCCTCGTGGGGCTGATCCTGGTTGGCTTCCTCTGCATCGACGTGCCGCTGTTCTCTGCGAACCTCGACAAGATTGTCTCCGGTGGCTGGCTGCCGCTGACGCTGGGTCTGGTGATGTTCATCGTGATGACGACGTGGAAGAGCGAACGTTTCCGTCTGCTGCGACGTATGCATGAGCACGGTAATTCTCTGGAGGCGATGATCGCCTCGCTGGAGAAATCCCCGCCGGTGCGCGTGCCGGGCACAGCGGTGTATATGTCTCGTGCGTTGAACGTGATCCCGTTTGCGCTGATGCATAATCTTAAGCACAACAAAGTGCTGCACGAGCGCGTGATTCTGCTGACGCTGCGCACCGAAGATGCGCCGTACGTTCACAACGTGCGCCGCGTACAGATTGAGCAGTTGTCGCCGACCTTCTGGCGCGTGGTGGCGAGCTACGGATGGCGCGAAACGCCGAACGTGGAAGAAGTTTTCCACCGCTGCGGTCTGGAAGGGCTGAGCTGCCGCATGATGGAGACGTCGTTCTTTATGTCCCACGAGTCGCTGATCATCGGCAAGCGCCCATGGTATCTGCGTCTGCGCGGTAAGCTGTATCTCATCCTGCAACGTAACGCCCTGCGTGCGCCTGACCAGTTTGAGATCCCGCCTAATCGCGTGATTGAACTGGGGACGCAGGTCGAGATTTAAGTCCTTCTAAAAATGCCGGGTGGCGCTGCGCTCACCCGGCCTACCCGATCCTCAACATACCCGCCAAAATCACCTCAATATTTCACTTAGCGAAACGTTTCGACGTTGATCACAAATCCGTTACGTCATGATGGTTTTCTGAACATTTTTGCGGCTACACTGTTTTTAGCGAAACGTTTCGCTAGTGGAGCAAAAAATGAAGAAAGGCACGGTACTCAACTCAGAAATCTCGTCGGTTATTTCCCGTCTTGGGCATACCGATACGCTGGTGGTTTGCGATGCAGGCTTACCGGTTCCGCGCAGCACAACCCGTATCGATATGGCGTTAACGCAGGGCGTACCCTCGTTCATGCAGGTACTGGAGGTGGTGACCGCGGAAATGCAGGTTGAGACGGCCATTCTCGCCGCGGAAATCAAACAGCATAATCCGCAACTCCACGAAGCGTTGCTCAGCCACATTGAGCAGCTGCAACAACGCCAGGGAAACACCATAGAAATTCGTTACACAACGCACGAGCAGTTCAAACAACAAACCGCAGACAGTCAGGCGGTGATTCGCAGCGGGGAGTGTTCCCCGTATGCGAATATCATTCTCTGTGCTGGCGTCACCTTCTGAGGCCATCATGGACGCATTACTCCAACTCAAAGGGATCGATAAGTCGTTCCCGGGCGTTAAAGCCCTCTCCGGCGCGGCGCTGAACGTCTATTCCGGTCGCGTAATGGCGCTGGTGGGCGAAAACGGCGCCGGCAAATCCACCATGATGAAAGTGCTGACCGGTATCTACCAACGCGATGCCGGTTCACTCGTTTGGCTGGGTAAAGAGACCACCTTCAGCGGCCCGAAATCCTCACAGGAAGCGGGCATCGGCATTATTCATCAGGAGCTAAACCTGATCCCGCAGCTGACCATTGCGGAGAACATCTTCCTGGGCCGCGAGTTCGTGAACCGGTTTGGCAAAATCGACTGGAAAACCATGTACGCCGAAGCGGACAAACTGCTGGCGAAGCTGAACCTGCGCTTCAAGAGCGACCGGCTGGTGGGCGACCTCTCCATCGGCGATCAGCAGATGGTGGAAATCGCGAAGGTACTGAGCTTTGAGTCGAAGGTCATCATTATGGATGAACCGACCGACGCCCTGACCGATACCGAAACCGAATCCTTGTTCCGCGTGATCCGCGAGCTGAAAGCGCAGGGCCGCGGCATTGTCTATATCTCTCACCGCATGAAAGAGATCTTCGAAATTTGCGACGACGTGACCGTCTTCCGCGACGGGCAGTTTATCGCCGAGCGCGAAGTGGCGACGCTGAACGAAGATACGCTGATCGAAATGATGGTGGGACGTAAGCTCGAAGACCAATATCCGCATCTGGACAAAGCGCCGGGCGAGATCCGCCTGAAGGTAGATAACCTCTGCGGCCCGGGCGTTAACGATGTGACCTTTACCCTCCGCCAGGGCGAGATCCTGGGCGTGGCGGGCCTGATGGGCGCGGGCCGTACCGAACTGATGAAAGTGCTGTATGGCGCACTGCCGCGCACCAGCGGTTACGTTACCCTTAATGGTCATGAAGTGGTCACCCGCTCGCCGCAGGAGGGGCTGGCGAACGGCATCGTCTATATCTCCGAAGACCGAAAGCGCGACGGCTTAGTGCTGGGCATGTCGGTGAAAGAGAACATGTCCCTGACCGCGCTGCGCTATTTCAGCCGCAGCGGCGGCAGCCTGAAGCACAAAGACGAACAGCAGGCGGTCAGCGATTTTATCCGTCTCTTCAACGTTAAAACGCCGTCGATGGAGCAGGCGATTGGCCTGCTGTCCGGCGGGAATCAGCAGAAAGTGGCGATTGCTCGCGGGCTGATGACGCGCCCGAAAGTGCTGATCCTCGACGAGCCAACCCGCGGCGTGGACGTGGGCGCGAAAAAAGAGATCTATCAGCTGATTAACCAGTTCAAGGCCGACGGTCTGAGCATCATTCTGGTCTCTTCCGAGATGCCAGAAGTATTAGGCATGAGCGATCGCATTATCGTCATGCATGAAGGGCATCTCGGCGGTGAATTCACTCGCGAGCAGGCCACCCAGGAAGTTCTGATGGCTGCCGCTGTGGGCAAGCTTAATCGCGTGAATCAGGAGTAAGAAGATGACTACCCAGGCTGTTTCTGGTCGCCGCTATTTCACAAAGGCATGGCTGATGGAACAAAAATCGCTGATTGCCCTGCTGGTGCTGATCGCGATTGTCTCGACCATGAGCCCGAACTTTTTTACCGTCAATAACCTGTTCAATATTCTTCAGCAGACTTCCGTCAACGCCATTATGGCGGTGGGGATGACGCTGGTGATTCTGACCTCGGGTATCGATCTGTCCGTCGGTTCCCTGCTGGCGCTCACCGGTGCGATTGCCGCGTCGATTGTCGGCATTGAAGTTAACGCGCTGGTGGCCGTTGCCGCTGCCCTGGCGGCAGGCGCAGCGATTGGTGCCGTTACCGGTGTGATAGTGGCGAAAGGCCGCGTTCAGGCATTTATCGCCACGCTGGTGATGATGTTGCTGCTGCGCGGCGTGACCATGGTGTACACCAACGGCAGCCCGGTGAATACCGGGTTTACGGATAACGCCGACCTGTTTGGCTGGTTCGGTATTGGTCGCCCGCTGGGCATCCCGACGCCGGTCTGGATCATGGCTATCGTCTTCCTGGCGGCGTGGTACATGCTGCATCATACCCGCCTGGGCCGGTATATCTATGCGCTGGGCGGTAATGAAGCGGCCACGCGTCTGTCCGGCATCAGCGTCAATAAAGTCAAAATTATCGTTTACTCCCTGTGCGGCCTGCTGGCCTCTCTGGCGGGCATCATCGAAGTGGCGCGCCTCTCTTCCGCACAGCCAACGGCGGGAACGGGGTACGAGCTGGATGCCATCGCGGCGGTGGTTCTGGGCGGTACGAGCCTTGCGGGCGGTAAAGGTCGCATTGTTGGGACATTGATCGGCGCACTGATCCTCGGTTTCCTGAATAATGGTTTGAATTTGTTAGGTGTTTCCTCCTATTACCAGATGATCGTTAAGGCAGTGGTGATTTTGCTGGCGGTACTGGTAGACAACAAAAAACAGTAACTGACGACACTACAGGACATCTTAGATATGAACATGAAAAAACTGGCTACCCTGGTTTCTGCTGTCGCGCTGAGCACAACCGTAAGTGCTAACGCCATGGCGAAAGATACCATCGCGCTGGTTGTCTCTACCCTGAACAACCCGTTCTTCGTCTCTCTGAAGGACGGTGCGCAGAAAGAAGCAGACAAACTGGGCTACAACCTGGTGGTGCTGGATTCACAGAACAATCCGGCGAAAGAGCTGGCTAACGTTCAGGACTTAACCGTACGCGGTACGAAAATCCTGCTGATCAACCCAACCGATTCCGACGCGGTCGGTAACGCCGTGAAGATGGCAAACCAGGCGAAGATCCCGGTGATCACCCTGGACCGTCAGGCGACGAAAGGCGACGTGGTCAGCCACATTGCGTCTGATAACGTACTGGGCGGAAAAATTGCCGGTGACTACATTGCTAAGAAAGCCGGTGAAGGCGCAAAAGTGATCGAGTTGCAGGGTATCGCCGGTACTTCTGCGGCCCGTGAACGTGGTGAAGGCTTCCAGCAGGCTGTCGCGGCGCATAAATTTAACGTTCTGGCGAGCCAGCCAGCAGACTTCGACCGTACTAAGGGTCTGAACGTTATGCAGAACCTGCTGACCGCGCATCCAGATGTGCAGGCGGTATTTGCACAGAACGACGAAATGGCGCTCGGTGCGCTGCGTGCGCTCCAGACTGCGGGTAAATCAGATGTGATGGTTGTCGGATTTGACGGCACGCCGGATGGTGAAAAAGCAGTAAATGATGGCAAACTGGCTGCGACCATCGCTCAGCTGCCTGAGCAGATTGGCGCGACTGGCGTGCAAACTGCCGATAAAGTGCTGAAGGGCGAAAAAGTTCAGGCCAAATACCCTGTTGACCTGAAGCTGGTCATTAAGCAGTAAAGGCGATTCAGGCAGTCGCTGGCTGCCTGAGGGACACCAAATAAAAGAAAAGTGTGGCATACGCCACCGGGTAATACCGGTGGCGCTCTCAGATGGACACCTCAATACATGAAAACCGCAGGCAACCTCGTCGTCCTTGGCAGTATCAATGCCGATCACATTCTTAACCTTGAAACGTTCCCCACGCCGGGCGAAACCGTCACCGGCAATCAGTATCAGGTCGCGTTCGGCGGTAAGGGCGCAAACCAGGCGGTTGCTGCCGGGCGCAGCGGGGCGAATATCGCGTTTATCGCCTGTACGGGTGATGACGATACCGGCGAGCGCGTACGTAAACAGCTGGCAAGCGACAACATCGATACTGCACCCGTCAGCGTTGTTGAAGGGGAATCTACCGGCGTGGCGCTGATTTTCGTCAATGCGGAAGGTGAGAATGTCATCGGTATTCATGCGGGGGCTAACGCCGCGTTAACGACTGAACGTGTCGAAGCGCAGCGTGGGATCATCGCCGGAGCGGAAGCCCTGCTGATGCAGCTGGAGTCTCCGGTTGAAAGCGTGCTGGCCGCCGCGAAAATTGCGCATGAAAATCATACCACTGTCGTACTTAACCCTGCGCCTGCCCGTGTATTATCAGACGAACTGCTGGCGCTGGTGGATATCATCACCCCGAACGAAACCGAAGCGGAAAAGCTGACGGGCATCCGTGTCGAGAATGATGACGATGCAGCGCGTGCGGCGCGTGCGCTGCATGAAAAAGGCATTGGAACCGTAATAATCACCCTCGGCAGCCGTGGAGTGTGGGCTAGCGTCAAGGGCGATGGCCGTCGCGTACCGGGCTTTAAGGTCAAAGCCATTGATACCATCGCCGCAGGCGACACCTTCAACGGTGCGCTGGTAACGGCATTGCTGGAAGGAAAAGCAATGGATGACGCGATCCGCTTTGCGCATGCCGCCGCCGCGATTGCGGTGACGCGCAAAGGCGCACAGCCTTCTGTTCCGTGGCGTAAAGAGATCGATGAATTCTTAAGTCAGCAGGGGTAATGCTTGGCCACAATGAAAGATGTCGCCCGTATGGCGGGCGTTTCTACCTCGACCGTCTCCCACGTTATTAATAACGATCGCTTCGTCAGCGAGGCGATTCGGGAGAAAGTTGACGCTGCAATTAAAGAACTCAATTATGCGCCGTCCGCGCTGGCGCGCAGCCTGAAGCTTAACCAGACGCGCACCATCGGCATGCTGATCACGGCCAGTACCAATCCTTTCTATTCTGAACTGGTGCGCGGCGTGGAACGCAGCTGCTTCGAGCGCGGCTATAGCCTGGTGCTGTGCAATACCGAAGGGGACGAGCAGCGCATGAACCGTAACCTGGAGACGCTCATGCAAAAACGCGTCGACGGATTGCTGCTGCTCTGTACCGAAACGCATCAACCCTCGAAAGAGATTATTCAGCGCTACCCTTCTATTCCCACGGTAATGATGGACTGGGCGCCGTTCGACGGGACCAGCGATCTGATTCAGGATAACTCGTTGCTGGGCGGCGATATGGCGACGCAGCACCTGATTGATAAAGGTCATACCCGCATTGCCTGCATTACCGGCCCGCTGGATAAAACCCCGGCGCGCCTGCGTCTCGAAGGCTATCTTTCGGCAATGGAACGGGCAGGGCTTGCCATTCCTGATGGCTATCGCATCACCGGCGATTTCGAATTTAACGGTGGATTTGAAGCAATGCAGAAACTGCTGGCGCAAGAGCCGCGCCCGCAGGCCGTGTTTATTGGTAACGATGCGATGGCATTCGGAGCTTACCAGGCGCTGTATCAGGCGGGGTTACGTGTTCCGGACGATATGGCGATCGTCGGTTACGATGATATCGAACTGGCACGCTACATGACGCCGCCGCTGACCACGATCCATCAGCCGAAGGATGAGCTGGGTGAGCTGGCCATCGACGTGTTGATCCACCGTATGGCGCAACCCACGCTGCAACAGCAACGTTTGCAGCTTACTCCTGTTCTGATGGAACGCGGTTCGGTTTAGCCTTTTCTTTGTGACGCTCTTTAATCAGGTTCCGGCCGTCTTTCGGCTTTAACAACATAAAGACCACCGCCGATACCACGGTAAGCGCGCCCATGGTGATAAAGGTATAGTGGAACTGCTCAACGGTATTCGTACCGTCAAACCCTTCATAAAACCGCAGCACTGCCGCGCTCACGGCTACCCCGAGGCTGATCGACAGCTGTTGGGTCACCGCCAGTACGCTGTTGCCGCTGCTGGCGTTCTCATCGGTGAGATCCGCAAGGGTAATCGTGTTCATCGACGTGAACTGCGTCGACATGGCCATTCCCAGCACAAACAGCGGCAGGATCAGCATCCATATCGGTAACGCCGCAGATTGCAGGGAGAACTGCGCAATCATCAATCCGATAAATACCGTCACGCCAACCAGCGTCTTACGATAGCCAAACCAGCGCAGCACCTGGGTAACCGTCGATTTTGCAAGAATCGAGCCCATCGCCGTGGGGGCCATCATGCAGCCGGCAATCAGCGCCGGATAGCCAAAGCCGACCTGAAGCATCAGCGGCATCAGGAAAGGCACACAGCCCGTGCCGAGACGTGAAGCTATATTGCCCGCGATCCCGACGGAGAACGTTCGGGTGTTAAAGAGAGATAAAGAGATAAGCGGCGTCGGGTGGCGACGCGCATGGCGTATATAAAGAAGGAACAGCAGAATACCGCTGAGGATGACGGCCAGCGCCAGCCACGTCGCTACGATTTTCTCGCCAAACAGCTCCATCCCGCTAGAGAACAGGACCAGACTGAGGCCAAAAAGGAAGAAGCCGCCCATATCGAAGCTGCGCCGTGGCGTGGTGAAGTTCGGCATATATTTGCGGGCGTAAATCAGCCCTGCCACACCAATCGGAATGTTAATCAGGAAGATCCAGTGCCAGCTTGCCCAGGTCACCAGTACGCCGCCTAGTACCGGGCCAAGTATCGGCCCGACCAGTCCCGGCATGGTCACAAAGTTGAGCACCGGGAGCAGTTCGCTGCGCGGATAGGCGCGCAAGAGCGCCAGACGCGCGACGGGCATCATCATCGCACCGCCTATCCCCTGTAGGACGCGGAAGATAACCAGCTCCGTCAGGGAAGTGGAGAGGGCACACGCCAGAGAACCGAGGGTGAACAGCGTCACCGCCAGCATGAACACTTTACGCGTGCCGAAACGATCGGCCAGCCAGCCGCTGACCGGAATAAGCATCGCCACCGTCAGGGTATAGCTGATGATGGCGGATTGCATCGCCAGCGGGGAGCGGTTAAGGCTTTGGGCTATAGCGGGAAGGGCGGTATTGAGGATAGTGGCATCCAGTGCCTGCATAAAGAACGCCATGGCTGCAATCCACGGCAATCCGGCCATACTGCGTGCTTTTTTCTCAGTCATTTATTTACCTGCTGGTGGGTTGGCGCGGCCAGCAACGCCTGGCACGCACTCAGGGCTCGCTGCCCGTCGCTCTCCTGAATGGCATCGACTATCGCCTGATGCAGATCCAGCTTCACCACCTCATCTTGTGTGATAGAGGTAAAGTAAGTGTGGTACACAGAATGGAATAAAGAAGCAAAGGAGGTCAGGAAAGGATTACCGCTCATATTATAGATATGTTCGTGCCAGGCCATATCGACCTCTATCCAGCGTTCGCGGTTAAAGTGCTTTTTCAGAAACACCATCTCTTCCATTAATGTATTGAGCTGCGCTTTTTGCTCTGCCGTGCCGAGCGTGGCGGCAAGCAGGCAGGCCTGAGGCTCAAGACTGCTGCGCATGACCAGAAAGTGTTCAACGACCTGATTAAAGTTATCTTCGGTCATCCACCAGGTGAGTAATTCCTGATCGAGAAAGTTCCAGTTCCCCTGAGGCATAACGCGGGTGCCAATGCGCGGGCGTGGAAGCACCATTCCTTTCGCCGTTAATGTTTTTACCGCTTCGCGAACGGCGGTACGGCTTACGCCAAACCGATCCCCCAGTTCCATCTCGCTGGGCAGGATGCTCCCTGGGGCATATTTACCCGCTAAGATCAGCTGGGCCAGCTTTTCTGCCAGCACGTACGACAGGTTTTTTTGAGCTGCCAACTGTTGTGCGCTTAATGGCATCGCTTTTATTCCTTAAATATTGATGCGCTAATTATGCCATCTCAGGTGTGATTGTGGTTGCAGATACATCAAATAGAACAATTTGTAGCTTGAACTCATCGTTTTTGGTGAAAAAAAACACGGTCAGAAACTTTTTTTAAATTTCCTCTTGTCACTTCAGAAGAACTCCCTATAATGCGCCTCCACTGACACGGAACAACGGCACGCAAGCCGCCGGGTCAGCAGAGAAAAGCAAAATAAAGGCTTGACTCTGAAGCGGGAAAGCGTAATATGCACACCCCGCGCCGCAGCGAAAACGTAGCGGCACTGCTCTTTAACAATTTATCAGACAATCTGTGTGGGCACTCAAAGTGACATGGATTCTTAACGTCGCAAGACGATA